>JBILKY010000135.1:0-9365 GCA_044376395.1 Chthoniobacteraceae bacterium | reverse complement strand
GCCCTCTCTTTTGGATCTGAAAGCAGGGCATTCGCGTTCGCTTCATCTTCCTCAATCGTTGCCCCACGTCGTTTTGTGCCTGCGATGGGGCGGATTTCAACATGTCCATCGGTTGCGCGGACGTGAACCTCGGGCGAGGAGCCGACCAGCGAAAATCCGGATGCAAACTTCAGGCAAAACATGTAAGGGGAGGGGTTTACATCCCTGAGCGTCCGGTAAAGGGTCAGCGGGTCGCCCGTGTATTCCGTTTCAAAACGCTGCGAGGGGACGATCTGAAAGATGTCACCAGCATGGATGTACTCCTGACTTTTTCTCACCATCGCAAGGTATTCCTCTCTCGTCGTGTTAGAGCGAGCCTCTGCCGGTTCGATGGGAGATGTTGGTATCGGCAGTAGAGGAAGAGATATCGGGCGGGAAAGAATGGACAGAATTTCGCGGATCCGTTCGCTCGCTTCTTGGTAAGCCGCCGCCGCCGAGTCCGGTGATTCAACCGGCGCGTTGACCAAAATGCGCATGCGTTTTGTGTGATGATCAAAAATCAGCACGGTGTCGCTGAGGAAAAAAACGGACTCAGGTAGATCAAGCGGATCGGATTGGACGCGCTCCACCGATGGTTCAAAAAAATGAACAGCGTTGTATGAAAGAAACCCAACGGCACCCCCGCTGAATTGGGGGCCATCGCCGTCGCTAATGTTGTCGGGTTTCACCCAACAGAAAGAGGCCATCAACCTCTCAAGTTCTGCTAGGGGGTCTGCTGAAGTCTCGTATTCGCGCGAAACTCCGTTCTCTGTGATGCGAATCTTGTGACCGCGGCTCTCAAGAAGCATCCGGGGGTCCGCTCCCACGAATGAATATCTCCCTGCAGTCGTGCTTTTTTCGGCCGATTCAAGAAGGAAGCTGTAACCACCGGAGTCCAGTTTTTGAAATGCCGACACGGGAGTCTCGGCGTCTGCAATGAGATCTGTCCAGACGGGGATTAGTTTGCCCCGATTCGCGAGCGACCGGAATTGCTCGAGTGATGGGGAGAGCGATAAGTGAGACATTTGAAGGAATCCCGTCAGAGTAGATGTGCCCAGCAAAAGATCTATGATTTCGAGTATGCTTTGTCGGGATCGAACACCCGTGTCTCCTGGATTTCCAAGAGCGCTCCGGTGGCGTCGAGTTCTTGAAAGAAGCAGGAAATGTGTCCGGTGTGGCAAGCGCCTCCCGATTGCTCTACTTCGAAGAGCAGCGTGTCTTGATCACAGTCAACGTGCCAGCGGATAACCCGCTGAGTGTGGCCACTGGTCTCGCCTTTCAGCCAGTATTTTTGGCGCGAACGACTCCAGTAGTGCATGAGCCCGGTCTTGATCGTGTTTTCGATCGAGTGCTGATTCATCCACGCCATCATCAGTACCCGCTTGGAAGTGGCATCTTGGACGATCGCTGGAATGAGACCGTCGGGATTGTAATTGAACTGTTGCATACTGCGCCGACTGATTTGGTGAAAATGAAAGGATGGAAAGACTAGCAGACTGCCCCCAGTTTAGTGCATCGCAAAATCATTCATACATCAACATGTTCAGCGAGTTG
Organism: Chthoniobacteraceae bacterium; assembly: GCA_044376395.1. GTDB lineage: Bacteria > Verrucomicrobiota > Verrucomicrobiia > Chthoniobacterales > Chthoniobacteraceae > Chth-196. The sequence continues at coordinate 7,793 of JBILKY010000135.1, read as the reverse complement.
AGTCCGAAAACGCGCCGATTCGACAATCTTGATAAAACCCAATTGAGTTGACTCGCTTGACATCAGGTTCCTGCAATCTGGTGCTCGGTAGCGAGACCGTTTCAGGGGTTAGATCCGGTGGCGCCAATGTGATGCCGGCCTCCAGTCTCTCGGTAGTCTGTTGATCGTCTCTCGTGAAAGAAGTGCCGAGGAGGGGACTTGAACCCCTATGCCTTGCGGCGCCAGATCCTAAGTCTGGTGCGTCTGCCAATTTCGCCACCTCGGCTCCTGATCGAGAGAGCAAGATCATGAGGGCTTCGGCGGTTTCGCGCAACTGTAGAACTTGTGCCCCTCGGTCATCGTTTCATCACACGGGTAGCAAGCGCGAACCCGATGGCAAAAATCACAGATAAGGCTCTTCCTGACGGGGGGCGGAGCGGATGCGCCATCGGGAGGGCCGGTTTACTTCGGCGGTTACCTTGCAAATCCGTTGCCGAACGCATTATTCGTCAGCGGGAAACAAATTTGTTTTTTGAAACAAAGATTCTTGGCGCTACTGCGGAAGTTTCTCAGGTTATTCGGGGTCTTCCTTCTCCGCGCGCGCCTCAAATCGCGTGTACTCCTTGAGAAACGTGAGAGGAACATCCCCGACGGGTCCGTTACGTTGCTTGGCAATAATCAGGGTCGCTTTGCCTGAAGATTCCTTACGTTCCTCGTCGTTGTCCGCGTAGTACTCCTCGCGCACGAGGAGTCCCACAACATCGGCGTCTTGTTCGATGCTGCCGGATTCACGTAGGTCGCTCAGTCGCGGACGTCCCTTTGAGTCCCCCGTTCTGCTTTCCGGATTACGGTTAAGCTGGGCAAGAACCACGATTGGTATGTTTAACTCCTTTGCAAGCGCTTTGATACCGTTAGAGATTTCAGCGATCTCTAGCTGGCGATTATCCTGCGCGCGGCGGGTGGTTGAACGAAGAAGCTGAATGTAGTCGATGAAGATCGCCTGAATATCATGCTGGCTTTTAAGTCGGCGAGCTTTGGCTCGGAGCTCCAAGATGCTGAGTCCGGCAGTGTCGTCGATGAACATTTTGCTCTCCGACAAAATTGAACCTGCAGCGGTAAGTGCTGGAAAGTCTCGGTGGTTCATGAATCCGTCTCGCAGCTTCGAGAGGTTGACCCTGGCGCGCGAGCATAAGAGACGCTGCACGAGCTGCTGAGCGCTCATTTCGAGGGAGAATACGGCTACAGCCTTTTTGCATTCCAGCGCGATGTGCTCGGCGATGTTCATCGCTAGGGCCGTCTTTCCCATCGAGGGGCGTGCCGCAATGACGATCATTTCAGAGCCGTGCAGACCATCGGTCATTTTATCAAGCTCGAGGAGACCTGTGGAAAGACCCGAAATTCCGCCGCGTCGTTCCATGAGATCTTGGATCGACGTGATTGCCGACATGACGACCGAATGCATGTCGAAATTTTTGTCTTGGATCTGTCCCTTGGTAATTTCGAAAATGCGGGTCTCAACTTCGTCCAAAAGTATTTGGACGGATCCAGGCTCGTCGTATCCTCGCGAGGCAAACTCCGTGCAAACTCGGATGATTTCTCGGAGCGTGTGTTTTTCGATGACGGCATCGAGATAATATCCCACGTTCGCCGCCGTTGGCAGGTACGTGAAGAGATTGGTGATGAAAGCGGGACCCCCGATTTGGTCGAGTTGCTGTCGGTCCCTGAGCGTCTGTGTGAGAGTGATGAACTCGATGGGCTGGTTGTTGTTCCACATCTCTTCAACCACAGCGAATACTGCAGCGTGGGCGGGAACATGAAAATGTTTCGCGGACAGACGTTTCTCTGCACAAATTCCGCCCACCTCACGTGGCGATAGAAGGTAGCTCGAGAGTACCCCGAGTTCCGCCTCAGGTGACTGCGGCAGCGTCCGGTGTGGGTCTGGCTGAAGGAGAGCCTTTGCGAGTAGGTCCGCTCTTTCAGTGCGGGCTTCTCCGCGCTTTTGGGTGGTTGGAGGCATAAAAAAACGGGGGCGGACGTTCATCCGCCCCCGTTGAGAGGGATTTCTAATGGGCGCGGAACGCCGAAAGCAGGTTTACTTCGAGTGCTTCGCCTTCACCTTCGCTCTGTATCCGCCCGCTGGCCTTTCGTCGGAACTCTCCTCGTTCGATTGTTCCTGTTGATTTTCATCGGCGCCCTTCTTCTTCACAGTCAGCGAGAATTTCGCGGTGACATCTGCGTGCAGCTTGATTGCAATCTCCTGCGTGCCGCTTTCCTTGATGGGACGTTCGAGCTGGATGCGATGCCTATCAATCTCTGTCTTCCCACCCAATTCCGACTTAATGCGTTCTGCGATGTCTGTCGCCGTCACTGAGCCGAAGGCTTTTCCAGTTTCGCCCGTCTCAAGCTCCACCGTGATTTTGAGTTTGTTGATGCGACGAGCCAATTCCTCGGCCTCATTGAGTTCCTGCGCCTCGCGCTGTGCCCGCTTGGTTTTCAGCAGATTGATTCGCCGTAGTGTGCTCGGTGTTACTTCGAGTGCTTTCCCCTGAGGAATGAGAAAATTTCGGGCGTAGCCGGGACGTACTTTGACGATGTCAGCTTCCGCGCCCAATGACGCGATTTTTTCGGTGAGAATAACTTCTGTGATGGCCATGGTCAGGAGTGTTGAGAGTCGCAGTCTGGAGTAAGGTCGTTTGGCGTCCGGTTCCTTCAGAACGCGGGTTGGTGAGCAAAACGTAGTCGGCCCCAATTGTCAAGCGACGGCAGAGCGAAGCAAGGGTGTTGTGGCGGGGTGCCCCCCCCGTCAGATTAATGAAATCCGGATGAATAGCTGGTTCGGCAGAGCTGATTTTTACTAGCAGACGTGCCCAGGCTGGGAGCCGGTTAATCTCAAAAGGCCGGTGGCAAGTCGTTCGATTTGCTCTTTTGTGTGGACCGCTGAGATTGTAACCCGCAGTCTTTCAGTGCCTTTTGCGACTGTTGGGTATCTGATTGCCGGAACGAAAAGGCCCTCCTCCTCAAGCGACGCGCTCCATTGGCTTGCAAGCCTCGTGGAATTAGCCCGCACCGGAATGATCGCGCTCTCGCTCTTTCGTGGGAAACGCATCAGGGAAGAAAATAGGTGAATATTTTCCCAAAGCTGGGAGATCCGGTCCCGTGCCTGTTCAGAAAAAAGCCACTGAATGGCTGCGAGTGAGACGGCCGCGGAAGACGGCGAGGGAGCGGTTGAATACACAAAGGATCTGGCCTTGTTAACCAGCCAAGAAATGAGTGGCTTCGATCCGCAGACATAGCCGCCACAACCTCCGAGCGCTTTGCTGAGGGTTCCGAGTTGAATCTCGATTTGCCCGTTGATGTTGAGTTTGTGAGCCAGCCCGCAGCCGTTCTCTCCGATGACGCCGACTGCGTGAGCTTCGTCCAACAACAGCCATGCACCGTATTTTTCTTTCAGTCTGACAATCTCCAGAAGGGGCGGACAATCGCCATCCATGCTGAAGACGCTTTCGGTGAGGATCAGCATTTTGGCCTCAGGGTGTTTTTTTGCACACCATTCAAGAAGAGCGCGAAGTCTTTCGAGATTGTTGTGAGGAAATACTCGCACTAACGCTCCTGAGAGCTTGGCGCCGTCGATGAGGGACGCGTGACAGAGCTTATCCATAAGGATCACGTCGCCTTTGCCGACGATTGCGCTGATGGTCCCTATCGCGGCGGCATATCCGCTTGAGAAAACGAGGGCTGCCTCCGTTTTCTTCCATACGCTAATGGCTTCCTCGAGTTCTGCATGCGGCGGATGGGAGCCTCTGAGAAGCCGGGATGCCCCGGCGCCCGTGCCGTGGCGATTGGTTGCTGCTGTGGCGGCTTCTTGGAGAAAGGGCTCCATCGAAAGGCCGAGATAATCGTTTGAGGAAAATTGCACCAATCCGCCATGCGCCTCCGCGATTGAGGGGCGGGGGAGGTTTCTGAAAAGTCCGGCACGCTCAAGCTCCTCGAGCCGAGTTGTGAGATGATTGTCAATGGAGCGGTTCATGTCGGGCGAATGGACCGCAGGCCACGTCTGGCTCACTGGCCGTCTGCAGCAAGCTCCTCTCCGCGCAACCCCCACACGAGAAGGCGCTCCGAGTCGTTCCACACGTACTCTTTGGCGTCGCCCAGTACGACGGAGATGACGTCCTTGCCGGAGGTTGACGCGCTTGAAACCAAGCAGAATCCCGCCGCCTGAGTGTATCCAGTTTTCATGCCGTTACAGTACTTGAGACTCGATAGTACCCGGTTCGTGTTGTGGAATGAGGACACGCGGCCGTCGGGATGCTGCCAATCCAACTCCTTCAGGCACACGATACTTCGAATGGTGTTATTACGATACGCGGCGGCCGCAACCTTTGCCATGTCCCGAGCGGTCGAGTGCTGCTTTGGGGCAGGCAGTCCGTTGGGATTCACGAAATAGGAATGAGTCATTCCAAGGGCTTCCGCTCTGGTATTCATTTTTTCAGAGAATGCCTCAACGCTGCCGGCATTGTCCCTTGCAAGGGCCCGTGCCACATCGTTCATGCTTTTAATCAGAAGGATTCTCAGCAAGTCACCTCTCCTGTAGGTTTCGCCGGCTTTGATATCCAACTTCGATGGTTCGGCCCACGTGTCACTGGCCTCCACTTTCACCAATTTGTCCAAGCCCCCTGATTCAGCCACAATAAGGGCTGTCATGAGTTTTTGCGTGCTGGCTACGGCGCGCTCCTGGTCAGCATTGACTGAATGCAGAACCTGGCCTGTTTTCGCGTCTATCAGGATTGCGCTCGCTGCGTGAACGCGGGGGGCGCCATTTGACTCAACGGTTGGCGCCTTCGGAGCCGACGAAGACTTCGACTGCGGCGAACTGGTTTTTGTGGAGTTTGACGGCTTTGTTTTTGAACTGCTTGATGAAGTTGTGGTTTTGGATCTGGATGTGCCGGTCTTCGAGGAAGACGCCTGGGTCTTAGAGGGCTGCGATGTCGCGGCAGCCACCGACCCGGCTGCGGCCAGGGAGGCCATCACAAAATTGATGAGGAGAAGGCGAGGCATGGGGTGTTTAGTGCACAAATAAAGATACGGGGAGGCCATTGGCAAGCGGACGCGGGACTCTGCGACAGAATTCGGGTGGTTCGGATTTGTTTGAGTCGCAGCTCCTCAGGGCGACTTAACTAACGGTTGGCTAAACTTAGGCTTCGGCGCGAGCGTACCGGCCTCTCCAGTTCTTGTTTAATACTGCCCGAACCCGCGCGCTTCACTGCGAGCCTAACAAATTTATTTTTAGAGACTTGGCTACCCGGCATGGATTCGAACCATGAATAAGGGCTCCAAAGGCCCCTGTGTTACCGTTACACCACCGGGTAGTGGGTTGCGCCTCAGCGCGTGCACGTATTCAATCACCGCGTTGGCGTTCTCTGCAAACGGGAAATGATAGCTTGTTGGGCCGAACGGTCTTTTAGCCTCCCGAGCCGGCGGGTTTAATCAAGCATTTGCCAGTCATTTCCGGTGGCGTTTGGACACCCAAAAGGCTCAGTAAGGTGGGGGCGACATCCGCAAGAATCCCGTCTTCGCATCGGACCCGGGCCGAATCCTCCCCGACGTAAAGAAAGTGCACCAAGTTCGTGGTGTGCGCTGTATTCGGCGAACCATCGGCGTTCCGCATTTTTTCGCAGTTTCCATGGTCCGCGGTGATGATTAATCGACCGCCCAGCGCAAGAGTCGCCTCGGTGACGGCTTTGACACCTGCATCGATAGATTCAACCGCGCGAATTCCAGCCTCAACAACCCCCGTATGACCAACCATATCCGGGTTGGCGAAGTTGAGAATCACAAGGTCGTTTTCGCCTAGCACTGCGACAACCTTTGAAGTCACCTCGGGAGCGCTCATCTCCGGCTTTTGATCGTAAGTTGCAACGTCTTTCGGCGACTGCACGATGATTCTTTCTTCACCCGGAAATTGCTGCTCGATCCCTCCATTAAAAAAATAAGTCACATGCGGATATTTCTCCGTTTCAGCGATTCGCAGTTGTTTTAGTCCCGCACGGCTGACGACTTCTCCCAAGATGTTGCCGAGGCTTTGGGGTGGGAAGATGACCGGAACCCCATAGGTTCGATCGTATTCCGTCAGCGTCACGTAATGGATTTTTGGCGCGATTTCTCGGTCGAATCCTTTGAAGTGAGGATCGATGAGCGCGAGCGACAGTTGTCTTGCCCTGTCCGCCCTGAAATTGAAGAACAACACCACGTCACCGTCACGGAACCGGGTCTCATTCCTGTGGCACGGGATCAGAGGCTTCAAAAACTCATCGGTTTCTCCCGCCGCATAGCGCTTCGTAATGGCTTCTGCAGGTGTTGTTTCGAAGGATTCGCCGCGTCCGAGCGCGATTGCGTCCCACGCGAGTTTGTTGCGATCCCATCGCTGGTCTCTGTCCATCGCAAAGTAGCGGCCGATGATCGTCGCGATCTTCGCTCCGCTCGCCTCGATACCTTTCTGCAGGTCGGCCATATACGCTGCGCCGCCTGTCGGGGAAGTGTCTCTGCCGTCTGTGATTGCGTGAATCATGATGTCCCCCACGCCTGAGGCCTTGGCGGCGTTGCACAGGGCGATCAGGTGGTTGATATGGCTGTGCACGCCCCCATCGGAGACGAGGCCAAGGAGGTGGAGCCGGCTGTTGCGCGCCGTTCCGAAAGCCTGTTGCAGGGTGGCATTGGTTGACAGTTCGTTGTCGCGGATGGCTTTGTTGATCCTAGTAAGGTCTTGGTAAACAACCCGTCCTGCGCCCAAGTTCAGGTGGCCGACTTCGGAGTTGCCCATTTGGCCCTCTGGGAGGCCGACATCCTCGCCGCTTGCGGACAAGGTTGAGTGCGGATAAGCCGCGTAAAGAGCTTCGTGGAAGGGGGTTTTGGCCAGTAGGGTTGCGTCCCCATTCGCCAAGGCCTCGGACTTTCCTCCGGGATTGATTCCCCATCCGTCGCGGATAATGAGAACGACTGGTTTTTTCATAGGATTAACTGGAATGCCCTTTCGGCTGCCTTCACAGAAGAAAAATATTTTGGTCGCCGTTATTTGTTATTCGGCCCCGCTTCAGCGGCTTTTGAGAGGAATTGCCCGCCTTTTGGCAGATTTACCGGCCTCGAGTCACATTAGTGTTTGACTGGTCGGGGGATTGAAGGCACGATCCGCGTCCCTTTTTGGAGAAAACTCATGGCTACTTATTCAGCGAAAGCAAACGAAGTGCAGCGCCGTTGGTGGGTCATTGACGCCGCTGACCAGGTTCTTGGGCGCGTGGCGGTCAAGGCTGCCAACCTTCTGCGTGGTAAAGAAAAAGCGATTTTCACCCCTCATGTCGATACTGGTGATTTCGTCGTTGTCATCAATGCAGACAAGGTCCGCGTCACTGGAAAAAAAGAGACGGCGAAGAGCTACATGTCTTTCTCTGGTTTCATCGGGGGGCACAAGAGCGAGTCTTTCCGCCAGCGCCGCGCCCGCCATCCCGAGCTTCTCATTGAAGGGGCAGTGAAGGGCATGGTTCCACACAACCGATTGGGACGTTCGGTGATTACGAAGCTGAAAGTGTACAAGGGTGCGGATCACCCGCATGCTGCACAAAACCCCGTCCCAGTAACCTCGATCGAATCTTAAGAATGGCTACAAATACTCCTGAATATGTCGCAGTGGGCCGCCGGAAAACGGCAGTCGCGCGAGTGCGTCTGACACCTGGCTCGGGCAAAATCATCGTGAATGGTCGCACCTTCGAGGATTACTTTAAGACGCAGGCTCTTCAGAACACCGTCTTGCGTCCTTTTGAAGT
>JBILKY010000134.1:0-9369 GCA_044376395.1 Chthoniobacteraceae bacterium | reverse complement strand
TGGATTCGGGAAGGGGGCGGCAGAAGGTTTGTGGGCGATTGCATCGAATTTTTCGGCGCGGGTGACTTGGTGCTGGTCGGTCCGGGAGTGCCTCATTTTTGGTTCAGCGATGCTGCGGCTGAAGGCGCGATCAGCCGGGCGCTGGTGGTTCAGTTTCCCGGGGATTTTCCGGGCCAGGCTTTTCTGGCTTTGCCCGAGATGGGGGAGGTCGCGCGGGTTTTAAAGCGCGGAGCGCGGGGGTTGTTTTTTTCCGGACGCGGCGTCGACGAGGCGTGTCAACGGCTCGCGAAGCTCAGGAATCTCGGGGCCTTTGAGGCGGTGTTTGAACTGCTCGGGGTGCTTCAGTTGCTTGCGGCAACCGGCAGCCGTTCCCTTGCCGGACCGTCTTACGAGCGATTGTCTGGCGAGAGTTCCCAGACGCGGATCGGGCGCTTGTACGCTTTTCTCATGGAGCATTTCAGAGAACCTCTCACGCTTGGGCGTATTGCAGCAGCGGTGGCAATGAGCCCGTCGGCGTGCAGTCGGTTTTTCATGAGGGCGACGGGTGGCGGGGTTTGGGATTTTCTCACGCAGCTGCGCGTGGACCATTGTGCTTCGCAGCTGCGCGGGTCTGATCGGGGAATCGCGGAGATCGCGTTTGAAAGCGGGTTTTCAACGCTTTCAAGTTTCAACCGGCATTTTCGCGAGCGTCATGGGCGCTCTCCAACGGAGTATCGAAATTCATTTCGATACGATGAGGCGGCTGGGGGGCTTCAGCGCAGTTGATGCGGAAGAATGTTCACCAATTCGCGCAGCCGTTCCGATTGGTCTTTTGGGCACACGAGCAAGGCGTCACCCGTGTTGACCACAATCAGATCTGAGACCCCGAGCAGAGCAACTTGTTGTCCCGGATTTGTTGAGAAGACAACGTTGCCGGATGCGTCGATTTGATGCAGGGGAACGTTGCTCGCGTTGGATCCAGCGGTTTGCGGGAGGTACTGGCTTGTGGCCGGCCAGCCGCCGAGGTCGTCCCAGTCGAATTCAGCTTCGACAGAGAGTGCGGACGGGATTTTTTCCATGATTGCACGGTCGAAGGAGAGTTTCGGAAGTGCCGCGAAATGGGAGGAGAGGAAAGCGTCCGGGTTTTCGCATGCGAGCATCTTTTCGGCAAACACTGAAAGCTCTGGAGACGCATGTTGGAGGGCTGCTCGAAGTGAGCTGACGGTCCAGACAAACATGCCGGCATTCCAGCGGAAGCAACCCTGATCAAGATAACTTTGCGCGACATCTGCTTCGGGCTTTTCGTGGAATTTAAGCAATTGTTTTGCTGGTGATCCGGGTGAAACAGAGGCGCCGACTTCGAGGTAACCGAAGGCTGTGCACGCAAAGGTTGGGGGGATCGCGATGGTGACGATTTGCTCAAAAGTGCGTGCGGCCTGGATTGCTTTTACGAGCGTCCCCCTGAAGGCTTCCGGGCTTGGAATATGGTGGTCGGAGGGGAGGACGACCGCAGTTGCTGACGCGTCTCTGCGGGCGACCGTGGCGGCGGCGAGCGCCATTGCGGCGGCGGTGTCCCGGCGGTCGGGTTCAACAATGATGTTCGCCGGGGGCAAGTGGGGGACGAGTTTACGGATCGCTTCTGCCTGCGAGGCTGAGGTGAGAACGATCGTGTTTTCGCTGGAGATCAGGCCATCCAGCCGTTGCACGGTGGTCTCGAGCAGGGATTGGCTCGAGAAGAGAGAGAGGTGGTGTTTCGGGCGGGATTGCCGGCTTAAAGGCCAGAATCGCTCGCCGAAACCGCCTGCAAGAATCACCGCATACAGGGAGGGATCCAATGAGGAGAGGTTGCTCATCTGTACTAGTGAATCGTGGAGGGGCTTGCTTTTAGCGCTGAGATGCTCGGCTGTCGCGTGATGTAAAGATAGGCTGGCACGCTGCGCTGCTTACTGGTTCTTCACGTTATTTGCGCTCGCGGCGGCACTCGGATCGAAAGTGAGTGGCAGCCGGATTTTGGGCAGGTCTTTTAGCGTCAAAGTGAATAAAACGGAGATGTCGTTCCGAGAGTTGCGTTCGAAGACGAGGAAGTTGAGCGATGCAATCCATGAGCGGAGGCTGCGGTCGATGCCGTAACGCTGGTACAAGGCTTGGCCGGTACGCGCCTCGAACGTTTCTTGAAAGTTAATTGCCCAGTCATCGTTGATGCGAAGCCGTGCGGAGCCGTAAAGCAGATCTGAGCTTTGGAACTGAATGCCGGGGGCGACGGTTCTGTTTGCAGCCGAGTCGGCGGCTGTCGCGAAAGTTGAGGGGCCCGCGGAAGTTCCTGAAATACTGCGGTTGCCTACAGAGAAGGTGAAGTCGCGAGTGGGTTGGAATGTAGAGTCGATGTTTAACTCCGAGAACCCCTCGTCGAAGACGGGCAGTTGGCTGCTGAGGTTGACAGTCATCCATGGCAATGGAGTCCAGCGGAGTCGGTTGAATAAATTTGAGAAGGAACCCGGGTCAAGGCTCCCGAAGGTTGGGATCAGAGGCTTTTCAATCCTGCTGTCAAAGAAGGTATCCAGCTCCATCCAGCTGAAAGTCTGATTATCCCGCCGGGTGAGCAGACGATGGCGCATGCCAAGCCGAAGGATTTTCCAGTCGGTGATCGAGTCGATCGCGTTGAACTGCGGGAAATCAACTGGCGGCAGAGTCGTGGCTAGGTTGAGCGAATCGATGGGCAGGATTTTGGAGGAGTCTTGGGTGGAGCTGACCATCGAGAGATTCGCAAAGGGCTGGACGATGTGTTTGAGCCCATCCAGTCCCCATTTGCGGCTCTCAACGGAGTCGAAGTTCTTGGAAAATTTAATTGAACCTTCGAGCCCGAGGTTTGTGACGATCCGGTTCACGCCAGAGCCCCCGTCATCCGAGGGCTGGCCATTTATGAATGGGTCTTGTGCTGTGTTTCCGTAGTGCGTCGCACGTACTCCAACCCGAGGAACGAGCGCTAGTACACCCCCGATTGTTTTTGGGTAAGTCAATTGGTGGAATGTATCCGCCCGCAGCGTGGAGAATGTCGTGTAGTCGTAACCTAGCGGATTGTATGGGTCCACATGGTACTTTCGAGTGAGCTGTGCAACGCTGCTTTCGCCCTCGTAGAACAAACCGGTCTGCGAAATAGGCCGCCGCTTAAGATCCAGTGCCAGTTCGGGGGTTTTACCGGATCCCTCAAATTCGGTGTTCAGTTGTTTTCGGAACTGAATGCTGAGCGTGTAGTCCTCATCCCACTTTGTGACGTTCAGGACGGTGTCAGGGTTTGGATCAATACGAAGTTCCTGAGGGGAGAAATCCTCCAGATAATTAATGTCACTCAACTTGTTGAAGTTGATGCTGGTGTACACCGTGTCGGTGAGAAAAGTGCGGTCCTGCAGGGATACCCGGTAGCGGCTCGCATCAGTCGGCATTGATTGGACGCTCTGTGGGGGGGTTGCGTCGTTGACGTAATAGCTCCTCAGGCGGCTCCAAGATTCGGAATTCTGGGGTTTGCGATCCGCGTCGAGGCCTATTGCGAGGCCGCGTTTTGACATGTAGTCCACCCTCGCCGACCCAACGGTGTCCGCGCCAATCGGGAACAACGTCCGGGTCAGAATGAATGGTCCCCAGGATGAACGCGATCCCGGCGAAATTGAGAAGCTTTGGTCGAACTTTGCGGGTTGGTATAGGTAGGGGACCCAGAACACCGGAGTTTTACCCACGTAAACTGTCACATCTTCGTACTCGGTGTGGTCGTTGTAGAAGAAGCGGACTTTCCGCGACTTGATGTGAAACCCCGGATCGGGGGAGTCATCGGGCGTGAGGGTTGCGCCGGCGATTTCATAGGTGTCCTTGCCTGCCGCCGCAAAGCTATGAGCGTGAGTCATCAGTGCTCCAGAACTCGCGCGGAAATCGGAGCCGCTCAGCTTCTTGGAGTCGAGATTGTAGATCGCTCGGTCGCCCGCGAAAATTTTCCCTCCGCGGAAAATACGCACGTCTCCAGAGACCATCACGTCGCGGGTTTGCTGATCATATTGCGCGTAATCGCAGTAGATCGTCGTGTCTCCAAAGCTGATTATCACATCTCCCTTTGCTACAGCTAGATGTCCGATGCGCTGGACCTCGGCTCTGGACTCAATCTGGAGGGGCGCCCGCGGCGCGTTGGGGTCGCCTCCCGGAATCTGCGCGCCGGCCTTAATGCCCGAAAATTGAGCAAACGCCAAAGCGGCGAGCACGAGTAGTGTCCGGCGAGACTTCATATCGGGGTGGTTTGGGTCGGGGACCCTAACGGAACCGACGGTCTTTTACTAGATGCATTCCAAGACTGTTTGAGCCGAACCAAGTCTGGGAAGTGTTAACATAAGTATAAATAATTTACCTTCAGAAAATTACATAAGAAAACGCGGAAACAGTGGGTTAGCCGCCTGCCCTGCGGCTCAGCTGTTTGCATCGGCTTTTCGGTAGAGTTCTTCAATTGCATGGGCGAGTTGCTCAAACTCAACCGGCTTCGTGAGGTGGCAACTGAAGCCGCTCTCAAGGCTGCGGGTAACGTCAGAGGCCATTCCAAACCCGCTCAGCGCGATGGAGCCCAGTCTCAACCGGTGGTTCCACCGTTTTGTGAGCTCTTTCCCATCCCCGTCCGGCAGTCCAAGGTCGGAAATCAGAATATCAATCGGGTTTTCGGAAAGAATCCCAAACGCCAGCCGAAGATTGCTGGCCTCAAAAACGTGGTGTCCAAGCCTGCGGATCAATCGGGCGAGAATTTGGCGGGTGGATTCGTGGTCGTCCACAAGCAGGATCCGAAGCGCCGCCGAGTGCGCCGATGGTGCAGAGGCGACGGATGCCGGCGTTTGGGGTTCTGCGGGTCTGGGCGCCTCCAGGGGGAGCTCGATGCGAAAAGTTGCCCCTTTGCCAGGCCCATCGCTCTCGGCAGAGATCACACCGCGGTGGCGTTCCACCAGACGCCGCGCGATGCTTAATCCGAGCCCGAGGCCTTGTGGGGTTCCGCGTGGCGCGCCGCGCCCTCCTTGGGTGAAGGGTTCAAAAATCGATTTTAAATCCGATGCAATGATTCCAGCGCCTCTATCGGTGATGCTCACTTTGGCTGTCCCCCCGGAGGTTGTTAGCATGACTTGGACAGGAGAGTGGGATGGCGAGAACTTGATGGCGTTGCGGATGACGTTCCCGAAGACTTGCTGCAGGCGCACGTTGTCCCCGCGCACCGGGCAGGGGCCAGCCAGCACATCGAGCGTGAGATGGATGTGCTTTTCATCGGCTTCACTCCGCAGGCTTTCCTGCACTTCCTGTAGCACGCACTTCAGGTCCAGCATTCGGGTGCTGATCGATACGCCGCCCCGTTCGATTCTGGTGAGATCCAACAGATCGTCGATGAGCCTCGCCTGCAATCTCACATTTTGCAGGATCACCTGAAAATCCTCACGCATCTGGGCGGGAAGTCCGGGGGAGCGCGCGTACTCGCTTGCGAGTAGCAGCACTGGATTCAGCGGGCTCCGCAATTCGTGGGAAAGCGACGCGATGAAATCATCTTTTGCGCGGTTGGCCGATTCCGCTGCCTCCTTTGCGTGGATTAATGCCTCGGAAATTGCGGTGGAATCAACTTCGGTTTTATCTGCTTGCGGATTTTGTGCGGTCGGATTGGAGCGCATGCGTCCCGCTGCGACGCGGGTGAGTGCCAGGCATGTGCCGCTCGCAGCGAGGGCAGTCGCAAACCACGCGATGGGTGAAATCTGAGGTGCGGAGATTACGCTGGCCGCGCTCATGTTGTTCTCGCTGGTTGGGTGCGTGGAGGCGATTGCGCGGGAGGCAAAAATCAGGAACGCGCAGCGAATCAAGTGCGTAAAGCAATTCCGGAAAGCGCCCGGACTAGGGCGTTTGATGATGCGCCTGTTGATTGAGGGCCGGAGTGTGCGGTTTGAATTCGGCATGGTGTGTCCCGAATCGGGCGCGGACAGGACTGTGGATTGAACTCCTCACCCCGCACGGCGGGATACCCGTGAGGGCCAGGGGCTATCCTGCCAGCGGGCGCTCCATCGGGAGGGTTGGCATGAAAACGGCCCGCAGAAATTTCATTCTGGTGGTCGCAACCTTCTAAGATGCAGGATGCTTGAGTATTGTCACCAGCATACACCCCGATTCATGAACCGCGCCCTCTCAGTCATCTGTTCCCTCGTTTTGTTTACCGCTATCGCGCAACTTTGCGCGGCGAGTGCCAATGCTGCTGATTCTTGGAGGCAATTCCTCGGGCCTAAGCAGGACAACATTGTGTTGGATGCGCCGAAGTTGCCCGTGACATGGGATGACTCCAAGGCTCGCTGGGCAACCCAGATTCCCGGAGAGGGATGGTCCTCGCCGCTCGTGGCCGACGGGTTGGTCTGGATGACCTCGGCAACGGAGGAGGGCCTGTCGCTGCGGGCAATCGCTGTGGATTACAACACGGGGGCGCTTGTTCACGACATTGAGGTTTTCAAGCTGGAAGCAGCGATCCCCAAGCACCGTCGCAACTCCTTTGCTTCGCCAACCGGTATTCTGAGTGGTGGCCGCTTTTATGTGCATTTTGGAACCAGCGGAACGGCCGCCGTGGATGTGAAAACCGGCAAGGTGATCTGGAAGCAGACAGACTTGAAGGTTGACCACCAGAACGGTCCGGGCGGGTCGCTGACCGAGTTTGGCGATTATCTCTTGATTCCGTGCGACGGAATGGACGTCCAGTTTGAAGCGGCGGTGAAGAAGAGCGACGGACAGATCGCGTGGAAGTCGGAGCGCTCTGCGAAGCCCCACCTCGAGACGCTTGCTCCTGATCGCCGCAAGGCCTACGGCACACCTTTTCTGGTGAAAGTTGGGACGCAGGCGCTCAGTATCACAACCGCCTCCACAAGGCTCTACGCCTTGGACCCGGCGACTGGGCGCGAGCGTTGGTTTCTGAACTACGGGTCCGGCTTTTCAAACGTGCCTTTGCCTGCCACCGATGGAAAGCGGTTGTTGATTTGCACAGGATTTATGAAGCCCGAGTTGTGGTGCATCAAACTCGACGCGGCCGACGGTGACATCTCGGAGTCTCACATCTTGTGGAAGCAGGACAAGGTGAAGGCCGCGGATCAGGCCACCCCCGTTATCGCAAACGGCCTCGTGTTCATGGTGTCAGGAAGTTTCGCGCTGTGCCTGGATCTCGAGACCGGAGAGCTTTTGTGGCGCGAGCGGATGGTGATGGATAAGGGGGATTTCGCGGCATCACCATTGGTTGCAAACGGGTTGGTTTATTTCTGCGATCCAGCTGGGACCACGACCGTCGTGAAAGCGCAGTCGAAGTACGAAGTGGTTGCCACCAACAAGTTGAAAGACGGTTTCATGGCCTCGCCAGCGGTCGTCGGAAATACCTTGGTACTCCGCACGACATCCGCGTTGTATCGGATCGAATAACTGCATCGCGCAGTCCTATTGCGCTTATCACGACTGGCACGCGAAGCCTGTGCTCTACGAAGCGCGAATTTTTTCGGACATGATCCCGATTTTTCGCGCATGCGCTCGTTTTGATGGCGCTGTCCGGACGTAAGGAGGCTCGGAATATCGCGGGCTCGGGTATGCATCCGTGTGCTGCGGTATTAGCGAAATGGAGGGTGGAATGGACGTCGGTCAACACGGGTTCCAAAAGTGGGGCGGTGTCGGGGGCGGGCCCGTTCGGTGTTTGATCGCACGTCATGCGTGCATTTGGAGAAAATATAGGTTTATGAAACGGATTAAATGGATGGGGATGGTTGTTGCCATCGGAGTTGCGACGGTGCAGGCCTGCTATGCGCAGCCTGGTAAGCAAACGATATCTTCAAAGGCGTCGGAAAAAACCACGGACTCCTCTCAACAATTGCTTCCGTTCGTGGGGAAAGTGCTTTCGGTGGACGCGTCCGCCCGCACTTTCACCCTGAACGGCAAGGAAAAGGAGAGGCTGTTCCGGACAACGGATCACACGGAGTACTGGAAGGATGGAAAGCAGGTGGATTTTCAAGCCATCGCAGTCGGCGAAATGGTGCGCGGCAACGCGCTCAAACATGAAACCGACTGGGAGGTGAAGAAGGTCACGATTGGCGAGAAAGAGAAGCCTGAGGTGGAGAAGAAAAAGAAGTAGCAAGCTCGCAAGAGCGCCTTCCAAAGCTTCGTGTGCGGGGGTTGGCGGGCGCTCGGAAAAGTCCAAGCAAGGTTTGGTGGTGTGTTGGCCGCCGGAACACGAAAAAGTTCCGGCGGTCATTGCTTTGATGCGCATCCTTGCGCGTGGAACGCCTGCAGAGCGCAGGTCGAGATGTTGCGAAAGCTGCGCTCCCGCGAGATCGGTTAGAGGTTCCCAACCCGGTGAGTAGGGGTCGGTTTGCCGGGGCGGAACTTTTCGAGATGTTCCAGCTTTGCCTGGAGGCCCGGAACCTGCCCGTGCAGTTCGGCAACCGATTCGCGCAGCGTGGATGCCAAACGCTCTGGATCCTCCTCAGCCCTCAGATTAATAATGACCTGTCCGGAATTCACCGGATGTTCGAGGGTGATTGAGAGCTCGGGCACAAAATCGTTTCGCACGAGATTAATCACCGCAATGTCGCCAAGCCCGGAGTCCGGGCTAAAGGTCATCTTAAAGTGGGCGATCTCCGACCCGCTGCGGCAAAGGCGACCCTGTACATTCTTCGCAAGCGTGGTCAAAACGCTGTTGGCATCAAAATATTCCGTGGAAGAAATCTGCAACGTTGCATTGAGCCACCCAAGAAGCGCCTCGCCTTCCGCGTAGATTTCGTAGTCTACGTCCATCACTTGTCTTTCAATCTGTTCGTCCGACTCGAGATGATGGAACCACCCGTCCAAATCCATGCCGTTCCTCGCAGAGGCGGACAGAATCTGCGCCCGCGGAAACTCCCGCGCGATCGCCGTGGTCAATTCCTCGATCTGTCCGGTCGCAAGAGTATCGGATTTGCTGATCACGATAATGTCGGCTTCCTCGAGTTGCTTTTTGAAGATGTAAATCACCTTCGGGGAAAATGAAGGCCCGGGCTGCAGTCCGAACACCCGCATGGCCCGCGCCGGATCAATCAGCACGCTGAGCGGGGCGATCGTAAAATCGTTGCCGTACATCCTCCGCAACGGATAGGTCACCGTCGCTACGAGATCCGTGCAGCTGCCGACCGGCTCCGCAATGAAGACGTCGGGGCGGTTGGATTCAGAGAGACGTTCGGCGGCATCTACGAGTGAGTTGAAGCGGCAGCAAAAACAGCCCCCAGGAATCTCCTCCGTCGCGTATCCCTTCGATCGCAGCATGGCTGTGTCGACGAGCTCCTGCCCTTGGTCATTGGTGATTAAGCCGACTTTGAGCCCGTTTTGTGACAGCCGTGCAGC
>JBILKY010000415.1:0-2930 GCA_044376395.1 Chthoniobacteraceae bacterium | reverse complement strand
ATTCTCTGAGCGGCGCGCTTAGGCAGCCTTGGGCACGCCCGGCTTGGAAGCAAGTGCGGTCTTCGCTTTGGCAACGAGCGCCTTGAACGCAGTCTCATCGTTCACAGCGATATCAGAAAGGACCTTGCGATCCAAATCGATTCCCGCGGCCTTCAATCCTTCGATGAAGCGGCTGTAGGTCAGTCCGTTCGCGCGTGCGGCGGCGTTGATGCGCTGTTGCCAGAGCATGCGGAAATTGCGTTTCCGGGTTTTGCGGTCGCGGAAGGCCCAGTACTGAGCTTTCATGACGGCGTTTTTGGCGTACCGAAACAGTTTCGAACGGCGTCCGCGGAAGCCTTTCGCTTTATCCAGCATCTTTTTCCTGCGGTCGCGACTGGCCGGACCGTTAGTGGCTCTTGGCATATGTTGTGTTTTTGAGTTCTGCGTTCAGCGGGTTGTTATTTACTTTAAGAATCCGGCGTCTCACCCACTGAGGTGCCCGGTGGCCAGCCCGCATTGAAGGACTGGAAGGACCGGACAGACGCTTGGGATTAGGGCTTCAGGGAAGCTTGCCTCGCTTTACGCGAAGGGCATGCATTCCTTGAGCCGAGGGACCATGGTTTCATGGACGAGGGTTGCTTTGCCCAGATTCCGCTTCCGCTTCGCGTTCTTAGAAGAAGCGAGGTGGCGCAGGCCTGGTTTACGGCGCAGCAACTTTCCCGTAGCGGTTAATTTAAACCGCTTCGCCACGGCTTTTTTGGTCTTACGACGTGCAATGGACTTTGGCATGGGGCGTGGGATGGTATAGATGCCGAGCAGGAAGGCAACCCTGTTTTGCCCCCCCGCTCCCAGATTTTCTTAAAAACCAGCCCTGAGTTTCTTTAGAAGCAATAAACGCTGCAAGCAACAATCCCCGGCCCAGACTCACCACCATAGGTCCAACAGCAGCAAAACCACCTCTGCAGCCAGAAGCGCCACGATGATCACCTCGATCAGGAACCCCTCCCGGGCATGCCGGAACTCCCCAAATCTCTGGCTCGCCAGCTCATAGACGTATTCCTGGGCTTCAATCTGGCCATCCAGCGCCTCCAAACGCTCCTCAAAGCGCGCCTCCTCCCGAAGTCGCTCCCCAACCTCGGAGGCCAACCGCCCGGCCCTCGCCGGTCCCCTTAAGATCAGCGGCTCCGCACGGACATGCCGAATTCTGAGTTCAAGGACACTTTTTGCCCGGCGCCCCACCTCCTCATCGCGAGCAAGGTCCTCCTTGCCGATTTTATAGGCAAGCGGAGTGTCCTCTTCAACGCCAGGCCAACCCTGTAAAACTTCCCGCTCCAACTCAGAAAGGAGCCCTTCAACGAACGCAAAATCCGCGACACATTCCAAGAGCTCCTGAAGCTGTCCCGCCCCTTGGCCTCCACCATACGCGATCACAGCCCGCCCCGGGCGCCACAGGATGAATGCCTCCTCCACCTTGACCGAGTTGCCCGCGGACTGCCCCCCGCTAGAACCCTCCCGCAGCCACATCTGCGCCACCTCCTTACGACTTGAATCGTCCTTTGAAAACGCAGGCACCACCAGAATTCTGCACAACTCGGAGTCGCCGGCGGAAGGGCGCCATGCGCGGTCTCTCTCAAAAACACGCAAGCGCTCCGGGAAAGGCTCGGAGAACTCAAGCGCCGCAACCGTGCCATCGACAGGCCCCGCCCCACGCAGCACCACAAACATTCGCTCTGCAACTGGTGTGCTCCCGCTCATTTTGAAAGAACCACCGTTACGCCGCCGCCGCCGACTTCGCTGCGCGAGCTTGAAAATTCAGTAGCATTTTTTTCAGAGTCGGCAGCCAGCTCCCTGATCCACTCCACCACGGTGTCGGCAGAATCCAGTACACCGTTGAGCGTGGAGTCGAAAAGATAGTCACCCACCGCAAAAACGTTCGGGTGCGCGTCGGGATCAGGGCAGTGCCGGGAATCCGGCTCGCGCGCCGGGAATCCACCGGGCAACCCGTTCACGCACTTTGCCCACCGCTTCACATGCGCCTCGATCAACCGGCTTTCCCCGGCGCACAACGCCCTGGGAAGCTCGTCGATGGCGCGTTTGACCAAAACATCGTCGTCAAGATTGCCGAGCCGCAGCGCAGCGTCGCCAGCGATCAACCATCCCAGCACGCCGTGCCCTCCATTTTCAAACCGCGCACTTTCGTCGTAAAGACAGCATCCGCCGAAAGCGTCGATCATGAAGAACTCACCCTGAACGGCTTCCCGCCAAAACGGACGATCAAATACGGCAGTCACACGGAGATAATGCGCAGGGTGATCGTAAAACTCATGATGCTTTCGCATCGCCTCAAAGAGCGCGGCGCCATCCCATTCGATGCTGGGAATGCAATCATTGGGAAGCGCGACGACCACAAAATCATAAAGCTCCGAATGCTGCGCGCCGCCGTTTCGCGAAGTGACCCGGTATTTGCCAGAGTTTTGCCCCGCATCATCGCGTTCGACGCGAACCACCGGATGCTCAAGCAAAACCCTTGCAGAAATGCTCGAAGCTAATCTCCGGGTCACAAGCTCGTTGCCGCCGACAATCGAGTACAACTGCATGTAATCCGGCTCATCCATCAAATAGTTCTGCAACCCGTAGCTGGCAGAGGTCTGATGCGGTTCACAAGCGACATCGCTGTGGGTCATCACTTGAATGAAGTCGCGCGCCACGGGGTCGCTTACTTGGTCGAGATACTGTCGAAACCGCTTTCTGGCCAGCGGGTCATCGTTGTCCTTGCGCCAGTCCGACTCGTAGTATTCCGCGGGGCTGATTTCCGACCGCGCCCGCTTTGTGAAATCCCGCAGAGCCCGCCAAGTCTCGGGTCCGAACTCACGACGGACGTCTTCAAGATCGCGCACAACTCTTTCGCGAAACACCGCGCCGCCTCCCCGCATCGGAGCGGTGCTCAGACC
>JBILKY010000014.1:0-26244 GCA_044376395.1 Chthoniobacteraceae bacterium | reverse complement strand
GCCCTTTGCCCTCGCTGATTTTTTCGCCTTTCGGATCAAAAACGGTCCAGGCCGGCCCGCTGATCGCGAAGGTGCCTTTGTCGCCATAAAAAAAGCATTCCGCCGTTGGTTTTTCAGCGGATCGTGTAAAGCAGCTGCTTTGCACCCATTCCATTGCGCAGTTTCCAAAGTCGAAAACCGCTGTGCCTGTGTCGGGCGTTTCCTGGGAATCTTTGTGCCAGTATCTGCCGCCGTTGTAAGTGATCCGCTTGGGATATTTTGCCTGAAGCCCCCATCTCAGGATGTCGAGGGTGTGAATCCCGTTGTTTCCCAACTCGCCGTTACCCCAGTGCCAGAGCCAGTGCCAGTCGTAGTGAACGAACCCGCGAATGTCGCGGCCTGGTTCGTCCGCGACAGGCCCCTGCCAAAGATTCAGGTCAAGCTCCGCAGGAGCGGGTTTCGCCGGTGTTCCGATGGCCTTTCGTGCGCCGTAGTAAAATGCCCGCGCGAATTTCACCTCACCTACTGCGCCGGCATGCAGTGCGGCAATTGCATCCCGCATCCACGTGCGTCGCTGGTTGCCCATTTGCACTTTTCGGCTGTGCTTTTTGGATGCCGCGACAATGAGTTCGGCTTCATTGGGATTTTGGCTGCCCGGCTTTTCGACGTACACATGCTTGCCGGCTTGCATCGCGAGCATTGCCGCGGGAGTGTGCCAGAAATTTGGTGTCGCGATGAACACCGCGTCGAGCGATTTATCCTCGAGGCAAGTCCGGAAATCCACGACGCCCTTGCAGGGAGCGCTTTGTTTGTCGCCCACCGCTTTGAGTCCCGTCGCCAAGCGCTGGGGATCGACCTCCGCGAGATACGCGATCTCAACATCAGGGAGTGCAAGCAGCGCGCTCACGTGCCCCATTCCCCGTCCTAACGCGACGACTGCCACGCGCAGTTTTCGGTTCGCCGCGTTGGCCGCGCGGACGCTTGTCGGATTCATCAAGCCCGCCAGGCCGACTCCCAGTCCTGCGAGGACGGAACGTTGGAGGGCTTCGCGACGGGTGAAGGGCTGTACGGATGGCTGGGGGGTGATCTTCACGGGTCTTTTTGGGGTGTTTGGGTTTGAATGGTTTTAAATCGCGTGGCGTTTAACCGCATGGCGGCGCTGATCAGGGATCCACCCATTTTCCATGCTCTGCAATGAGGTCTTTGAGACGTTCCACTGCCTCAGACTCTGGTATATTGAACTTCACCGGCGTTTTGCCAACGTAGAGGTTGATCTTGTTCGGGGCACCACCGACGTAGCCAAAGTCCGCATCAGCCATTTCACCCGGACCGTTAACGATGCAGCCCATGATGGCGATTTTGACTCCTTTCAGATGGGCGGTGGCAGCTTTGATTTTCGCCGTGGTGTCCTGAAGGTTGAAGAGCGTCCGTCCACAACTCGGACAGGCCACGTAGTCGGTCTTGAAAATTCTTGCTCCAGCCGCCTGCAGCAAGTTGTAACCAAGGCGCAGCGCCGCTTCCGGCGAGCGTTCCGTGCGAATCAGGATGGCGTCCCCGATCCCGTCGCATATCAGGCTTCCAAGGGTCGCGCTGGAAGTCAGCAGTGCCTCGAGTGGCGATCCCAGCTTGAGCTCGGGATTCAAGGTGTCCTTGATGAGGATCGGATGGCGCGCGTCAACTTTTGCAGCGAGAAGCCTGAAAGCACTGACAACGTGCATCGCAATACCATCTTTTACGGTCAGCAATGCTGGCTTTTCCAAGGCGTTCACTGCGGCTAAAGCGCCGTCGTCTGAAGGGTCTAGTTCCAAAGCCTGCAAATCTTCCGCGGCAAGTTCAGGTTGGTATTCGCCAAGTGTTTTCTGAAGCATCATCGCAGCTTCCTGGAGCTCCGATGGCAGCGCTACGCGGACAAGCTCGCTTGCTCCAAGGTTGAATTTCCCGCAGGAAATCGGAGCCGAGTTTCGTCGTGAAAACTGGAACGGATCGTGGAGTGGTTTCGCTTCTTGAATGTCTGTGAGTTGCGTCGAGGCATCGCTTGGCGGACAAGAGCGCACAAGCGCGCGTGCGACTGGAATTTCATGAACCGAGTCCTCGGTGAGCGACACACGCACGGTGTCCCCGATGCCGTCAGACAGCAGGCTCCCAATGCCGATTGCGCTTTTGATCCGTCCGTCCTCGCCGTCGCCCGCTTCCGTGACACCGAGGTGAATGGGGTAGTTCCAATCTGGCCCGAGCTCATTCAGCCTGGCTACCAGCAGCCGGTAAGCGGCGATCATCACCTTTGGGTTGCTCGACTTCATCGAGAACACAAATGCATGGTAGTCGAGATCGCGTGCAATCTGGGCAAACTCCAAAGCGCTCTCAACCATTCCAAGCGGGGTGTCGCCGTACCGGTTCATGATCCGATCCGAGAGTGAGCCGTGGTTTGTGCCGATCCGCATGGCGGATCCGCGCTGTTTGCAAAGCGTCACCAGAGGCGAGAATTTTTCGCGGATTCGTTGAAGTTCCGCCGAGTACTCTGAATCCGTGTATTCTCGGACATCGAAGCGTTTTTTGTCGGCGTAATTCCCAGGATTGATCCGGATTTTTTCGACCCACTTGGCAGCCTCCAGCGCGGCTTCCGGCTTGAAATGAATGTCAGCTACGATGGGGACATCGCAACCGTGCTTGCGCAGTGATGAGACAATGTGCTGGAGGTTTGCGGCATCCTTGACGGTTGGAGCCGTGATCCGAACGATCTCGCATCCTACGGCGACAAGCTCCAGAGTCTGCTGAACGCAGCTCTCGGTATCCATCGTGTCGCATGTGAGCATGGATTGGACGCGGATGGGATGCGCGCCCCCGATGCCGATGTTGCCTGCGTATACGTCTCGGGAGATCCGGCGCGTGACTGAGTAGATGGAGTCGCAGTACTGCATGGAGATTGTGTGGGAGCGGATGTGGGGATCAGCCCTTTTGATGGGTTGGGGCGGTTGCGGTTCTGCTGTGCGCGCTATTTGTTTTCTAGAGTTGAGGGGGCAGCTGGCGACTTCATCTCCGCAGGCTCCTTCTTTGAGGAGGTGTCCTTTTTCACCGAGAAAAAGTCACTGACATCAAAGAAGGTGACGTAAGCGATGAAGCTCATAACGGCGATCGCGCAAGCGGTTTGGACGTACTCCAGCAGTGCGCCCTGGATGGGGCGCCTGCGGATCGCTTCGAAGATTGCGAGGGTGATGTGGCCGCCGTCGAGCACGGGAAAGGGGAGGAGATTGAACAGGGCGAGGTTCACGTTGAAGAAAACGGAAAATGCGAGCGCAAGCCTCCAACCCTGTTCGTCTGCGAAGAGATTGTAGTAGGTGCGCAGGATCCCCACGGGCCCGCTGAAATGCTGGGCTTTCACGTCGCTTTTTGGAGAAAGGAGTGCATCCAGCATGTTGCGGATTGTTGCGACTGCGTCAGCGACTTGGCTGAGCGGGTCGGGGTACACGAGCATCATGCGCCCCCAAGCGACTCCGATTTGCGGGGTTTTGCTCCCTGCTTTTGGAGGTTCTGGGGTGAGGTGGATTGTTTCATCTCGCCCGTTGCGCTCGACGGTGAGCGAGATTGGATCGGTGCCGGTCTTTTCAATTGCTGTAAAAAATGCGTTCAAATCCACTACAGGTTGATTGTTGAACATGGTGATTAGGTCACCCTCTTGAAGTCCTGCTGCCGCTGCTGGCGAGCCGGGATCAACTTTTCCAATGGAGGGAACAAAACGTTGCGCGATGTAAACTTTTCGCAGACCTTTTCGCTTCCATTTCGGGTTTTCCTCACGCTCCCAGCCTGACTCGATGGTGAGCACTCTGCCGTCGCGGTCTATTTTAAACGGGATGGTCTCACCCTCCGAGCGCACGACGCGCCACGTGACAGCATGCAGTGGCCCGATGAAACGGTCGACGGGTTTACCGTCCACCTCTAAAATGCGATCGCCGGGTTTGAGCCCTGCCTTGTCAGCCGGTCCGTCGGGTTTTACGTAACCGATCACAGTGCTGACTTCAAATTCGTGAACGGGCTTGCCGACGCCCCAGACGATGGTTGCCATCACAACCGCGAGTAGGAAGGAAAACACGGGTCCCGCGAGGGCGACGATGATCTTATCGATCGGGGTGATCGCGGGTAACGGTTGCGGGCGCTCCTCGGACTCTCCTTCGATGGCATCCATCGGGGCAAGCTGAGGAAGTTTCACGAAGCCGCCTGCGGGGATGCTGCCAAGCGAGTACCACACGCCGCCAAATTTTTTACGCCAGATCGGCTTTCCAAACCAGATTCCGAATTCATCGATCACTAGTCCGCGCCAGCGGCCTGCCAGAAAATGGCCTAGTTCGTGGACGACGATGAGCAGGTTGAAAATGAGCAGAACCTCGGCTGCGATGAGGATGGTGTGTAGAATTTGCGCAAGCATGTGGGAGTCGTGACACTAGCGGATGTTCTTTTGAGGTCAAAGAGTGGAAGCGTGTAAATATTCGCCTGGGTTGGACGGTTCGTTCTGCGGGAGGGGTGCCTGTTCAGGTTCTTTTTTATTCTGCAAACATCATGTGCAGAGATATTTGCAGATAAGCAATTTGACACGTGGGAAAATCGGAGTCTGTTGCGCAACCGCCGATTCACAGGTTTCCGCGGCCAGCCCCACTTTTAAATGAAATCCACCCCGTCAAACCCATTGCACTCCGACTGCATTCCGCAAAAGAACCTCCCGCAGAGCGGCCCACACGCTGGTTCGTCGAGATTCTGGTCTTTTTTGAAACGTCAGACTTGGCTGCCGCTGACCACAGCGCTGCTCCTTCCAACACTCCCGGCTGCGGGGGACTGGCAGTGGCAAAATCCACCGGTGGTCGTTGATACTCAAACGGTCAAGAGGAACAACATTTTCTACAAGGGAGAAACCGTTGTTCTCAAACTGACTGCCTCGGGCGCGTCGCGTTACGTGATTCGCGATTATTATGGAAACATCGTCGAGACTGGTCCTGTGTCGGGGAGCTCGATCGCGCCTCAGGTGCGGGATCCGGGTTGGTATCGGGTCGCATTGTACGGAAACGACCAAGGCATGCCGTACGGCGACTCGGTAGGCAGCAGCATGTTTTCGATCATCCGCGATACTCCGAATTTCCCGAAACTGCCTGCAGTGGGAACCTCCGGCGGTGTCGATTGGTTTTCAGACAGCGTCCTCAGGGGCGTGTTCGGGTACGGCCCGCAGCGCCACAAGGTGGACAACGCCAGCGCGCCTGACGCGGAAATCGCCAAGCTCGCCACGGCGATCGATATAGACCAGAAGTACTACAAATCATTCGATCCGGTCAGGAAGCGTGAGCTTTTGGTGGTTTTTCCGAACGGAACGACGGACTCCGCGGGGGTTCGAAAGATCGTGGAGCGCTTCAAAGGCGTCGTGAAGTATTGGGAGGCGCGGAATGAGCCGAATTTCTTCATGAGTGCGACGGCGTTCGTGAACAACGAGCTGAAGCCGTTCTATGAATTGGTGAAGAGCGTTGATCCATCTTTGAAAGTCATGGGTCCCGGCGCGGTGAGCGTCGGGCCCCCAATGGCCGGATGGAATGATGAGTTTTTCCGCGCGGGCGGCGGAAAGTACATCGATGCTTTTTCATTCCACGCCTACAATTGCGTGAACGGCGATCTCACGCTCGTGCGTCAGTCGTTCGAGCAGATCGACAACTGGCTGCGGCAGTACAATCTGGCCGGGATTGAAAAATGGCAGACAGAGCAGGGTTTTTACGGGCCCACTTGGGGCGGCTACCAGCCGAGGATGCAGGGCCGTTGGACGATGCTGCAGATGATGACTTACGAGCAGTACGGTATCCCGAAGGAGCACAATCATTATTGGTATGACCGAAACGGTGGATTTTGGGACCACCCATGCTGGATTGAGAACGGGGATGAATCGGTGAATCCCGTGGGCCCGTTGCTGCGCGTGTGGGCTGAAGAATTGTATGGCACGAACTATGTCAGCAAGTATGACTTTGGGAGTCCGGGAAACCAGTTGTTTGTGGGCAACCTTTTCGCAGGTGAAGGCAAGCAGGTCGCGGCCTTCATGACATCCGGAGACACTCAATCACAGCTTGAGTTGACCATTTCCGGTGCTGCATCCGTCAAGGTGGTCTCGCCATTCGGCATGGAGCGCACCCTGCCAGTGGTTGCAGGGAAAGTGACGGTTCCGGTGGGCGAGTTGCCCACGTACGTCGAATTTACGGGCACGCTCGCGGTGTCTCGGTCCGATTGGGGGCCGAATCTCGCAAGACAGACAGGAGTGAGCGCAGCTGCCTCTGGGGCCACGACGCATCCAATCTTCACCGGCGTGAACAATTCAATCGGCAAGATCATCAACGGTCAGTTGGAGTCTTGGTACTGGACGCAGGCGCCCGATGCGCACATTTGGTCCGCCAATAATGCGAGCTATCCGGGATGGGTGGAGGTTCGTCTGCCCTCTGCGCAGAGTATCGATCGCGTGGTGATTTATGCGGGGGTCCTCTGGCAGGCGGATGGCTCCATTCTGGACTACCAACTGCAGGTGGATCAGGGCGGGCAATGGGTCACCGTCGACTCCGTGAAAGAGCCGGTGAACACATTCCGGACTTTCAACCAAGCGAACCATACGACGGTTGACAGTTTTTACAGCGAGCGTCCGGTGTTCACCCATAGTTTCGCGCCTGTGACGACGCAGAAGATCAGGCTTCTGGTGAATGACGTGACTTGGGGAGGGGCGTCCAACAAGGAGTTGAAGGACGCGGGTTCGCAGTCCGGGGTTTACCAGTTGAATCTGCGTGAGATCGAGGTGTACCGCTCCGGCATATCCGCTCCTGCAAACAAACCGCCCGTTGCGGTGGCTGATTCGGCGACTTGCTTCCGAGATGGCAGCGTGAGCATTCCGGTATTGTCGAATGACTCGGATCCTGATTCGGGACCATACGGTCTCTCGGTGGTCGGTGTGGGCACGCCTGCGCGTGGAACCGCGAGCGTTGCCAACGGCCGTGTTGTGTACAGACCAGCGCAGGGAGTGAGCGGGACGGATTCGTTCAGCTACACCATCTCCGATGGATTGAAGACTGCGACAGCGAGCGTCAGCGTCGTCATTTCGAACACCACTGATCCGGTGGCGCAGCCGGTGAACGGTTTGCTCGCTGAGTACTACGATAACAGCGACCTCACTGCCCTGGTAATGACACGGGTCGATCCATACATCGATTGGAACTGGGGCGCGGGTTCTCCGGATCCAAAGATTGGTGTGGGTTCGTTCTCGGTCCGTTGGTCTGGAAAGTTGGTGCCGAAGAATTCGGAGCTGGTGACTTTTTACACAACATCCGACGACGGTGTGAGGCTTTGGGTAAACGGGCAGCAACTGGTGAATAATTGGACGACTCACCCTGCGACGGTGAATCAAGCCGCTATTCAGCTCTTGGCAGGACAAGCGTACGACATCAAACTCGAGTATTTCCAGGGGGGCAGCGGCAGTGAAATCAAACTCGAGTGGAGCAGCCCAAGCATGCCGAGGGAGATCATCCCTTATTCGAATTTGTTCGCATCGGCGCAAACGACGGTCATTCCCCCGGTGACTGCCAATCAGCTTCCGATTGCGACTGCTGACACTGCGTGGACTTCGGCGGGGACTGCGACGCTGATCAGCGTGCTCACGAATGACAGTGATCCAGATGCAGCTCCGCTGCCAATCAGTGTGCTGTCTGCGACGAGTCCTGCGAATGGGAATGTGGTGGTGGTTGCAAATCAAATCCGTTACACGCCGAAGGTGGGATTCAGCGGCACGGATACGTTCAACTACAGCATGACGGATGGTGCGGGAACTGCGAGTGCAGCAGTGACTGTGACGGTTGCAGCGCCAGACCCAACGCGTCTCTCAGGTTTGAAGGGCGAGTACTTTTTGGGCGTGAATTTCAACAGTCTGATTTTATCAAGGCTGGATGCGGGCGTGAATTTCGACTGGGTGCTCGGATCTCCCGATCCAGCGCTGCCCTCCGATGGATTTTCGGTTCGGTGGACCGGGGCTGTGACCGCGCGGTTTTCTGAACGGTACACATTTTTTGTGAGCTCCGATGACGGGGTTCGCGTTTGGGTGAACGGGCAATTGATAGCTGATAACTGGACCGACCATCCTGTCACGGAAAATGCCGGGACGATCAGTTTAACGGCCGGCCAGCTCAACGATTTGAAAGTCGAGTTTTATGAGCAGCAAGGCGAGGCCGTCGCGAAACTGGAGTGGCAAAGCGCCAGTCAGCCCCGCGAGATCGTTCCCGCTGCGATGCTCTCCGCTGCGCCGTTCACACCGGTCATGCCGCCGTTGCCAAAGCCGGCGAATATCGCGCCTGTGGCTTCAAATGATGCGGCTGCCACTCCGGAAGGCGTTCCTGTGACAATCGCGGTGCTTGCGAACGATGGGGATGCGGACGCTGGTCCGAATCCGCTGAGCATCCTGAGCGTGACCAAGCCGGCGAGGGGGACCGCGATAGTTGCAACTGGAGGAGTGAGATATACTCCGGACTCCGGGTTCTACGGTTCGGACCAGTTCTCCTACACCGTGACCGACGGTTCCGCGACTGCGAGCGCTGGCGTGTCCGTGAGCGTGAACAGCACTGCGGTAGCGTACGATTTGTCGGCCGGCGGGCTGAGCGGAAGTCTTGTGGGAACCGGCAGCGGTTCTTCGAGAGTTCTCGCTGACGGGTCATGGGAATTGAACACTTCGGGAGCAGGGGCGTCTGGTGTCGCCGATTCTTTGAGAATGGAGGGACTTACAGTCGTGGGTGATTTCCGGGCGAAAATGCGCGTGCAGAGTTTTGCGGCAATCTCTGACGCTGCCAGGGTTGGCGTGATGTTGCGCGAATCGTTTGCGTCGGGAGCGCGCTCCGCAATGCTGTCAGTGACTCCGAGTAATCAGCTGCGGGTGGGGGCGCGGTTGGTCACGGGAGGAACCTACAACGAGGTGATTCCATCTGCTGCAATCAGCGCGGGCATGCCGAATGCATGGCTGATGCTGGAGCGCCAGGGCGACGTCGTGCGGATGTCTGCGTCGCTGGACGGTATCGCATTCACTCAGATTGGATCGTACACGATCACTGCCCTGGGCAGTTCGCTGCAGGTTGGTCTGTCGGCGGCCAGCGGGTCGTCGACTCTTGTTTCGCGAGCGGTGGTTTCCGACTGGACGTTTTCGCGTCTGCTGGGTGCGCCGCAGGTGACACAGTCTGGTTTGCTGGGGACTTATTTTACCTCGACGAATTTGACTGCTCCGGCAGTGGTGCGTGTCGATGAGACGGTTGATTTCGACTGGGCGCTCAAGGCCCCCCATCCTCAGCTCGCCGCTGATAATTTCTCCGTGCGCTGGGAGGGGCAGCTCAATCCAAAGTTCAGCGAACAGTACACCTTCTACACACAGAGCGACGACGGTGTCAGACTGTGGGTGAATGGCGTGCAGTTGGTGAACAACTGGACGATCCACGGGGTGACAGAGAACTCCGGCAGAATTGCCCTGAAGGCAGGGGTGCCTGTGGATGTGAGGCTCGAGTTCTACGATGGCGCGCAGTCGGCCGTCTGCAAACTGCTTTGGTCCAGTCCAAGCCAGCCAAAACAGGTGGTGCCCACAACGGCGCTGCGGCCCACCCTGAGGGCGGTGCCTGTGGGTGTCGGGGCGACTGCATCGGTCGCCACGCTCGCAGACGGAGTCAAGGAACTGCAAGCCGTTGGGTTGGGGTTGCGGGCTGGGTCTGCTGAGCAGGGAGGATTCCTTTCCCAGCCGCGTTCAGGAAATTTCCAGAACACGATCCGAATCCGTAGCGTAACCGGCGGTGTCGCTCCGAAATGCGCGCTGATGCTCCGGGAGGGGGTCGCTGCGAGCGACCGCTTTGCGGCCTTGAACGTGGCATCCGATGGGTCTCTTGCGCTGGTGAGCCGTTCAGTGGCAGGCGGTTCTGTGGTGTCGGTGCCCGTGGCGGGCAGATTGACTGCGCCTGATGTCTGGGTGGCGTTTGAGAGAAAGGGGGATCGGATTTCGTTCGCAGTGTCACGCGACGACATCACCTACGCAAGCGCGGGCTTTGTGGAACTGCTTGGGTTGCCTCAGATTGTTCAGTGCGGTCCGTTCCTCGGGAGTGGATCTTCGACGATAGCGTCCAAGGCAGCCATCAGTGATTATGAGGTCGCACCGATGGTTTCGACAGGTTTGACGGCGCAGTATTTCGGTACGCAGACTTTGTCCGGGCTTCGTCTCACACGGGTGGATCAAGCGGTGGATTTCACTTGGGGGAATTCGTCTCCTGATGCACGCGTGCTGGCGGCAGACGGTTACTCCGTTCGCTGGACAGGCAAGGTGAAGTCGCCAGTCGCCGGGCCAGTGACCTTCTTCACCCAATCGGACGATGGGATCCGACTCTGGGTGAACGGACAGTTGCTTATCAACAACTGGACGGAGCATGCGCTGACAGAGAATGTCGGGGCCATTTCACTGAGCCTTGGGCAGTGGGTGGATTTGAAACTGGAGTTCTATGAAAAGGCGGGTGAGGCGGCGGCACGGTTGCTTTGGTCGGCGCAGGGGCTGCCGAAGCAGGTCGTGCCAGCCAGCCTGTTGAGCACCGAGTAAGGGCAAGCTTCGGGTTCCTGTCGGATCGAGGGGGACGGCCAAAAGCCGTTCCCCTCTTTTTTTCAGTGGGCACAGAGCTGAACACCAGCAATGGCCGAGGATTTGTTTGCTGAAACGGCTTAAACAAATGTGTTTTCGGGCCGATTCACCTTTGCGGCTGTCCTGTTTGTGCGTCGCGTGTTCGAATTGGGTTGGTTATGACGGGCAAAATCAAAAAAACATTGAATCATCACCCATTGGTTGTGGGCACCATCCACTCCAAGGGGGCTCTTCAGCGCGCGCTCAGGTTGAGGCGTGGCGAGGTGGATCTCCTTGAGCTGCGGGTGGACGCATTTGCTGAAGAAGCTGGGGTGTTGCTCAAAGCGATTCCGAAACTGCCCGCGCCTCTTCTCCTGACGGTGCGACACCCGAAGGAGGGGGCCATGGCCGCGTTGAGTCTGGGTGAACGGCGAGAACTGTTCGGGCAGTTTTTGCCGCTTTGCGAATGGATGGATGTGGAAGTGCGTTCCCTAGCGCAGTTAGCCCCAGTGATTTCGAGGGCGCGGGACATTGGCGTCCGGTTGATCGTTTCCGACCACCATTTTTCCCGTACGCCCGCGCTGGAGGTTCTCCGTCGCAGATTGAAGCTGGCGCAGGTCGTTGAACCGGATGTGATCAAGGTTGCCGCCGCAGCGAAGTCGCCGAGGGACGTGTCTAAGCTGCTTGATTTTCTGGTTACAGAGCCTCAAGGCAGGTTGGCGGTGATGGGGATGGGGCCGTACGGACAGGTTTCGCGGCTTGTGCTGGGCTCCTGCGGCTCGGTTTTGAATTACGGTTACCTGCATGAAGCTTTGGTGCCGGGCCAGTGGGAGGCAACTGAGTTGAAAAAGCGACTGATGGAAGTTGGCGCGAATGGGCTGCCCAGCTTTCGGGAGCGGTAGGTGTGCGGCTTTAAGCAGTAATATTCATTTCTCAAGATCAATGGCTTAGCTGGGACGGAAAAGTTTTTGCACATAAACTTGGAGGTGGCAGGGTATAGATCTTGCTTTTAATAGGGGGCGGAATCGTAGAAAACAGACTTCACAATCATGGCTGGAATTCAACTTACAGGGCTAGCATCCGGGATGGACTGGAAGACGACCGTCGAACAGTTGATGAAGCTGGAGAGGATCCCACAGGACGCTCTGAAGTCACGCAAAGCGGCGCAAGCGAATAAGCAGGCTGCCTTGGACAAAGTTAAGTCTTCTGTCACGAGCTTGAGTGCGGCTGCCTCGGCTTTGAATGTGGGAACGACTTCTTCGGATTCCCGCACTGCGAAAATGCTTTCCAGCACCGTGACTGCCACTGGTGCGGCCCTGCTTAACGAAGGATCGGTTTCAACGGACGATGGTGCTGTTGCGGGGATCTACGAGGTGGAGGTGACGCAGGCCGCAAGTCCGGCATTGCTGCAGGGGGAAAACTACAGGCTGTTGGCTCAGGATCTAAGTGACCCCGGTAATCTTAACACGCTCACTTTAAGTGACTACGGATTGAAGGCAGGCCAGACAATCACAGCGAACGGGAATGCGTTGACGATCGACAGCACGCACCTCGCGTTGACTGTGAAAGATTTTTTGCAGAATTACGTGAGTTCGTTGTTTGCCGATGCAAGTTTGCAGCTGGAGCAAACAGCGACGGGGTTTACCCTCAAGAATTACACCCACACTCCCTCGCTTGGAAGCGCGTCTGATTCCGGTAACATTCTCGGGCTGTTGGGGATTTCTTTCTCTCAGGAATCTGGCGGGGAATTGAGGTATTCCCAGACAGTTCCGAGCGCAGTGCTAGCAACGAAAACCCTCAGTAGTTTGGGGGTGTCGACGGCAAGGACCAACAAAATCAACGGTGTCGAGATCGACCTTAGTCCCACAGCGACCCTTGGTTCGTTGATTTCCACGATCAACAGCTCCGGAGCAGGCGTCACGGCATACATCGACCCTAAAAAGCGTTCCTTGGTTCTCACCAGTAATGATTCCGGAGGTGCGCCTATTTCGATAGAAGATAGTTTGAGCGATGGTCTGACCCAGATTCTGGGAACATCCACGGCGGTACCCAGCCAGCCGTTTAAGTATACGCTCAAGCGGAATGGACAGTCGATTGTGAATCCTCTTGATCCAACTGGATTTACCTCAAACTCCAGCACTTTGGATCTTTCAGTCCACGGCCTTGGATCAACCTTGCTCTCTGTTTCCGGTGCCGGGTCCTACAAGTTTCAGGTCGATGCGGTAGCGCTTTCGCGTGACAAGATAGATTCTTTCATCAAGGCGTACAACGATTTAAGAACGCAGGTGAACGACTTGACGAAGACAACCGTTGGTTCGGATGGCAAGGTCACTGCCGCGGTGCTGGCGGGGAACCGGGACGTGCAAACGCTTCTCTCCACGATCCGGACCCGCATTTTTAGCCCCGTGAAGGATCCGGGCAGTGTGTTTGGGAACATTGATGACGACCCTGGTAGTGGCAGTTATTACGGGGTGGGGTTGGATTCAATCGGAATCGGCTTCGACCGGGACGGAGTTCTCAAAGTCACGAGTGAATCCAAGCTCACGACCGCATTGAGTCAGTCGCCCGGCAAAGTCAACGCCCTGTTTTCGTCGGGGTCGAGTTCGATTGAGGGAACCGGGACCGCGGGCACTGCTCAAGTCACGGTGTCCAGTACTAGCTATCTAGTTAATGGTCAGGCTGTTTCGGGAGATGGCATCCCTTCCGGGACGACTATAGTGGCACTGGGGAGCGGTACGATAACGCTCAGCAGTCTTCTTACCAAAAGCATCAGTCGTTCAAAGATTTACCTGCCGGTGGCCAACCAAGGGGTCGCCGTGCGGCTTGCCGGGTGGCTTTCGCTTGCGTTGGACAGCTCCACCAGTGCACCGGGGCTGTTTAAGACGGCATCTTCCACCATCACGAGTGAGACCAAGTCGATTCAGACCCAGATCGACGCCATGGAGCGTCGGATTGTTGCGCGCCAGAAGAGCATGGAAGCGAGTTTCATCGCGATGGAAAAAGCGCAGTCCCGCTCCCAGAACATGCTTTCCCAGCTTTCTAATGCTTTTAACAAGTAAAATGACGCCCTTTTTCCGCAGTGTTTTAAGAAGTCTTTTCGTCTGCTCGCTCGTCGGGTTGATTGGTTCCGGATGCAAGACTGAAACAAAAAAGTATTCCACTCAAAGGAGCCCCGAGGCGCCGCAGAACTGGTTTTTGCCAAGCGGCCCCGGCCGACCCATGCGGCGTGTGGCTCTTCTTCCGGTTTGGAACGAGCGGTACACGGAGGCGGTTTTGCGTGACATTGATACCGCTTTTGGGGAGGAGCTCTCCAAAAAAGCGCTCTTTGAGGTCGTTCCTATCACTCGCGGGGATTTGGAAGGATTAATCGGGCTGCGATCCTTAGCCTCCTACGAGCGGATCTCGGGCGACTTGTTCCTGCGAATCAAGGACCGTTATGGGGTGGACGGGGTGATGTTCAGTGATGTGACCTATTACTCCCCCTACAAACCGGTGGGGCTTGGGATTCGTTCAAAGCTGGTTGACATCGAAAGCGGGCGAATCCATTGGGCGAGTGATGTGGTGTATGATTCGGGGAATGCTGGCGTTGCCGATGCAGCTAAGAGCTACCAGAAGGTGCTTGGGAAGGATAATTTTATGACACACAACGATGGGGCGACGGTGTTGTTGAGCCCCAAGTTGTTCGTAAAATTCGCTGCATACTCGAACTTTGCTTCGCTCCAGCGTTAGTTTGCAGCGTTAGTTTGCAGCGTTAGTTTGCAGCGTTAGTTTGGCGCTTTCAGATTGACTTGAGGCGGCCTCAGCGATGGGGCTCACCAATTGCTAAGAAGAATATCTAAAGTTTTCTAGAAGGGAGCCGATCAATCAATATGAGCATGAACATCCAAGCGATGCGGTTACAGTCATCAGTTTTGCAGCCTCTTAATCATCAAGTGCAGGCAGTTGCGGCTGAAAAGTCCGGTCCTTCTCGCCGTGAAATGCAGGTGGATAACGTTTTTTCACCGGCAGAGGTCGTAAGCCGTTTGACCCGTGAAATGAGGTCCTCGGAATCACAGGTGCGGCCTGATAAGGTTGCGTATGGCAAGGAAGTCGCGGGTAAGACAGGATATCCCTCCGACAATGTAATCAAGGAGGTTGCCGTGAGCCTGCTTAGCGGTGCTGACTCGGGGGCAAATTAATGCTTGCCCTAGGTGTTGTCTCAACAACAAGCAAAGCAAGTAGTTAGCTCTTATGGAGCGGTTTCGGTGTCCACCGTAAACCCGGCGGGTTTGGTGTTGATGCTGTTTGATGGGGCCCTTCGCTTTATCGCGCGTGCTGAGCACGGTTTTGATAATGAAGTTCTCTCCCGCCGGAACGAGGAGATCCACAACAACCTCACAAAAGCGCGTGCAATTTTGAGGGAACTCCAAGTATCTCTGGACATGGAGGCGGGTGGCGAGTTTTCAGGGCAGATGTTTGCGCTTTATGACTTTATGATCGAGCAACTGCTTGCAGCTGACATCCGGAAGGAGAAGGCGCCGGTTCAGAATGTGGTCGGTCTGCTCACGGATATTAGGAACGCGTGGGCGGAGATGACACAAAAGTTCCAGAGTGAGGGAGGCTAGAGCGATGGAAACGCGCGAGCCAAACAGCCTTAATGTTGGCAAGGCTCCTGCGGTTAATGCGGCGAGGTCTTTTGAGATTACCCGCAGTTCAGTCAAATCGAGCAGGCTCGCAAGATTTCAAGAGTTTTGGGCCCTGATATCGCGGTGCGAGTCGCTGACGGCCCAGGAGGCGGGGTGTTTGAAAGCAGGCCGGCATGAGGAAATTGAACGTTTACAGGATGAGAAAGCCGCCGTTTTTGCGAGTTTGCAAGTCGTCGGGCGCGGACTGGGAATTGACCGCTCGAACCGGGATTTGCGACAGAGGCTTGAGGCATTGGCTGAGGCCGAAAAACGTAACCTGCTCCAGTTCAATTTAGTTCTCGATTCGCTGCGGTCTGAGCTTCGCGAGGCTGATGCGATCGAGCGGAATTTACATTCCCTGAGGGGCGCTTACTCGCCGGAAGATGCTCGGGGCGATTTTTTTATGGAGGGTTGAGTCATGGAAAAAGATGGCAGCGAATGCATTGGGCGTGTGCTTCTCGTGGACGATGATCCCGACCTGCTGCTTGTGCTCTCGGAGGAATTGAAGAGTGGCGGCTTCGTTGTCACGCAAGCTTCAGACCCGCACCGCGCGTTAGAGGTCATTGAGGATCAAATGTTTGACGCGGTTCTGGCGGACCAGAACATGTCCGGAATTACTGGAGTACGGTTGCTCGCGACTCTGCGGGAGGTGCAACCGCTTTGCTCCCGGATTTTGATCTCAGGGGTAACCTCACCCGACGTGCTGATGAGCGCCATCAACGCTGGGGGGGTGGATGCTTTCATTCCAAAACCCTGGGGCCGAGGCGCCTTGATTGAGATCGTCGGGGCGGCCGTCCGTCGGAGTGTCGATGCACAACTCCGAGACAAGCAGCTGGCTGAAGTCTCGCGCATCAATGATGAGTTGGCTTCCATGAACGCCAGTCTGCTTGATCAGTTGAATGCTTTGATCATCAAGCAGACCCCCGATTCCAAGGAGGCGGCTCGGTATCCGCGAACCGACGAGCGATCAATCGGCTTATGCTTTCGTTTATTGAGTACTTTCTCGCCCCTTCTCGGCAGGCAGACCCAAGGGGTTGTGGAGGCCTGCCGGGTAATCGCCGGGACCGAGTATTTCAATGACGCACAGCGGCGCGTTCTGATGACCAGCGCTTGGATCTATGACGTTGGGTTGATCTCACTGGGCAGAGAACTGTTGCGCAGGTCTTTGTCGGGTTCCTCCGGGTGCAGCGACCGCGAGATGGAAATCATCGCGTACCACCCGGTGATTGGGCAGGTGGTGGCGGCTTTCGTGGACTCGGATCACGAGGTGGGGATCACTGTGCGGGCGCATCACGAACGGTTTGATGGCGCAGGATATCCCGACCGGTTGGCCGCCGAAAGCATTCCATGGACGGCGCGCTGTCTGGCGGTGGCAGTGGGTTTTGTGCACTCAGGTTTGTCCAACGATGCGGCGGTGGAGTATCTGTTGCGGGAAAGCGGGGCGGCGTTTGATCCGGAGGTTGTAAGGTTGTTTATTCGCTCAATGCGGTTGTCGAACCTCCCGCCGAATGTGAGGGAGGTTCTGATGGGCGAACTTCAACCGGGCATGCGGTTGGCTAGGGGAATCACGAGCATCGGGGGCATTCTCCTCGTGCCGGAGGGGCACGAGTTTTCAGCGCCCTCGATTTCCAAACTCCAGAGCCATTCAGCGCAGCACCTAGTGACGGAGCAGTTATTGATCTATGCTTGAGATTGCAGTTGAATTTGCCTGCCAGTGAAGGCTCCTCGTGGGTTTCATTAGCCGAGTTGGCATGACGGTTGCTTATGATCGGCGCATGTCACCGCTTGTTCTTTCCGGAGTGGCCTCGGTTGCCGATCTCTTAATCTCAGGAGTCGGCAACGCCCTGAGGTCGCCCGCCTCATCTTCCACGGTCCAGCCTGCTCCCGCGAAGGGATTTGATCATGCGCTGTACAAGGCGGCCGGGTCAGGCGTGGCGCTGCCGCATGCTGCGCGTCCTTCCAGCTCAGCGTCCGGGCTGGACCTGCAAAGGGCGGCCGTTTTAGGGCTACCGGAAGTGCAGGCTGCGATTGCCAGCCTGCCGGCTGGGTCTGTTACGGGGGTGGAGGTGAGGGAGGATGGATCGGCGGCACTGTGCACCCTCCGCGGACCGGTGGAGGTTGCGTTATCCCAGGGGTCCCGTGAAAGTGTCGTGAGGGCGGTATCCTCCATTGATGAACTGTCGCGGATTGGAAGCGGGGGGAGTGCGGTGGCTGCGCGTTTCATGGCGGTGCCGTCCGTTGCCGCTTCGGAGGTGGATGGAATTTCCAAGGCTGCCGGATTTGTCATGCCGTTGTCGGGTGGCTCCGCTGCCTGAAATTTTGTTACAGCTTAGAAGCTTAGCATTTAGACTATTATAGACGACCCAGCACAGCAATCGAGTGTGTGTTTGCTTGCGGGTCGATAGATTTTTGTTAAGCTGAAGACCGGCCCGGCCGATCACATATTTTTTTCAAAAAGAAACCGTTCTAGGATTTAAAAACACCCTGAAATGATCGAGAAACTGCTCTCAAGTCCAAGCTATGATGGGTCAAAAATGCTCTTGGATGTTGCAATCCAGAGGCAGCAGGCCATCGCTTCAAACCTCGCAAACATCGAGACGCCTAGCTATAAGAGGGTTGAGGTTGAAAAAGGTTTCTCCGCCGTATTTGCAAACGCCTTGAATGCTGGGTCTCCCTTGAAAGCCGGACTGCCCAAAGTGGTGACCGACTTAGAATCCCCTGCACAGAGGAAAGATGGAAACAATGTGGTGCTCCAGAATGAGTTGATGGCGATGAGCAAAAACTCCGCCGAATACGAGGCATTGGGGGAGTTTGTCAGTTTTTCGATGCGGACGTTGCGAATGGCCATCACCGGCAGATCCGGCGGTTAGTTTTCTGCTACGGTCTTCCCCTTGGTATGCCCCATTTAGTGTGTTTTTGGAAATTCTAAACTATTGCATTTCAGGTGAGTTTCAGAGCTTGGATTCTACAAAGTCCTTTCTTGTTTGATTCTTTCTCATTTCACCGCAACCCAAAACCAAATAAACTCGAGCTTTCATGAACTTTATCTCAGGAATTCAGGCGACAGCCGGCGCGCTCAATGCGGAGCAAGTGCGCATGGATATCGTGGCTCAAAACCTAGCGAACGCGCATACCACGAAGGACACTGATGGCAACCCTTACAAGCGGAAAGTCGTCAGTTTTGAAACTGTGATGACGGGCGCCGGCAATGGCGAAAAAGGGGTCAGGGTTTCCGGGATCAAGCCGGACGAGACCACTCAGGGGGATCTGGTGTACAATCCGGGGCACCCGCACGCAAATGCTCAAGGCATGGTTCAAATGCCGAACGTGAAGCTTGCCATTGAAATGGTGGATATGATGTCAGCTTCAAGGGCCTACGAGGCGAACCTGTCGGTGGCAAAGAATGCCAGAATGATGGCGACCAAGGCATTGGCGATAGGGCGTTAGAAAAGTTAACTGCATGCGAAAGTAAATGTCTAACACGATTTTAGACAGCTATTTATCAGTCTACAAAAGCTTAGAACTATGAGAATTGGTGCCATACCGGATGCAAAAATGATGAAGACTCCCGAGCTTCCCTCTCTTGATGAACTCACTGGAAAAACCCCTTCACTCAAGGCGTCTGGGCTTGGGGGTGTTGACGGGGCGCCTGGCGCGGGAGGAGTTTTGCGGGCGGAATTCACCTCGTTTCTTGACAAGGCCGTCGGTGAGGTTGAAGGAAAAATGCGGGTCGCTGAGATGGAGCGTCAGAAGGTGCTTACGGGGGAGACGAACAATCTTCACCAAGCAACAATTGCTGCCTCTGAGGCCGGAATTGCCTTCTCTCTGATGATCGAGGTGAGGAACAAACTGGTGGAGTCCTACCAGGAGATCATCCGGATGCAGGTCTGATGCGCT
Source organism: Chthoniobacteraceae bacterium (assembly GCA_044376395.1). Taxonomy (GTDB): domain Bacteria; phylum Verrucomicrobiota; class Verrucomicrobiia; order Chthoniobacterales; family Chthoniobacteraceae; genus Chth-196. The sequence continues at coordinate 7,077 of JBILKY010000014.1, read as the reverse complement.
TTCTAAACTGATGCGCTTTCTGAACATCGCTTTTCGCGGCTTTTGCTATGTATTTTTGATAGAGCAAGTATAGTTGGCCTCTCAGTCTTATTTGTTTAACTTTCCAAACGATCGGCAGCTAAAGTGTTCGTCCACCCACAAACAAGCTTTGTCAGTTTCAGCGGATGTGCATTTATCGCACCTTCGGAAGGAGCGGGTAATGCCTGTTTAGCCGGTAACCATCAGGCGCTGAACACCAAACGCTGAAGCCGCGTCTAGATTTGCTTAGATTTGCTTAGATTTGCTTAGATTTGCTTAGATTTGCCTAGAGAATGAATTCGCTCTTTCAACAGTTGAGACAGCTTTGGTCGCAGTTGGGGTTGAACCAACGTGTGACCGTGGCGGTGGCCGGAGCAGCGGTTCTCGCGGGTATGGTGGGACTGGTCGCGTGGTCTCAACGTCCTCAAATGCAGTTGCTTTATGGAAGGTTGAGCACCAAAGAGATCGCTTCGGTGGTTTCCTCCGTGCAGGAACTCGGCGTCAGGCACGAACTGGGCGCCAACGGAACGGCGGTTTATGTTCCTGCGGATCAGGTGCACAAGATCAGGCTTGCGCTTGCCTCCAAGGGCATTCCGTCTGGCGAAGGGGTCGGGTTCGAGATTTTTGACCGCGCAAATTTTGGCGTATCGGATTTCATCCAGCGGACTAATTACAGCCGGGCGCTGCAGGGTGAGTTGTCCAGAACGATTTCCCAGTTGCAGGGTGTCCGCAGTGCGCGGGTGCTGGTGGTGATGCCCGAGAACAGATTGCTGTTTACTGACACACGATCCAAGCCAACTGCCTCAGTGTTTGTGGAGGGGGCCATCAATCAGGAGCAGGTGAACTCAATTCGTTTTCTTGTGGCAAATTCGGTTGAAGGGTTGAAGACAGAGGATGTGGCGGTGGTCGACAATCGCGGGCAGGTTCTGACCGAGGGACTTAAGGACGACCCTTCGCTGGGTGCCGCATCCGCTCAGATGCGTTTGCGCCGGAGTGTCGAGGATTACTTCGCGAACAAAGTTGAAACCATGCTCGCGAAGGTGTTAGGCCCCCAGAAATCGGTAGTCCGCGTCTCTGCGGAGCTCGATTCGGAGGCGACGACTCGGACTGAAGAGAAGTTTGATCCGGAAGGTCAGGTGGTGAAGACCGAGACAACCACGGACGACACCAGCACCACCAATGAGAGCGAGGCTGGAGCGCAACCAGTGGGCTCCACCGCGAACTTGGCGGCTGCTGGGGACGCTGGGAAACCGAATCAAAAAACCAGCAACACTGAGAAAAAGAACAAGACAACCAGTTTCGAAATCAACAAGACGGTGCTGAATTCCGTGAAAGCCCCTGGGAGTGTTTCGCGACTCACAGCGGCGGTCGTGGTCGCTCCAGAACCCGGATCGACGCCGGAAAAGAGCGATGCGCGAAAGAACATGCTGCGCTCCATGGTTGCGAATGCTTTGGGGGTCAAGGGGACGGACGTGGAGTTGAAGAAAATCGTGTCGATCGAGGAGATGGATTTCACTCCAATCGCTCCGGAGGCGACTGGGCTCGTGGAAACTCTCACAAAGCACGCCGACGTGCTCAAGGACGCGGGTGCGGTTTTGGTGGCGTTGCTGCTGTTTGGTGCGTTTGTCAGGATGCTGCGCCGCACAAAGCCGGATGAGATCCCGATGGAGGCTCTCTACTCCGGCGGCGATGAGCTTGTCCAAAGTGAGGCGAGGTCGACGGCGGGGGGGGCAGTAGGAGGGGCTGTTACATCCCCGGGGGCGGGGGCTAAAAATGCGTCGGGCGTCACGGTGGAATTGATCAATGAGATGATCAGGCGCAAGCCGCAAAACGTTGGCGTGGCCCTGCGGAACTGGGTGGATGAGGAGAACAAGGGGGCCGACTCTTAGGCTCAATGGGCTAAATAGGAATGGACGCCTTTAGAGAAAACCAAAGAGAAAACCAAACCTTCTAAAACGGGATTTCAAGATTTCAGTATCAGCATCCATGACTGCAAATTACGCCAATCTGAACCGTACCCAGAGGCTTGCCGCCCTGCTGGTTTTGCTCGGACCCGAGTCCGCCGGGGAGTTGCTGAGACAGTTCGACGGATCGCAGCTTGAGGCTGTCGCCCGTGAAATGGTGTCTATCCCATACGTCGATCCTGAAATGCGGGATTCGATCCTCGAGGAATTCGCCAACGTGGTTTCCCAGTCAATGCAGGCGGCGCTTGGGGGGGTGTCTGTTGCTCACGAGTCCTTGGAGCGTGCCAAGGGTGATTTTGCCGCGCAGAAGCTCATCCTGAGGGTGGCTCCCACGTCTTCCGCCGAGTTGAGCGAGGGTATTTCGGAGATGGATGGACGGCAGATTTTTAATCTTCTGCGAGCTGAGCAGATGCAGACGATTGCATTCATTCTCTCGTTCATGGAGCCCTCCAAGTCGAGCGAAGTGATCCGGTTGATGTCGCCCGAGCAGCGCGAGGAGGTGATTGAACGGTTGGGGGTCATGGAACCGACCTCTAGGGACTGGATTAAAAAGGTGTCAAAAAACATTCAGAAGCATTTTGACCGGAAAGCTCAGCAAGGTGTCCAGAAGGCGGGCGGAGTGGATGTTTGCGCGGATATTCTGAATTCGTTGGATAAGGCAACCCGCAAGGAACTTCTCAGTGCGATGGACAAGCGGAATGCCTCGCTTGGAAACGCCATTCGCAAGAAGGTGTTCGGGTTCGACGACTTGGTGCGTTTGGCTCCGAGCGATCTTCAGAAAGTCTTGAAGGAGGTGGAGACTTCCGACTTGGCGAAAGCGATGAAGGGTGCGAAGCCCGAAACGAGTGCCGCGATTTTCAAGACGATGTCCAAACGGCAGGCAGCCGGTGTGCGCGACGAGGTTGAGATGCTTCCTCCCCTTCGCGCCAAAGACATGGAACAGGCGCAGGAGAAGGTGATTGAAGTCGTTCGTAAACTCGAGGAAGCCGAGGAGATTACAACCGACTCGGAAGAGTAACCGAATGGAGCTGCCGAAGGCATCCTTAGTTTTTTCTGAGCCCCTAAAACTGGTCCATCTGGCCGGACATGGCTCGTTGCCCCGATTCAGCGTCGAGGACATTACCAAAGCTCGCGAGGAAGCGAGGCGGGAGGCTTCGGACGCCGTGACTCTCGCGTATGACGCTGAGATCTCGAAGTTGAAAGAGGATGTTTCTGGTGTGGTGGAGAAGGTTCTGAACGACATGGTGCGCCAGCACGCCGATGCGCTCGAGGAGATGCGCTGTATTCTGCCGGTTCTTGTGAAGGAGGCGGTTGGGCGGATGGTAAGCGGCGTGCAGTGGGATGCAGTTGCGATTAAAGGGGTTGTGAATGATCTGTTGGAGGAGGTTGTTCCTGGGGCGGAGAGCGTGGAGGTGCAACTTTGCCGGGTTGATCTCGAGCGTGTGGAGCAGTTCCAGAATCAATTGCGGCAAAAATTTCCTAGCCTGCGATTCGAGGTGAACGAGGAGCTGCATCCGGGCGATTGCATGGTCAAAACTAAGTTCGGGACATTGGACGGGCGTCTGGCAACCAAAATCAAGGCCGTGGAAGGGTTGTTAACCTAGGGTACGGAGGGCCTTATGAGTGCGCAACTTTGGTCGGCGGACAGATTGCAGGAGCGCTTGAGAGCTGGACGGCTTGCTCAAAGCATTGGGCATGTCATTCAAGTCACGGGACTTGTCGTCGAATCCGATGGACCAAATCTCGCGATCGGCGATGTGTGTCAGATCGCGGCGGGATCTGAGCAGCCGGTTTACGCGGAGGTGGTGGGTTTCCGTGAGCATCGGTTGCTTCTGATGCCGCTGGGCGAGATGCATCAAATACGTGTGGGGTCCGAAGTGACCGCCTCGAACTTTGCGGCAGGTGTTCCCGTCGGGTACGAACTCCGGGGGAGAGTCTTGGATGGGCTGGCCCGCCCGATTGACGGAAAGGGGCCGCTGCCGCCGCTGCCCATCGCTCCCCTGAAGGCTGCGCCGCCGCATCCGCTTACTCGACAGAGAATTACGCAATCGTTCTCCACTGGAGTCAAGGCGCTGGATGTGTTCACGCCTGTCGGTGAGGGCCAGCGGATGGGGATTTTCTCGGGGAGCGGCGTTGGAAAGTCAACGATGCTCGGGATGATGGCCCGCGGGGCCGGGAGTGAGATCAACGTGATTGCGTTGGTCGGGGAGCGTGGTCGAGAGTTGCGGGAGTTTCTTGAGAAGGATCTTGGGGAGGAGGGGCTTCAGCGCTCGGTGATCGTGGTTTCAACCTCCGATCAGCCTGCGCTTGTTCGGTTGAGGGCAGCCTTTACTGCGACGGCAATCGCCGAGTTTTTCCGGGATCAAGGTCATCGGGTGATGTTCATGATGGACTCGGTCACCCGGTTCGCCATGGCGCAGCGCGAGGTGGGCCTCGCTGTGGGGGAACCCCCGAGCAGCCGCGGCTATACCCCGTCCGTTTTCGCCCTGCTTCCCAAGCTGTTAGAGCGCACCGGTGCGGGGCAGTCCGGCTCAATCACCGCATTCTATACCGTGCTGGTTGAGGGCGATGATATGAACGAGCCAATCGCGGATTCTGTGCGCGGAATTTTGGACGGGCACATTGTTCTGACACGTGCCTTGGCGACGGCGAATCACTTTCCGGCCATTGATATTTTGGAAAGTATAAGTCGATTAAATAGAGATCTTTGCAGTGAGCAGGAATATCTTCTCGCTGCGGAGGCCCGAGACTTGCTGGCCTTGTACAGACGCAATGAGGACCTGATCACCATCGGGGCCTACACGCGGGGATCGAATCCAAAGTTGGACCAGGCCATCGACCGGAATGAGGCGTTGATGGATTTCCTGAAGCAGCCAATGACGGAGCGGTCAGACCGCGTGAAGGCTTGGGAGAAAATCGTGTCTGTTTTGCGGTCCTGACTAGTTTTGGTGAAGCGGGCAGAATTTAATTCCCGCCGCTAATTCAAGTTCTGATTTTAAAGTTCAACGCAACCTACTCAGCTGATTAAGCAAGTTTAAGTGATGAGAGCCTTCAGGTTTACATTAGAGCCTGTTTTGACGCTTCGTTCCCGAGAGGAAGAGGCTGCACGGGACTCTTATGCCGAGGCACTTGCTTTCAAGGCCCGCACGAGTGAAGCGCTCGATCAGGCCATGCTGTACTTGGATACGCTTCAGGCTGAGTTGTCGGAAAAAAGGCAGGCTACCTCGAAGCGGGACGACCAAATCATGTTCATTCAGGCGATCCGCCAGCAGCGGTCTTTTTGCGACACGATGACGCAGCGACTTGCGCGTGCGGTTCAGTTGGTGGAGGTGAGGATGAAGTTGTGGCTCGATGCGCGCCGCAAGAGGCAAGTGCTGGAAAAACTTAAGGAAAAGCGATCCAAACTTCACGAGGCTGAAATGCGCCGCCAAGAGGAACGCGAAATAGAAGACCTCATTTCGTCAAGATGGGTTGCCAATCGTGTGTTAGTTTCACCATGATCAACCTGCTGTGATTAGCTTTGGAGAGAGTATTTAATTTCTTATGTTGGCCGCCCCTTGGTTTTTAGCAGTAGTCGCGTTCGTGGTGAACGCCGTTTCGACTTTCTTGATGCTCCAGCCGGAGATCGAGAAGGCGAAGCAAACTGCTGTTGTTACTAAGGAAGAAAAGGTGATCGAAGAGAAGAAAGTCGAGGAGGAGCGTGTTGCTGCCCTTCCTCCACCGCCGCCATGGAATTTTAAAACCGAGGCGGTTGATGAGCTGGTGAGTGAGTTGAAGGCAAGCAAGGAAGGCCTTCTGGATGAGATGAAGGATTTGTCGCTGCTTCAGGCGCAGATCAGCGCGGAGCGGGAGGAGGTTGAGAAACTGAAGGCTGAAGTGGTCCGCCTGCGGCAGGAACTCGACGTTCGGATTGTCGAAGTACAGGATTTCGAGAAGGATAACATCAAAAAGCTCGCGATGACTTACGCGACAATGCCTCCGATTTCTGCCGTGCCAATTCTCCGAGAGTTGGAGGAGGACACCGTGGTGAAAATTCTCGCTCAGATGAAGCCCGAGATTGTTTCCAAGATGCTCGGGACGATGGCTTCTTTGGTTGATAAAACCCAGCGGGCACGGACTCCAGCCGAACAGGCCGCGAACATCTCAAACAAGCTTCGAATCATGAAAACAGCGAAAAAGGAGGTGGTCCAGTGAGCGTGTCAACGGTTCAAGCGGCGCCAGAGGTCCTCCCTGTCCCAAGCACGTCTCCTTCAAGGGGGGACCTTGCTCCGACGGACTCCACGGGTTTTTCGAGCTACCTCAGGGAAAGTTCTGCTGCGGACTCCAAGTTTTCAAAGTCTCGAGCCTCCAGCTTAGGCTCATCACCAGGATCTTCAAAAGCCCCCCGCAACTCCTCGGAAGCGCCTGGAGCCCAGGGCGGCTCTCAGGAAGCTCAAAATGGGGATGGTTCAACAGGGCAGCCAGCAGGTGATTCCGATGAGGCGGGTGCTGGGATTCTCCCGACTGTTCGCGCAGAGTCTGATCTTCCTGCCAAAGAACAAGCGCTCAATCCCGCCGATGCAGCGCTTGATGCCGCAGCAATGGCTGCAGCGGCAATTCTCTCTGAGGCAGTGAGTTCGATTTCTCCTGTGACCCCGCGTGAATTGGGGGTGGCCCAAAGTGGGGAATTGGAAGACCACTCGGATCACTTGGCGGCGTCGTCTCGGGAAGTGGCTGTTCAGGCTGATGTCCGCCAGTCTGCTTCTTTGTCCACGCTGAAGGGTGTGCTGAGAGGGGGCAATGGCGGGGTGGTATTGCAGAGCGAAAGTCCTCAAGGTGGATTACCCGCCGCGAGGGTAAGCGATGCCGGTTCGCCAATTCCAAGCACCGCAGCAACGGCAGCATCGGAAACGCCAGTTTCCACGGCAGGCCAATTTGCGCGTCAAACCGTTATTGTTAAAGTAATTGCCACGGTAAATCCACAGACAGCACAGACAGCACAGACAGCACAGACAGCACAGACAGCACAGACAGCACAGACAGCACAGACAGCACAGACAGCACAGACAGCACAGACAGCACAGACAGCACAGACAGCACAGACAGCACAGACAGC
>JBILKY010000414.1:0-2950 GCA_044376395.1 Chthoniobacteraceae bacterium | reverse complement strand
AGATCAACGCCCGGTGCTCTCTCTAATGCTGGCATACGCTTGGCATGCTGGCAGATCATCAGTGAGATGACAATTCGGTTGAAGGCTTTGGATAGGGGATTTGTTTTGCCGGGCGCGGCGCAGCTTCAAATGAAAAAGCGCTTGCGCATCGGGCGGTTACACGCTCCGCTTGTCAGATATGCGCTCCCAGATTGCCCCCCTTTCTCTCCTTTGCTCCTCCATCCTTCTCGCCAGCGCGTTCGCCGGCGAGGGGTGGCTTATAGACTTTGATAAAGCCAAGGCTCAGGCGGCGGCGGAGAAGAAGGATCTTCTGATGGATTTTACCGGTTCAGACTGGTGCGGTTGGTGTATTCGACTGCGGAAAGAGGTTTTCGATACTGATGAATTCAAAGCGCAGGCTCCCCAAAAGTACGTCTTGCTCGAGCTGGATTACCCACAGGACCAGTCGAAAGTTTCCGAGGCCACGCGTGCGCAGAACGACAGGTTGCAGTTGCAGTTTGGGATTCAGGGTTATCCAACAATTTTTCTAGCGGATTCGCTGGGTCGGCCCTACGCGCAACTAGGGTATGAAAAGGGGGGGCCAGAAGCTTATCTCAAGATTTTGGAGGGGGCGAGGGAGGGTCGGGTGCGCCGCGATGACGCTTTCTCCAAGGCTTCAGCTTCCTCAGGCTTGCAGAGAGCGAAATCACTCAAGGATGCTCTCTCGGAGGTGCCCGACGCACTGATCTCCGCCCACTATCAGGAAGTGCTAAACGAGATCCGATCGCTTGATGCCTCGGATTCTCTCGGAATGGATGCCAAATTTGGCTTCATCGCAGGAATGAAGGCGCTCGAGTCGAAGATGCGAGAGCAGATGGATAAGGGTGGCGAGTCTGTTCGGGGGGTGGCTGATGAGTTTTTGAAAGGCTATCCAAAGTCTGGCGTAGCTCAAAAACAGCAGCTTCTCTTCGGGGTGTTGAATTATCTGCGGCCACCCCGTGACAACGAGGTCGCATTGAAGTTGATGGAGGATGTAGTGGCGTTAGACAAGGAGTCCGCGGAGGGAAAGCGGGCAGAGGATGTGAAGGCCCGGATTAAGGCAATGATCGACAAACAGAAAGATGCCCCGAAGGATCCTGCAAAGTGATCTTGTCCACTTCCTTTTGGGCATTTTCTGCCTAACCTCTTGTCCGCTCCCCGAACCGGAACCATGGACAGGAGGGTCGATTCAGGGCGGGCTCGGCTAGTCTGGCTCGGGTGGTGTTTGTTGTGCGGTTCGATCGGGCTCTTCGCTCGGTTTCACAACTTGACTGAGGTTTTGGTGGATGGTCGGTTTTACTTCGTTGACGCGGATTGTTACTCGCGGATGACAAGGGCTGAACGGGTTCTCCGTGAGCCTGGAACTGTTGTCCGGGTTCATGAGTTTGAAAATTGGCCGGACGGAATCGTCTCCCACGCGACTGCGCCGATGGATTATGCGATCGCAGGTTTGTCTAGGGTGATGCTGCCGGTTCTTGCCGCCTCCAGGCGATTCGCAGTCCTGGCTCCAGCAGCCATTGATGCCGCAGGGGCATTGGTCGGGCCTCTAATCGGCGTCTGCGTTAGCGCGCTGATTGCAGTATGGGCGGGCGGTCTTCCGAGCGGTAATGGCGGACGGTGCGGTGGTTGGTGGGTGGCGCCGCTTCTTTTCGCAGTTAGTCCAGCTTTGGTGCATGCAACGGTCTTTGGACGACCGGACCATCAAAGCTTAATCCTCGCGTGTATGGCTGTGGTTTTCGCTGCGGAGGAGCGCCTGATTCGCGGAGGAACGCCTTCAAAAGCTTGGGCATGGACTGGAGGAGTCGGGATGGGTTTGGGGCTGTGGGTTTCTCTGTTTGAGCCGCTGGTCATTCTGGGGGTCATTCTCGTCGCGGGCGCGCTTTTTTGGAGAAGATCTTGGACGGCTGCGATCAGGTTGCGTTGGATGACTGGTCTCCTCGTTTTTTTTGCCATCGGACTGGCTGTGGACGGCATTCATTTCGTGCTTCCGGAAGCTCAGTGGAGGGAGGCGCTTTTGCGTTGGGGTGGAACGGTCGGTGAACTCCGCTCGCTCGACTCCTTTCTTGAGCTTTCGCGCTGGTGCGGTTTGGCGGTGTGGGTCGTGCCGCTGGGCTTGTGGTCAGCTGTCCGGAGGGAGGGCTTGGAGATGATGGGATGGCTGCTTCTGGTTGTCACCTTGGCAGTGCTTTCCGTCTGGCAGATCCGATGGGGTGCGTATTTTTCGCTCGCGGTCGTTTTTGTAGCCCCGTGGGCGCTGGCGTCATTAACTTCGGCGTGGCGGCGAGTGTTCGTCGTGCTGGTTTCAATGTGGCCTATTGCGTCTGAATGGGATGCATTGTGTTTCCCAAAGCCGGCGGCGGCGTACGCAAAGCACTTGGCGCGCTCTGAGAGAATCAATGCGCGCCGTGCTGCCGAGCGGCTGCGGTCGCCCGACATTGAGCCCTTCGTGGCGCCTTGGTGGCATTCCCCGTCCATCGCTTACTGGTCGGGACAGCCCGCTGTTGCGGGAAGCGGTCACCAGGGGATTGCTGGGATTGTCGACACGGCGCGCGTCTACATGAGTACAGAACCTGCTGTCGCACGTGACGTGTTTGCAAGGCGCGGTGTCAAGTGGGTGATTGCCGCTGATGTGTCTCAGGTGGTTCAGAATTCCGCCGCCATTCTTGGGGCCGTTCCTGCGGTGGAAGCTTCGCATGCGGTTCCGCTAGCTGAATTGCTTTGGAAGCCCGTGCTGCCCCCTGAGTGGGGACTCGAGGGTGAACAGAACGTCACGACCTTTAGACTTCTACGGATTTTAAATTAAGAGCGCTGATCTGCTTTCCAAACTTGCTCAGGAGCGCCACTCAGTTCAGCTGTCCAACTCGGACGACACGGTCGTGTTCATCGTAAAGTACCTCGTAGGAGAGTTTTTCCCCGCTCATCATTACTTCTG
>JBILKY010000133.1:0-9453 GCA_044376395.1 Chthoniobacteraceae bacterium | reverse complement strand
GTTCAAGAAAAATGAGAAATAGGTGAGCGGCCTCAACGCAAAATTCGCCGATACATCTCCGTCTTTCCCCAAGGGTGCAAGACACACCACTTTGTGACTGAACTGGGTGAATAGTTCCTGAAAGTGCTGGAATTCAGTAAAAAGTGGATTCTCCACCAGGTACAGTAGGTCGTCGAAAACCATCGGGTAACCTAACGATTTTGCGTATAGCAGCATGCCCGCGATCCCGTACAGAACCAGCACCGCTCGATGGCTACACGGCTGCATGTGTACTCTGGCCTCGGTGCGACGGTTGGTAGCAGGAGAGCGATACGGTGGCTCGCTGTGAGCGGCGTTTGATCACATATTGTGGCGCGGCGTTTCGACGCATGTAAAGTCGGCCTGCATACTCGCCAATGATCGCAATCAAAAGGCCAGTCGCGCCGATAAGCGCGAAAGACACGACTTTGGAGAGTTCAGCATTGCCTGTGGTGAAATGCGTTACTGTCAGCGCGGCAAACGCCGTGGTCCATGTCGCGATGCCAGCGTGGAGAGGCCACACGGAAAACCCGAATGCCAGCCTGCACCATAATCCTAGAAGTTTTTTCAGCGAATAGCCGGACAGCCCGCTCGCTCTGCGATGATGCGCGCACTCGATAGACCCAATACTTGCGCTCGATCCAAGAATCAGCGCGTCGAGATAAGGTTTGGGACCGTCGTACTTGATGACCTGCTTCACCACTGCCTCCGAAAGCACCTTAAAACTTGAGAGATAAAGTCCTGGGGGGCTTTCAATCGCATGACGAGCGGTCCAGTTGTGAATGGCGCTGCCAACCCGCCGGTAAAAGGGGTGTCTGCGCTTTTCGTATTTGGAGTACACCACTTCAAAGCCCAGAGATGCGTGCCTTAAAAGTTTTGCCACTTCCGATGGCGGATTTTGGAGATCGTCATCCATGATCACGCAGTACTCGCCCACAGCGTGCCTTAGCCCAGCGAGCACGGCGTTGTGCTCACCAAAATTTCGGGCCAGCCCGATGAATTCCACAGTGTAGGGATAGCGATGATGCATTTCCGCGCAGACCTCCGCAGACCGGTCGCTACTGCCGTCGTCTACGAGAATGATCTGCAGGCTCTCAAGATTTGACAGCTCAGCGCTCAGCTCTGCGCATAGCCGCGGGATTGTGCGCTCAGAATTGTAGACAGGAACAACCACCGACACTGACCAGCGCGTGTAGGCTTCCCTCTCGTCCATTGTACGCTTTGGAATCCAAGGCCCGGAAAGAACGGTTAATCCACTCACGATTTTTGCCGTGGATGGTGTAAGGCTGGTGATCGCACGATGGCTCAGGAAAAATGACCCGGTTAGAACGGCGCGAATCCCGTCGATGATCTTCTCGGCAGCTTCCCGTTTCATGATGTAGCCTCTCGCGCCGAGCTCTATAACGAGGTCGGCGTGGGTCACTTCGTCATGGACTGAAACCACCAGCACTGGGAGGGAGGGCTGTTCGCGTAGCAGGGCGATGATTAGCGGTCCCGAGTCTCGCTGTTTAAGCGACCAATCAACCACCAGAATGTCAGGCCGCTCTTGACGAAAGGCGAAGATCGCCTCCGACTCGTTGGCGGCCTCTCCTATTACCTGAAGATCCTGATGTTCATTGATCAGTGTCGCGAGTCCACGCCGCACAATGGAATGATCGTCTACCACTAACACTTTGCGCCGAACCGGCTGAGTCAGCGGTTCGGTACCAGTTGAGATCTCAGGGGTCTGGGGGGATGGGGACACGCGATGAAACTAATCTGGCCCATCAGTGCCGCAATTAGGGACGGATCCCTCTGTTGTTTAGGGGTTTTCCCCTAGTTTTAAATCTTCAATCCGCAGTCCGGCATGACGTTCTGCCAAGCCTGTAAAAACATCAGCACGAGATTGTTGGTTAGTTAAACGGGGGCAGGATTGCCGGCGAGTCGGTTTTGGGATTCAACTTTCGCAGGAAGTGGGCCGTTAGGATCAATGGCGTTCGCCCGGCGTGGATACCGTTCGTTGAAGCGATGTACTGCGTACCGCACCCAGAAAACGCGAGCGGTATAAGGCCGGCCCGCAATCGAGTTTCGTTTCCTCTCCCGTACATTTAACGCCCGCCCCGCCGCGATCCAACAGCCTGAGCCACAATTTTATGGCGTCTGGCTTGCAAGCTTCAGAGCCATGAGTCCTGGCGAGTGGGCAACCAGTCCAACTCATGAGATCGCTTCCAGAATTCGGAAAACAGAATCGCACCGTCAGTTTCTTGATTGCAGTCGCTCATTTGTTTCTCTTTTGCTCAAACCTGTATTCCGGTACGGAGCCGGCGCCTCAAGAGGATATAGAGGAGCTTCAGCGAGCTGAAAAAACAGCTGTGGCACGGTATCCGGACCTTGCAGTGAGCAATTCCAGTTTCAATAAGGCGTTTCTTGCAGCCGTGAAAGTGTTCCGGGAAAGAAAGCCGGAGTTCTTCTCCCACCCAGATTGGCCCCTCAGGCTTGCCGATGCAGTCGCTGTGGATTTGAAGGTTAAGCCGATATTTTCTTTGGATTCCGCGCCAATCCGCGAGGTCCCGGAGGACTCGCTTGCACATCATGCTTTAGAGCGCTTCTGCGTTCAGGTTGTGAAAAGTGCGATTGAAAAGCACGAAGTTCACGGCGGTGCCAAGGACTGGATTGAGGGCGAGAACGGCCTGCGCTCCACGCGGATCGAGGACGGCTTGACACTCGCTGCGGCACAAGGTGACGAGCAGTTTGATGGGATCGTTCATCAGTTTTTAAGCGACGTTCTCTCAAGTTCAGCGATGCACGCATGCGCAGAGAACCGGGAATGGATCGAGGGGGTTCTGTGGACTCGTTCGAGTTGGCGTTGTATTGAGAAATACGACGAGCACAAACAATTCGGTATTGTCAGCAGACTTCTTGCGAAATGCGGCAATTCAAAGCTTGTGATTGATTGGACCCGCTGCTCCGGTTCGGGCTTCGCGAAGGCGTTCGGTTCTGCTTCTTTCTTGACGGAATCTCAGTTGGCGGCAAATAAGCCGCCCGAATACCGGCTCAGGGCTGCGATTTGCAGCCAAATTATTGAGTCGAACTACCACATGGGCGGAACGGTGGTTCAAAAGCGCGGATTTCTCACGGCCGCCAACAATGCAAAGATATGGTCGATTTACAAAATGGTGCCTGTTTCGGACTGGGGGTTGATTGATAAATGGGAGGTGCTTGGAAAGACGTCTGCCGGAATCATCCGGGAAGAGGAGGGGAATTTATTCCCAATCATCAAGCATTTTCAGCGCGCGATTGAGTTGCGTCTGAAGAGTAAAGATAAAGATGCGCAACCCGTTTTGGGCGGCTTCGAGGCATTCATCGTCTATGGGTTTTGTGAGTTTGAGGACTCGGGCGAGGGGTTGAAGTGGGTTGAATCCATCGCAAGGCAGGTCGCCTCATCGCCTGATCCTGAGGTGCGCACCGCGGCAAAAATGCTCCGGGTGTTTGAGGCCGCCGCCCGCGAATGGGCGGGCGCTAAAAGTTAGCCGCCGGCGGACCCGCATGGTCTTGCTTCAGCGTTCCACGGGACCCTGGCGGGAGCGTGGACGAGTCGGCGGGGGCTGACGCCAAGTGTCCGCGCATCGGTTTCGGAAGCAAGCGTCTTTCCACTTCCTCGGTAATGCGTTCGCTATTCATCGCCCGGATGGCGACCGATCCTTGTCGTGGACAGACTGCTCAACCGGAGTTGACGGCACCTGTTTCAAAAAATGCTCGAAGAAATCGCATACTTTCTCCATGGACTCCTCGGTTGGCGGGTGCGAGGGCCTGTTGTGCATTCCCACCCGATCCCGGAAGCCCAGCAGCGCGTACACATCGCGGACGTGATTGAGCAGTTTCCACCTTGCAGGGGGATCTTCGCTGCCGCCTGAAACAAAAAATGGCCGCGGCGGCATCAGGGACTGCAGTTCATGGAGGTCGTGGCCCTGTCCGCGGAGTGTTTTGTACGGACCTCTCGCAGGATTAGAATTCGATGGAATTCCGGGCGAACGCTGCGCTCCCTCGATTCGGCCAAGATACCACGGTTCCCAATAGTTGATGCTGGGCCGAGTATCGTCGAATCCGATGCCGGGATCGCTCCACGCAGCGCAAGCAAACTTGTCGCTCAAGCACGCTGAAAACATCGCCCATTTTCCACCATACGAGTGCCCCACAACACCAAGCCTTGCTCCGTCCACCTCGGGCAGCGTGCAGAGTGCGTTCGCACAGTTGGCCGACACATATGCAAGGAACGAAAGCGGTTGCCAGCCTTCCATGCGCGGGTCGGGCTTGCGCGCGTCTCCTCCCGGCGAACCAATGGCCAGAGTCACGAAGCCCCGCTCCGCCAGCTTTCGGGCGTAGTCCCTGTGCTCTTTATCGCCCAACCCAATGCTGGTTTCCGGCTCGTAAAACGGCACCAAAACAGCGGGATGCGTCCCTCCTCCTCTGGGAACTAGAAGCCAACCCTCCTCAAAGCGCTCGCTCGCGATCTCCACCCGGACCCGCCTGCGAGTGTATAGCGGTTCCTCTGTTTCCATGATTGTTTCCATGCGAGCTTTCTCCAACTCAGGAGGCCATTCCCCAAGAGCGCGCATCCAGTGGCTCTTGATCTCCTGACGGCGTCCGGCCCAGTCGGCGCTGGATCGGACCACGCGTCCATCATCAAAGAGCAGCGGGCTTCGCAACGGTGCGCGCTCGGTTGCGAATTCGGTGATTGGACTCATGAATGGCGCCAATCTCTCGCCGGGCGTTGAAGCAGGGCAGTGGCTCGTCCAAACGATGACTAACACGGCCCAGACGGTCTGCGTGGGTAGGGGGGCTGAAGTTCTCATCAGGATTGCCTGATCTTGGGGAATGATCTGTTTAAAACAAGGCGGTGCTTTCATGACGGGTCAGCGGAACGGCAGCGCCAGCCATGCGCTTTGAAGCAACGAGCTGTGCCCGACCCATCCCCGCGCATGAGTATTCGGGTTCGCGTGGATTGATTCGACTTTCACACCGCGAGCGAATGATTCTCGGACCTTATCCAGAAGCAGAACCGAACCATGAGCTCCAC
Source organism: Chthoniobacteraceae bacterium (assembly GCA_044376395.1). GTDB lineage: Bacteria > Verrucomicrobiota > Verrucomicrobiia > Chthoniobacterales > Chthoniobacteraceae > Chth-196. The sequence goes on along the minus strand of JBILKY010000133.1, from coordinate 4,379 downwards.
CCGAACCACTCGCCTCGTCCTGACATGCTTCGCGGTATTGACCCTTGCGCTGTGCGCAAGGGCTGGCGCCGCTGGGCCCCCTAACTTTGTTTGGATTATCGCCGATGATATGTCGCCCGACACAGCTGCTTACGGCGTGAGTGAGGTCCAAACTCCGCATCTCGACGGCCTCGCTGCGCAGGGCCGCCGCTACACACGCGCTTATGCCACTGCGCCCGTGTGCAGTGCTTCCCGCTCCGCATTCATTCTCGGGTGCTACCAGACCACGACAGGGTTGCATCCCCACGACGTGGAGAATCCACAGCCGCTGCCTCTACCGTACCGGCATCTCCCAGGCATACTTCGCGATGCCGGTTGGTTTGTTTCAAATGCGGCCGCGCCCGGATCCAAACGCAGCGGAAAGGCCATCAGCAAAGGCAAGACACATTATAATTTCACCCATGATCCCGCAGAAATGTTCGACGGTGATGACTGGAGGAAACGGAAACCGGGACAGCCCTTCTTTGCGCAGTTCCAGATCACCGAGCCGCATCGTCCTTTTCCGATCCCTTCAACGTTTGATGAGGAAAAGCTGCGCACCATCGAGTTGCCTGCGAATTACCCAGATACGCCGCTCACGCGGAGGGACTGGTACGCGTACCAACGCAGCGTCGAGGTGGTTGACCAGCGCGTGGGGCTTATCTTGGACCAACTCCGGGAGGAGGGGGTTCTTGAGAATACGATCGTTATGTTTTTCGCCGATCACGGGCGTCCCATGCCGTGGGGCAAACAGTGGCTGAGCGTGGAGGGGCTCCAGGTGCCACTCCTGATGCGCGGTCCGGGCATCGCGGTAAAGACGGTTGAGGATCGTCTTGTGAGCCTCATCGATCTTGCCCCCTCGATGCTGAAACTTGCGGGTCTTGCCGTTCCGGCTTGGATGGAAGGGCGACCCATTCTAGCGGAAGATTTTCCAAATCGAGATGCGGTGTTTGCCGGCCGGGATCGATGCGGCGACGCGATGGATCGCATCCGCGCCGTGATCGGTCGCGACAAGTTGTTTGTGCAGAATTTCAACACGGATCTATCTCGTCTCAATTGGTCGAGTTACAAAGAGGCAACCTACCCAGGTATGGCTCTGTTGAGGGTGCTGCAGGTAACCGGTCATCTTGATTCCTCCCAATCCCAGTGGCTGGCGCCGAACCGGCCGCCAGTCGAGTTGTACGATCTTAGAACTGATCGGCAGGGCCTGCATGATGTTGCAAGAGATCCTCGGCATTCTGGAACGCTGGCACTGATGCAGCGGCAGCTTGAAGACTGGATCAATTCAAGCAAAGACCGTGGCGCTGCTGGCGATCCCGCGACTGAGCCATTGCTGGATCAGATCCAGACACAGAAACGCGCCGACTACCAGCGGGCGTGGAAATCACGTCTCCAGAGACCCGAACCGACGGACGCCGAGCGCCTCGCTTGGTGGATGAAGAGTTACGGCTTGGAGTGACGCCGGGGGTGGGGGGATGGACAGTTATTGACGTCTCATCCCACGGAAGCCGGGTCATTATGCATGCAGTCCTTGTGAAGATGCCTCGGCGGGTTTCTGGCGGACTGCGGTCCATTTTAGGCGCCATGGCAGATTTTTAATAAAACCTGGCCGCTACTTTGGGTGGTGTTTCTGCATTACTGAGCACACCTGCAATCTGTTGCAAACAACCTCCCCTTTATGAAAAGTCTCTCACCGCCGGTCTCAGCCGCCGAGTAAGCGATGTCTCTCGTGCGCGCAGTCGCCAGCATGAAACCATCTGTTTTTCCGCCCATAAATTCCCGCCGCTCAACCATGTATTCCCGTATGAAGATCCAAGCTAATAGAGGCATTGCAGTTCAGCTTTTGAGTCTGTGCGCCGCTCTTTTGATGTGTACTCCTGCGGGCGCTGCGCGCCCCAACGTTGTGTACATCCTGGCCGACGACCTGGGATGGAGCGACGTGAGCGCGCATGCGGGTGGCACTCTTCGAACGCCAAATATCGACTCCATTTTTAAGCAGGGCGTCGATTTGCGCAACTTTATGGGCTGGTGCGTTTGTTCCCCCACGCGCGCGATGTTTCTCACCGGTTGCCATCCGTTCCGTGTCGGCACTGGGCCGGAGGTCGGTGGCGAACTGGCGCTGGAGGAGACCACCATCGGCGAGGTGTTTCAGGGGGCCGGGTACCGGACTGGTGTGTTCGGAAAGTGGCACAACGGGGATGACCCTTTGACCCCGGAGTTCCGCACGGAGTTCACGCGCGCCTTTACGGACAAGCCGAACAAGAAGCCATCGGACGGTCTTGGTGCCAATGCGCACGGGTTCGATGAGGCGTGGGTGTATTACGGCGGTGGCGCCGATTATTTCACGCGCCGCATTGCTGCCGGCAACGGGCCCGTGAGTTGGTGGCACAACCGTGACTTGCGCCTCACCGACTCTGGTTACACCGAGGACATGATCACCGAGCACGCTTTGGAGTTCATCCGGTCAAGTGCGGATAAACCTTTCTTTTGTTACATTCCCTTCCACTTGATCCATGCCCCGATGCAAGCCAAGGAGCAGGATCTTCAGGAGGTTGACGCGTCAATCACTGATTCGAAGAAACGTGTCTACGCGGCCATGGTGCAGGCATTGGATAAAAATGTCGGCACCATTCTAAAAGAACTCGAGCGGCTCGGTGTCCGGGAGAACACCATTGTGGTTTTTACAAGCGACAACGGTGCGACCGCGGAAGGCAGCAACCTCCCGCTCAGAGGAACGAAACACACGACATTCGAGGGCGGTACGCGCCTGCCCACGGCGGTGCACTGGCCAAAAGGCGGGTTGTCCGGAGGAAAGGCCTGGGATGGGCTTTGCGGCGCATGTGAAATGCTCCCGACCTTGGCGGCGATGTGCAAGATTCCGCTGCCGAAACCCAGAAAACTGGACGGACACAATATCTGGCCCGCGCTGCAAAAGGGAGAGGCAAGCCCTGTGGAGAGCTACTACTGGGCATGGCACAATGTTGACACGCTCAGAACCGCGCAGTGGCGCATGCATCGCTACTTTGACAGGGTCGAACTTTACGACATTCAAGCCGACGTTGCGGAGACGCAAAACCTCGCGGGGACCAATCCTGAAACCGTGAAGGAACTCACCGCCAAAATGGATGCGTGGGTGAAGTCGCTTGGGGCGGCCCTGACGCATCAGGCTGCTCCCGGCGCCTTCGACGAGCCTGCCGCGCCGGAGGGCGAGATTTTGGAAATCAGCGTCACGGTCACGGACAAAGCCAAACCGAAGGACTTCGTTGTGGTGCCGATTACGACGGTGGAGTTTTTCCAGCAAGCCACGGACTTTATCGAGTTTGATGTCGCGGTTTCAAATGCGACTCCCCGCAAGGCGGCATGGTATTATTCCCCGTTCAGAGGAAATTCCGGAACGCCTCCCACCCTTTATTTTAAAAAAGGCGAGGGAATCGATCAATTCGGACGGGAGCAATCGGGCGTTCTGGAAATGCGCGGCGGTCCCGGAACCTGGGAGCATCGCGTGGTTGGGCTTTGCGGAAGCGCGCCCGGCCCGCTTCCTCGACAGGGCCTTGTTTTCCGAGGGGGTGTGCCGGGGAGAGTAACGGTGTATGTCGACAATCTGCGTCTCAGACGCGGGGATGGCACCAAAACGCCTTTGTGGACTGCAGGAAAGGATACGCGCACTCAAAAGCTCGCGAACAGCGACCTCTTCAGGGACGTTCAGGTGCGTGTGGTTCAGGCTGGCGATGTAAAGCGGTAAGCGGTAAGCGGTGAGGGCTCCAATGTGCTTTTGCCGAAGCGCAATCTGCACGAAATCTACTTTTGCTCGCGGACGGGGACGAGCAGAGCGGCGAGTTCACGAACAGTCCCCGCTTGGGCGGGATCGTTGGCTAGCAGCCTGTCGGGCTTAGGAAACGGGATTCAAGGAAAGGTGTGGAGGCGGATTCGGTGAAGGTTGCAGCTCTCGAGGGAGCGTAAGGTGGTTGGTGGACTTTGTCCGAATGCTCTCGCGAAAAACCGGACAGAAAACTGTCTTGAGCGACTCCAGAGGTCTTAGTTTGGGGCCTCTTAAGCGGCCAACGGTGCCCTTCCCATGTGGAAAAGCCGGTTGAGGTTGTGTGCCAGTGTCACCAGCGTCCATTCCGTACGCACATTCTTGATACCGCGCAGGCTGAAGCGCCGGAATCCGAGGGTCTCTTTGATGATCCCGAAAATCGGCTTAATGGTTTGTTTGCGCAGGGCGTAGAGTTCGCGCCCCTCCTTTGTCTCAAGGCGATGCTTCATCCTCTCCTTGGCGCTGGCTTCGGGGCCCGGCGCAGGCGGATCTGCCCGCTGCTCGAGTTCTTGGACGGTACGCCCATGGGACTTGCGCCCGGTCG
>JBILKY010000013.1:0-26304 GCA_044376395.1 Chthoniobacteraceae bacterium | reverse complement strand
CAAGATCGCGTCCGGTCGCAATCCCAAGCCGCGCAGCAAGCGCCTGCAGGATCATCGCCATCACGTTTGAAATCAGCACGACGCTCAGCAGCGTGTAACCGAACTTTGAGCCGCCCGCGATGCAGGTCGCCCAGTTGCCCGGATCCATGTAACCAACCGAAACAAGATACCCCGGCCCGGCAAAGTTCAGGAATCGCGCCAACCCGCGCTTGGCAAGGTCCACCGGCACGGAGCGGTTGACCTCCGGCAGGCTCTCGAGGGGCGCGGGTTCAGGAGCCTTGGCGGGCAGCGGGGCGTTTCCTTTGGTGTGTGAATCGACCTGCATGGAGAAGAACCTGTCGCTGCGAACTCTTTTGGTCAAGCCAATTTTAGTCTCACCTAACTTTGTTTTTCCTGTATCACAACCGCCTCGCGGGTTGCATTCCACGGCATCGCCGTCTTCATTCGTTCCCGTGAAGACCAACGTGCGTCCCGCCTCCTCAGCTGTTGAGGATTATCTGGAACAAATCTTAGAACTCATCAACACCAAGGGCTACGCCCGCGTGGTGGACATCGCGCAGCGGCTCTCCATTTCCCAGGCCAGCGTCACGAACATGGTGCAAAAGCTCGATGCCGAGGGGCTGCTCAAATACGAAAAGTACCGCGGGCTGGTGCTCACCACGGCGGGCGAGGCGCTGGCGCTCAACATCACCCACCGGCACAAGCTGCTGACCGATTTTCTCCAGCTGCTCGGACTGGACGAGCGCACCATCTACCACGATGTCGAGGGAATGGAGCACCACGTCAGCCCCGCAACAGTCCATGCCATCGAAAGCCTGACGCAGCAGCTCAAGCGCCAGCCGGCCCTTTTGCAGCGCGTCCGCGAGGGAACGCCTCCGGTCGAAACAAAATCCAAGCACGCAAAGCCCGCGCAGTCGAAATCCGCATGAAATTCGCACCCTGTCATTTTTCTTCATCCCCGCGGCGTGCAGTCGCGGAACACCTCCGCGCCGCCGGCGCCGTTTTTCTGGCACTGTTCGGAGTCCTTGGCTCGGGCTGCCAAACCGGCGGGCACAGCAAAGAAATGGCGCACAAACGGATGCAGATGGAAGAGCTGATAGCCAAAGAGAGGCGCGGACCGACTTTCATCGGGCGGCGTTATTATAAGATCGATTACAAAATGTGGGGCTACATCCGGCGCCCGACTGAAAAGTGGAGCCAGGCGCAGCTCGTCATGCTCAACGAAAACAAGGCGCTCGCTCCGGATCGCGCCTTGAACGCCATCGGCATGGACAACGGATACGAGTACCAGCTGTGGGGGAAATTTTCCGGCGAGAAAGTGTACGAGCCGGCGAGCAACCGTTTTTACCCGGAGTTTGTCTTGGAGCGGGCGGAATTGCGCGATGACCGGCCCGGTCCGATTTTCAAGGACAGCAAGACCCTGCGCCACGCGCTGGATCCCGAGGAGCGCTATTTTCCCGCGCCGTACTGAAAGCGGTCACGAACGGCTGAGATGGCTGGTAGCCGGTGAAGTCGAGAAACGCGGACGCGCTCAGTAGCGCCAGTCGTGTGTTTTCTTGAAGGCTCCTCGGCTGTTTGACTCCTCTGCCTCCTTCGCCTCTCTCGCTTTTTCCTCCTCCAGTTTCCGGAGCATCCGCCTTCCTTGGATGAAGGCTACGGTGATTGCGACCCAGACAAATTTCTTCATCGAAATCAGCTGGGTGAGCAGCTTCTCGAACGGGTCCGAATGTGCGCCATTGTTCCCTGTGTTTGGCGGCGCTGGGGCGATGGCTTTTGTCGCCTGGAGTTTGATGGCGGCGCCTGGCGCGTCCGTGCTTTTTAATGCGGCATCGCCGGACACCGCCGATTGCTGCGAACTCTCACCGATGGTGGACGACTGGTCAACAGCATGCAGCGACGCGCTGCTGGTCAGCCAAGTCATCAGCCAAGCGAACAGCAGAGGAAAGGCAGTGCGAAATTTGCCATTCATGGATGCGACTCGATGAGGGCGGCAACTTTTCTGCGTGAAGATGCTGAGACTGCGGCGAACCGGCGGGCTTTAGCGGGTTCTCTGCCGCGCACCCCTTGGGGATGCCGTCCGTTCGGATGCGGGTTTTCGGCGCGGTTCCGCAGTGGGAAGCGGAGAAATCCTTTCGCCTCGCGCAGTCCGCCGCGGGGGCTTGATATCCTCCGGAGCAGGCGCCGATTGGTGGCGAGGCCCGAATTTCTTCGGCGCTCGGCCGGCTTTCAAATCCGCGACATCCTTTGGAGACAACATCCGCCACATCCCTGCGCGGAGTTTTTCCGGTCTGAGCGTGCCGATGCGAACCCGCTTGAGTGCTTCCACTTCGTAGCCGCAATCGTAAAGCATCAGGCGGATCTGGCGTTTGATCCCCTGCGTGAGAATGACGCGCAGCTTGAGTGCCGACAGGATCTCTACGGTTTCCATTTTCGCACGGCCACCTTCAATATGAAAGCCGCGCAGCAGTTTTTCAGCGTGCTTTGGATCGAAAGGCTTATCGAGTGTCACCTCGTATTCCTTCTCCAGTTTAAAGCTGGGATGTGTGAGCGCCATCGCCAGGTCACCGTCGTTGGTGACGATCAGCAGTCCTTCGCTTTCCATGTCGAGGCGTCCTACGTGGTACACGCGGGGCCAGTCCGTGGGGAGGAGGTCAAAGATCGTGCGCCTTTGTTTCTCATCAGAAGCGGTGCACAGAAAACCGCGGGGTTTGTAAAGAACGGCGTGCACGGTTTCCTGTGGGCTGACCACCGTGTTCCGGACTTTCACCACATCTCCTGGACCCACGTTTGTGGCCAGGTCGTCGACAACCTGGCCGTTCAACTTTACCTGCCCCTCGCGGATGAGGATTTCAACGCCACGGCGGGATCCAAGTCCGGCTGAGGCGAGATAACGATTTAGACGCATGAATTTGGTGGGTTGGGCCGCGCGATCATTCTAGCGGGTGGAAGAGCATCGTTTATTACGCTGCGTCGCGCAATGGCGTGGAAAGCGTGTCTTGCGGGGAGGGGCGGGTGGCTGGGGCTTTTTCGGCCAATCTAAAAGCCTTCAAATTTTTCACAGGTGGATTAAACATGCGGCAGAGTTAGATTTTCAAAAATGAGCAAAGGTTCCATCCCGCGTAAGACAGTATACAGGCTTTCATTGTACTACCGTGCGTTGCAGAGGCTTAACGCGAACGGGATGGACATGGTTTCCTCCGCGGCCCTCTCCAAGGCGGCTGGCGTGAAGCCCACCCAGCTCCGCAAGGATCTCGCGTACTTCGGGCACTTCGGGACGCGTGGTCTGGGATATAGCGTGGCGGCGTTGACCGAAAAACTCGTGGAAGTGATGGGCACCGCTCAGTTGCAGCCCGTGATCCTGGTGGGGGTGGGCCAGCTTGGTTCGGCGCTGCTGGGGTACAGCGGCTTTGCCCGTGAGGGTTTCGAAGTGGTCGGCGCGTTCGACTTGAATGCGCCCCGCAAACGCCCGAGCAAGCTGCGCGTGGAGGTCATGCCCATGGAGCGGATGGCCGCCTTTGTTCAGGAGCGCAAGATCAAGATCGCCGTTCTGACCGTGCCCGGGACGGTGGCGCAGGAGGTAGCGAACCATCTGGTGGACTCCGGGATCCAGGCTATTTTGAACTTTGCGCCCGCGGTGTTGCAGGTGCCGGAGCAGGTGGTGGTGAACCACGTGGATCTCGCGGCCGAATTGGAAAACCTGAGTTATTTCATCCACTGAACCGCGCAAGCCGCATGGCCAAACTCGCAAGTCTTGGGAGCCCGCTCCTGTCGCTGGAGGTGTCCCTCCAAAGCGGCCAGGCCTTTCACTGGGTTCGCGAGGGCGCCGGCTGGCTCGGCGCCGTGGGCGGGCAGGCCGTGTATCTGGAGCAGCGAGCGGGAGAGCTCTGGGTGAATCCCGAGGGAGCCGCCGCGGCCAGGGGGTATCTCGCGCTGGATCATCCTTTGGAGGAGATTCATGCGAGCTTTCCGGCGGATCCGACCATGCGGGAGGCGCTTGAGTTTTGCAAAGGGATGCGGATTTTGCGCCAGCCGGCGTGGGAGGCGGTGGCGACGTTTATCACCTCCTCAATGAAGCAAGTGGCGCACATTGCGCAGATCTCACACACCCTGCGGAGACTTTATGGAGAAAAGTTGTCATGGGGCGGGCGCGAAGTGTTCGCATACCCAAAGCCGGAAGCGCTTGCTTCGCTTGAAGAAGCGGATTTGCGGGCGTGCGCGCTGGGTTACCGGGCGAAGAACCTCCTCTCCTCTGCTCGCATGGTGGCGCGCGGGGAGGTCGATTTGGAGGCTGTTCGCGCCATGCCTGACGACCAGGCGCGCGCGGAGTTGTGCCGGCTGGCAGGTGTTGGGGAAAAGGTGGCGAATTGCGCGCTGCTCTTCGGGTTCGAGCGGCTGCGGGCCTTCCCGGTCGACGTCTGGATTGAGAGGGTGTTGCGGGAGAGGTATTTTCAGAGAAAAAGGAAGGTGACCTCTGCACGGATCAGGGAGTTTTGCGCGACTTACTTCGGTCCCTACGGGGGGTATGCCCAGCAGTACTTGTTTCATCACGCGCGTTTGACGTGGGGGAAAAAGTAGCGCGTTTTGCAGACTGCTGTATTTTAGACCGCCCCAACCCCTTGTAAGTCGATGATTGTAGACGTTGTGATGCATCCCGCGGAAATCGCCCTGCTCAAGGGGCGCTTGTTGCCGGATGTTTTATGCGTCGTGTTTGATGTGCTGAGGGCGACTTCGTCCATTCTCACCGGACTCGCCCACGGGGTTGCCGAAGTTGTGCCAGTTGAAACCATCGAGGAGGCGCGCGCCATCGCCGCCGCCCGCGTGGACGCCGTCTTGGGCGGCGAGCGAAACGGGGATCGAATCAAAGGGTTCGCGCTGGGAAATTCGCCCATGGAGTATTGCGCGATCGCGGGGCGGGTTGTCGTGACGACCACCACCAACGGGACGGTGGCGCTGAGGGCGTGCAGTGGCGCCAACGCGGTGTGGGTTGGGGCGGTGCTGAATCTCGGGGCGCTTGCGCGCGAGATCCGCAGAACGGCGCCCGAGAGGCTGCTGCTGGTGTGCGCGGGCACGTTCGAAACGATGGCGCTGGAGGACGTGTGGGCTGCAGGGGCTTTGGTGGATGCTTTCGCCGACGCACAGTGGACCGACTCCGCGCGCTGCGCGTGGACTGTCGCGAAGCAGTGGCCGGTTTCCGGCGAGGCGTTGAAACTTTCTAGAAACGGGCGAGCCTTGATCAACGCCGGTCGTGAGAAGGACGTCGAATGGTGCGCGTCGCTCGACAAGTTCGATGTGGTCGGTGAGATGGTGGACGGAATCATTCGAGCAAGGAGGTCCGCTTGAAGTTCGAACTGCCGCATGTCGCGAAAAAAGCGATCAACGCGCTTCCAGACCTGCGCGAGGAGCCGCCGCAATTTCAGGCGCTCGCCGCCATCATGGGCTCCGTTGCAGTGCATATTCTCGTGCTACTGATTTGGCTTTCACTGCAAAACGGTTGGATTGAAAAACTGCTGCGCGCGATTCCAAAACCCGAGGCGCCCCTTGAATTGGTTTTCGCGCCGCTGCCTCCGCCGGAAAAAATGGTGGTGCCGCTGGATCAGCTCCGCGAAAAGGAGCGGGTCGATTCCGCGGCACTTGCTGAGGCTCCGAAACCGCGCCCGGATGCCACTTTCCAATCCGATCGCAATCTCGCAGCCGGCAGCACGTCAAAGCCTGCGGGCGCTGCTCCCCAGCCGTCCGCAGACGGGAGGAATACCGCTGTGAAGACGCTTGCTTCGCAGGAGGCCAAGGCGGGTTCGTCCAGCAATCCAAAATCAAAGTCATCGAACACGCCGCCTCCAATGTCCAAGACCACAGCAAGCAAGGTCGCCTCGCTTTCAAAGAAGCCCGCGGCGCGGCCCGAGGTGGGTGCGCAGACGGAGCGCTTCGAGGATCTCGAGGAACTTGCAGGTGAATTGGTGTTCCGCAAGTTTGCCGCGGGAAGCGACGCGGCGAGCAAGAGTGCGGATTCCAAGTCGTCGAGCTCAAGCGAGTCGCCGGAGAAATCTGCGGACGATCTCTTCAAGGAGGGTAAAGAGCAGTCGAAGGTGAAGGGTGGTCTTCCCCAGAACGGCAAGACCGGGGTGGATGCCAACAAAACAGCCCTCGCCGCTTACATGAAATCCGTGAGCCGCGCAATCGGCGCGCGCTGGAATGTTTTGGTGAAGGAAAAAATGGATTCGCTCGACACGGGCTCGGTCAAAGTCCGCTTCAAGGTCGCCCAGGACGGCACGGTGAAGGATATCTCAGTGGAACACAGCACCGCGAACCAGCAGTTTTCGGAGATCTGTATGGGGGTGGTGCGCGCTGCAAAACTGGACCCTCCACCCGAGGAGGCGCGTCCTCTCTTGCGCGACGGTTTGCTTGAGATACCTTTCACCTTCTCCCTGTATTAAGTCATGAATTTCGCCAACGACAGTACCGCCGCGCTCGTGCAGTTTTTCACGAAGGGAGGAGTCTTCATGATTTTCCTCGCGATGTGTTCGGTGGTTGGCGTTGCGGTGATTTTGCTGCGGATGCTCGGCTTGCGCCGCGATCTTGCAGTGCCCCCCGTGCTCCGCTCTGAAATCGAGCGGTTGAAAGCGGACGGCGAGGATCCCGTGGTCCGGCTGTCGGCGTTTTTGCTCGCCGACCGCTCCCCGCTTGGTCGATTGATCAAGGTCGTGATCCGTCATATGCACGTGGACCGATCCGAAAATCAGGATGCCGTGCAGGTGGCCGCGCGCACCGAGATGGTCAAGCTTGAGCAGGGGTTGTTCATTCTCGAAATTCTTGTAGGCATCACGCCGCTCCTGGGACTGCTCGGTGCGGTTTCGGGGTTGGTGAAGGTTTTTGCGGCATTCGGGGACGCGGGTGCGCAGGGTGACACGCACATCATTGCAAGCGGCATCTCGGAAGCGTTGAGTACGACAGTGGTCGGACTCGCAATCGCCATTCCATGCTTGATCGCGTACTCCGTTTTTGTCCGGAAGTTGGAGACCATCGCAGCCGAGATGGAGGCGCTCATCTCTCTGCTGCTTTCGAAGTGCTACCAGTACAAAGCCCATGCCGCGGCGAAAAGCGCGGTGACGCGCCCGCAGGCTTAAACACATTTGGGAAGCGCGCACGCTGATCAATGAATTTTTACCCCAAACGCCGCAGAACCCCGCAGATCATCATCGTTTCGCTGATTGATATTTTCGCGATCCTGCTGATCTTCGTGATTGTTTCGACCAGCTTTAAAAAGGCGCAGCCGAACGTGGTGATCCGCCTGCCGGAATCGAAAAGCGCCGCGGTTGCACAGCCAAAGCGCGAGCCGATCATCCTCACGATTTCACGGGAGTCGCAGCTTTTTGTCGACGAAAGGCAGGTCGAACTGGAGCGTCTGGTGCCGATCTTGAAAGCCATCCAATCCCGGGATCCCCAGATGGTGCTGGCTTTGAACGCCGATAAAGAGGCCCCGTTTGGTATGGTGCTGAAGGTTCTGGACGCCTTGAAGGAAGCGGGCGTCAAAGGGAGTTTAACTGCATTCATGGAGCGCGTGAAATGATTAGGGAAATCGTGATTTTTGGAGACCCGGTTCTCAGAAAGGTCGGGGCGAAAATTGATGTCGTTTCTGACGAGGTGGCCAAGCTCGCTGCCGACATGATCGATACCATGCGGGCTGCAGACGGAGTCGGCCTTGCGGCGCAGCAGGTCGGTGTCGCGCTCCAGATCGCGGTGGTGGATGTAGCCGAGGTGGAGGACCGGCCCAGTCTCATGAGGATCAACGGCCAGGACGTCGACCATCGAAAGTTCATGCCGATGGTGCTGATTAATCCGCAGCTGGAGCTTGGGAAGGAAAAAGAGCCGGGAAACGAAGGGTGTCTGTCTTTTCCAAAGATCAATGCAGACATCAGCCGGGCGGTCAGGGTTCGTTGCATGGCGCGGACTTTGGACGGTGCCGTTTTGGACTTTGAGGCTGCGGGTTTCTTGGCGCGCGCGCTGCAGCACGAAGTGGATCACCTTAATGGAGTGCTGTTCATCGACCGGATGTCATCGGCGGCAAAGGCGAGCCTCGCCGGAAAGATCAAGCGGCTTCAAAAGCGGTAAGGGCTAGCAGTTCACACAAGGTTGGTGATCAGTACGAGGGCCGAGCACTTGAATCGACGGTGGGGTGCCAAGCACCTTGATTCGGAATCCTTCGTCGGGCCCTCCACCAAGTGATGACCTCTGGCATGTCTCGGGTGCCGCGCCGAAGCCTTGGCCGACGTTCAATGTACCCAGCGGATGGTCAACACTCAACTGGAAGAGGATGCTATTCGTCGGAGAGCATGTCGTGGATATTGTTAAACTTTACCGAGACGCTCAGTTCAGGTGCGTCAATGACGATTTCGGTCGCGGCGCCGCCTTCGAGCGGGTGGAGCGGATTCCTTACTCCTACGCAGACGAGCCGCACAGTCAGGAGACAATCGGTGACCTGCAATGAAGCAAGCAAAGATCGAAAAAATAAAGCTTAGAAAAACGACGCCAAATCACGTGCGAAGAGCAGACGGAGAAATCCTTCTTCGAGTCCAGAGATGGGAATAACGATGGCTTCGGAACGATAGAGAAAATGCGCTTTTAGTACCACAGCTTGTGAAGCGCGAAATACCCTGCCACTCGATGGGATCGCTCTCCTTCTCGACGCCTGGAGAAAATAGTCCACCTCCAGCCTTCCTACGGAACGTCACTGTCGACTTATCTCAAGAGTTGAATTGTTCGACCCACTTTTTTAGCGCTCTCAGTGTTCTCTGTAGATCAATGTCATCGGCCAGAGCTCCTCTCGGTACATTTCATCCGCTTAAAAAATTGGCTGAGCTTGATTTTTAGACCAAAAGGTTGATTTACTTCGAGGCGTGTAGCGCGCGGCGGCGCAGTCCTTCATTCGCGCTACATGAAAGTGACTGTAGCCGAGCGCGAGCAATCACAGAAACTTTTAGGTTCAACGCGCCGTCGCAATGTATTTACTTCACCTTCAGCTCGGCAAAAAGAGATTCCCGTTCAGTTGCTTTCGGTACTCATCACTTTGGTTGAGATTTTGCGGAGGAGGCAACATTGGGCCAGCGCTCGAGCATGGCGGTGCTTATCCTCGCGGTAGATTGACCCTGCCGGGCGTGTTCTTGAAGCACTTGCTTTTGTTGCGCGTGTTTGGAGGCTGCGCAGGGGACCTGAAATTATTTCTCGCAGAAGTGCTCGGCCTCTACGTCACAGCGAAAACATCTGGGGATATTTTCGTATGAGTCGGCTAGCGATCATCGGTACGGGGATCGCCGGCCTTGCCTCCGCGCATTTTTTGCACGAGCGCTTTGATCTGCGAATTTACGAACAAAATGACTACATCGGAGGCCATACAAATACCATTACGGTAGACGAAAATGGGAGCCCGGTATCGTTGGACACCGGTTTTATGGTGTACAACGAGGTTACTTACCCAAACCTCACACGGCTGTTTCGCGAGCTGGATGTCGAAACCAAGCCTACGGACATGTCGTTCAGTGTGCAGCATCTGCCTAGTGCTCTCGAATACAATGGCACCAGCGTCAACCTGCTCTTTGGCCAGCGCCGCAATCTCATAAAACCCTCGTTCTGGAGGCTGCTATTGGCGATTAATCGGTTCAATTCCGAAGCGGTTTTGGCAATCGAGGATCCGCGGTATGCCGAGATGACCTTGCGCGAGTACGTGGCCGCGCGGGGCTATGGCGATGACATGCTCGAGCGCTATCTCGTCCCCATGAGCAGTGCAGTCTGGTCCACGCCACCCGAGCTCATGCTTGAGTTTCCTGCGGTCACACTATTGCGCTTCTGGCACAATCATGGATTCCTTGGCTTGGACACTCAACATCCCTGGCGGACTGTCGTGGGTGGCTCACGGTCCTACGTCGAAAAAATCGTGCGGCCTTTCCAAAATCGGATTCAGTTGGGATGCAGGGCTGTGCGTGTTAACCGAAGTTTAAACAAAGTGCAGATTATCGCGGCGGACGGGAGCGAGGCGGAGTATGATAAGGTCATCCTCGCATGCCATGGGGATCAGGCTTTGAATTTGCTGGCCGCTCCGACCGAACTCGAGAGTCGCCTGTTGCGTGAATTCAAGTATCAGCCGAACTTGGCAATCGTTCACAGGGACGTCTCAGTGATGCCGCGGACGCGCCGCTGCTGGGCGTCGTGGAACTATCGTCTGTCCCGTGGGGCGAGTGGCAGATTGATGCCAACAGTCCACTACTGGATGAATAGGCTTCAAGGAGTGTCTGAGAACGCGGACTACTTTGTTTCGTTGAATGCCGAGGAGGAGATCGATCCGGCGCAGGTCATGCGCCGCATCGAATACGAGCACCCGCTCTTTAATTGCGCCGCAATCCGAGCGCAAAAGGAGTTGCCGCAGCTCAACAACCTATCACGCGAGCAGACGACTTATTACTGTGGGGCTTGGTTCAAATACGGCTTCCATGAGGACGGACTCACCAGCGCCTTGCACTGTGCGCGCGCAATTACCGCGGATCCGTTATGGGCATAAGCGAAGCGTTGCGATCTTGTCTGTACGAGTGCTCCATCATGCACCACCGGCTGGTGCCCAAGGAGCATCGGTTCCATTACAGGATCTTTATGTTCTGCCTTGATCTGGATGAGTTGGACGCCGTTGACTCCCAGATATTCGGGTTCAGCCATAATCGGTGGAATTTTTACAATTTCAGAGATCGCGACCACCTCACTGTGCTAGGGGGGGGGACTATAAAAGAGAACTTGATCGCTTACCTTGCCCGAAACGGTGTGGTTTTTCCCGAGGGCGGCCGGGCGATCTTAGTCACCTTGCCACGCGTGTTGGGGTACATTTTCAATCCGGTGTCGTTTTATTTCTGCTTTGATGCTCAGGGATCTGCTGTATGCGCGGTGTCACAGGTTGGGAACACGTTTGGCGAGATGAAGCCGTACGTCTTTTCAACTCCGGCCGCATCTGGGTTCTTCCGGTTAGTAACCCCGAAGCACTTCTACGTGTCACCATTTTCAGAGCTGGATTTGGAGTTCGATTTTAAACTGCACGTCCCCGGCGAGGAGCTCGAGATCCACATCGATGACCGCAAGGGGGATCGGCGGGTCCTGCTCAGTTCGCTTACCGGGAAAAAAGTGCCGCTCACGACGGCCCGTTTGGCTTGGCTGACGCTGAAGTATCCGCTCATCACCTTGCGGGTGATCTTTCTTATTCACTGGCACGCTTTTCTGCTCTGGGCGAAGAGGTTGCCTTTTCATACGAAGGCGGCAAATGCACACTTGCAGCAGGGGGTGCTAAATCCTCACGCTTCCATTTCTGGAGACAAGCCATGAACGAAATCGCCACAGCCGCCCCGTCGCTTAGCACAAGCGACTCAAGGCATCCTTATCGTTTTTATCAGAGGCTAGTGTTGCAGGCCTTTGAACGAATGTCTGGCGGCCACCTTAAACTCGAGTTCGCCGATGGAACCGAGCATCATTTCGGGACGGTCGGGGCGGAGGTTGCCGCGACGATTCGTGTGAGGAATCCATTGTTTTTCCAACGCTGTGTTTTTTTCGGAGACGTTGGATTCGGGGAATCGTACGTGGATGGAGATTGGGATACTGACAGCATCAGACAAGTGATAGCGTGGGCGATTTTGAACTTGGAGAACGCCCCGTCCCTGTCTGGCGCCAAGAGTCGAGCGCTCCTGTTTAATTTATTCAAGGGGTACAATCAATTTCTGCACTGGCTGCGCCCAAACAGCGTTGCGACCAGTCGCCGCAACATTGCCGAACACTACGATCTCGGGAATGACTTTTACAGTCTCTGGCTTGACCCCACCATGACCTATTCCAGCGCGCGGTTCAGTACGCCGGGACAGTCGCTTGAGGACGCTCAGATCGCAAAATATGACGCGTTATGTCAGAAGCTGCGAATTCGCTCCACGGACCATGTCCTCGAGATTGGCAGCGGGTGGGGTGGGTTCAGCGTCCATGCCGTAAAAAATTACGGCTGTCGTGTGACGACGGTCACAATCTCGGAGGAACAGTTCAAGTGGTCGAAAGAAAGATTCGTCACGGAGGGTTTGTCGGATCGGATCGAGATTCTACTGCTGGATTACCGGCATCTCAGCGGGACTTATGACAAGGTCGTGTCCATTGAGATGATGGAGGCCCTTGGAGATCGCTATTTGGAAACGTATTTTGCGAAGATTAACGAGGTTCTTAAGCCGAACGGACTTGTCGGGCTGCAGTTTATCACTGTGCCGGATTCACGGCACTCCGAGTTGCGCAAAGGGGTCGATTGGATTCAAAAGCATATCTTCCCAGGTTCGCTGCTGTTGAGTTTGGGGCGTGTGAGCGACGCGCTCAACAACACGGGTAGCCTGACGCTGCACGAACTTGAAGATCTCGGCGCATCCTATGCCAAGACGCTCAATGTGTGGTGGGAGCGATTTAACGCCCAGCTGGAGGCGGTGCGAGCGCTTGGGTTCGACGAGCGCTTCGTCCGAAAATGGAACTATTATCTCCAGTACTGCGAGGCCGCATTCACGACACGGAACATTAGCGTTGTGCAGGGCATTTATACCCGCCCGAACAATCCTGCCTTGCACACCGCCTATTAAGTTCTTTCCCGCTTTTGATGGACCCCAAACTTTCTGGAGGAAAACAATGATCTGGTTTCTGCGAATCGCCTTTCTCATCGTCATCGTCTCGATGCTTGTGGTCACTACTTGGGCCAGTTTGCGCGTACCGATCTGGGAGATCCCCGCCGCCGTGGGAGGGCATCCGTGGTTCGTCGCCACTCTTTTTGACGCCTATTTCGGGTTCCTGACCTTTTACGCTTGGGTATTTTACAAAGAGACCTCCCTTGTGGCTCGGATTCTGTGGTTCTTCGGCATCCTGCTTCTCGGGAACATCGCCATGGCTGCGTACATGTTATGGAAGCTCTTCAAATTGCCGTCCAACGCCCCCATGGAGGAGTTGCTCTTGCGGGGTGTCCGCAAATGAGGTTCACCCCAAACACTCTTAATCGGCCTCCTGAACTGTTTTGGCTTCGGCGGATCATAAACCCGTTGGTCACCAAGCTGTGGAGGCGAATGATCCGGCCCTTGATCGGGCTGCTCGAGACGGTCATCTCACGCTGATTTTATGATGGAAGTTTTTTTCATCGGGACGTTGCTCATGGTTTTGGTCTTTTTCGCCACGTGGCTGCTCTGCCTCCGTTTAAAGAACTACGGCTTTGTTGATATCGCGTTTTCCTACGGCATGACGGTTCTTGCGCCGCTGTATGCATGGACTGGATCTGGTGCGTTGGAGCGAAAGCTTGCTTTCACCGGGTTAGGTGTGGCTTGGAGCCTGCGGTTGGGCAGTTACCTGCTGGTGCGGGTTGCCGGACACCATCCGGAGGAGGACTCTCGCTACCAGGCTTTGCGCGAACGCTGGGGCGGCCCTTGGATGTTCCTGCTATTTTTTGAAATGCAGGCGGTCTTGGTGGTGATTTTCTCACTCCCGTTTCTATTTGCCGCATTCAACCCGGCTCCCGAGTTGCAGGTGAGCGAGATTGTCGGTTTGGCTGTCGCTGGACTGGCACTGCTCGGGGAGAGTCTCGCGGACATCCAAATGCAGGGGTTCAAGAAAAACCCAGCCAACAGAGGGCAGGTCTGTCAGGTAGGGCTCTGGAATTACTCTCGGCATCCCAATTACTTTTTTGAATCAATCATATGGTGGGGCTTGGCGCTCGCAGCGTTTGCTTCCCCATCGGGATGGGTCTGCCTCATTTGCCCGCTACTCATGCTTTATTTTTTGCTGCGTGTGACCGGTATTCCGCTGACTGAGGAGTACGCAGTCAAACGCCGAGGCGAACGGTACCGCGAGTATCAGCAGACCACGAGTGCGTTTGTGCCGTGGTTTAAGAAGACTGCTTCTGATTCGCAATCAAATCTATCTAACCCATGATTTCCATCGACCAACTTTTGGAAGCTGATGTGATCCCCGATTGGCTGATTCGTTTCGGTATCCGCCGTCTGTTACGTGAGACTCTGCGTGAAAAGCGCGGTGCAAATGCGCAGGAGCGGCAGATGGCGTTGGTCTCGCATATCGACGGGCTAAAAAAAAGCCCGATCGCAGTTCAGACTGCGGCGGCAAACGAGCAGCACTACGAAGTGCCCACAAGCTTTTATCAGCTCTGCCTAGGTAGGCGGCTCAAGTACAGCTGTGGGTACTGGGACGAAGGGATTCATAGTCTTGATCAAGCCGAGGAACGGATGCTTGCGCTCACTTGTTCCCGAGCCGAACTCATGGACGGTCAGCGTATCCTGGAGCTGGGCTGTGGTTGGGGCTCTCTCTCACTCTGGATGGCGGAGCATTATCCCAACGCGCAAATCACGGGCGTTTCCAATTCGCGCACGCAAAAGGAGCACATTGACGCCGAGGCAATCCGGCGTGGGCTTACTAATCTCAGGATTATCACCGCAGATATGAATGAGTTTGAGATCGAGCGCGGATTTGACCGGGTGGTCTCGGTAGAGATGTTCGAGCACATGAAGAATTATCAAATGCTACTCGGTAAGATCTCCCGATGGCTGTTGCCCGGCGGAAAGCTGTTTGTGCATATCTTCACCCATAAAGATGTGGCGTATCATTACGAAGACAGGGGGCCTTCGGATTGGATGACGCGGTATTTCTTTGCGGGGGGCCAGATGCCGAGTGACGATTTGCTGCTGTATTTCCAGGAGCATCTTCGGATCGAAAAACATTGGTGTGTATCCGGAGCGCATTACGGGAAGACGGCGGAGGCGTGGTTGGAGAAGATGGACGCAAACCGTGCGAAAATCTGGCCGCTGCTTGTGGAGGCGTACGGCGCCGCGCAGACGAAGCGATGGTGGGTATACTGGCGCGTTTTCTACATGTCGTGCGCCGAACTGTGGAATTTTGCAAAAGGCGAGGAGTGGATCGTATCGCACTACCTGTTTGTGAACCCCGAGTAGGTGGAGTGTTGTGTCTGTGCGCGGCTTTTATTAAAGCCGAGATGATGTGTGTCGCCAAAATTTTCTGATTTGATCGGGCTTTGATCGTGAGTATCGCGAAGATTGATGTTTTGAAGCGGCAATGAGTGCGGTTGATCGTGTGGGCGCTCAAATTGAAATCACGTCAGGTTGGTGCAGGGAGGCATGACAAAAAAAGACGGCATGTTTTTACCCACGGGCTTGAGACCTGGTTGGTGTGATTCCCAGAGCGGTTGTCTTACAACCGGCGGCGGGCCATGAGCCGAATTTTCTACATGCGGGGGTGGCTTAGCTTTCGATTTTGAAAGTGGTAATTTTTTCTCTCAGCGGATCGTCTTTCGATTTTCCAACTTTGGCGAGTGGTTGCAGGCTCTTTCCATCATCGCGTGAATTTTAGGTGCACCGGCGTGCAACGCGGGTTTCAGGTAGAGCGCAGGTAATGGCTAATCGTGGTCATGCAACGACGCCGGTCGGGTGAACGGCGGAAGGTTTGGAGAGGAGAGCTTCGGGGGGCGAAGGACGCGTCTCGTATGGCGTTGGGAAAGGCTTTGAAAACGAGAGGGGTTTGAATTGTGAGGCGTTGGGTATAGGTCGGGTGCTAAATTAAGCGCAAGTATTTGAAGAGGTGATATTTATGACATTTAATTCGCTTTTCTTTTTACTGACATTGGTGCCGCTTCTTGGACTCTACTTTGTTTGTCCCCGGAAGAGGTCGACGGCCCTCAAGTTGGTTGTGCTGCTTTACAGTTATTTCTTCTACGGCATGTGGAATCCCAAATTCTTAACCTTGCTGGTTGGGTCTACCGTCATGGACTACTGGCTCGCCCGGTTCATGGAGCAGTTCCCGCGACATGGGAAGGCGTTGGTGGTTTTGAGTCTTGCCGCGAATCTGGGTATGCTTGGGTTCTTCAAATACTGCAACTTCTTCCTCGAGACATTCACGAGTGTTTTGAGGTACCTGGGAGTTGGATGGCAACCGCCGCATGTGGATGTCTTGTTGCCGGTGGGGATCTCTTTCTACACGTTTCAGACGCTCAGTTATACGCTGGATGTGTACCGGCAGGAGATTCCGGCGCGGCGCAGTTTTTTGGATGTAGCCTTCTATGTCGCATTCTTCCCGCAACTGGTAGCGGGACCTATTGTGAGGGCCAGCGATTTTCTGCCCCAGATCGAGAAAGAGGTCAACATTACCCGAGCGGCAATAGCAGATGGACTTTTTCTGGTGCTTTGCGGCTTGTGTCTAAAGATGGTGATGGCAGACAACGTCGGCGAATACGTAAATGCGTTTTTTGAAAACTGGGCTCGCAACAGCGTGTGGGAGAACTGGGCTGCGGCTTTGTTGTTCGGAGTCCAGATCTACGGCGACTTTGCAGGATATTCGCTGGTGGCGATTGGCCTCGCAAGGATCATGGGGTATGAGTTTTTATCGAACTTCAAGGCACCATATGGTGCGCTGGGATTCTCGGATTTCTGGCGTCGGTGGCACATCTCCCTGTCGACCTGGCTGAGAGACTACCTGTATATTCCACTGGGAGGTAATCGTTTAGGCCGGTTTCGGACTTATCTTAATCTCATGGCGACGATGCTCCTGGGGGGCTTGTGGCATGGAGCAAGCATGATGTTCGTGCTCTGGGGTGGCATGCATGGCGCTTATTTGTGTTTAGAGCGTTTCATCCGTGCCCGTCTTCGCGCCTCCGGTCGATCTATCCCGTGGAAACTGCCGGTGCGGCTCCCGGCGCGTGTGTTGACTTATCTTGCGGTATCTGTGACGTGGATTCCGTTTCGGGCTCAGACTTGGGCGCAATGCACCGGGATGCTTCGCGGTCTTGTAATCGGGGAGAAACAAGTGAGTACCCCGGTACTGCTCAGTGGGGCACTGGCTCTCGCAGTTTTCGGTGGGCATTGCGCTTGTCAGCAGATTTGCATCCACGATTTTCTGAGGCTGCGCCCGCAGTTGCGTATGCTGGCGGCGGTTGCGATGATGCTTTTGCTGTATTATT
The DNA here is from genome assembly GCA_044376395.1 of Chthoniobacteraceae bacterium. GTDB lineage: Bacteria > Verrucomicrobiota > Verrucomicrobiia > Chthoniobacterales > Chthoniobacteraceae > Chth-196. Next base: position 9,296 of record JBILKY010000013.1, on the reverse strand, counting down.
GCAGCGGGGAAGCGACGCAATTCATTTATTTCCAGTTTTGAACCCAGCGATTTACCGGGGGATCTATGAAGCGATTGCTACAGTCTCTTGTGATGTGTGCGCTCATCGTGGGCGGCATTGAGTGGGCTTTTCGGGCATGTGGGGGAATGCCATCGGTGGTTCCCGGCATGACGGATGTCGAATTTCGATGGAGTTTAAGCAGGCAGTCCGCGGAGCCTCGGGTCTACGTGGCGGGGGATAGCCGGGTAGGGTGGGGGGTGGCGGAAAAGCGTTTGAATGTCGCATTGAATCCGAGTGGGCAGACGCCGTTGCGAGCTGTGAACGCCGGGCTGCCGGCGACGTCCGTGTCCAGCATTATCCAGCTGTTGTTGAAACCCCACGTGACGAGGGGACCAGCCATTCTGATTCTGAATTACAGCCCTGCGGGTTTCTACCATTTTGGCCCGCGGCCGGCGCGATATGCCATGGACGTTAAGTCCCAAGATTACTTCGATGAAAAAATAAGGGCGTTGATTAAGCAGTACCTCTACACCTTTGACCAACCTTGGCGCCACGTGGCTGGTCGATTGTGGTGGCTCAAAAAACGCCACGATATTCCCCGCACTGTAGGGTTCACTGGTCGGCGGGTGTATGCGGACGGTTTCGTGAACGGTTTCTTGCGATACAGTGACGGATCACCGGTGGACCCAGCTAGTTTTCAACTCGACTATTATGGTGCGATTGTCCCGCAAATAGAAGCTGAGATGAGCAGCAGTTTAGTTCGGAAGGCGGAAATTTATTCGTTGGTGCAGCAGGCACAGTCTATGGGATGGATAGTCGCACTTGTGCGCCTTCCCGTGGGAGTCAAGATGCGGGAGGTGGAGGCAGCTTTACCATTAGAGTTGCAGCCTGAGACTTTGGCGAAGGAGATGGGTATCCCTTATGTCGACTACGGGGCAACGCCGGATGGTCAGCGTTTGGCGACACAGGATGAATCTCATCTCACCCCGGATTCGGCCCGTGCGGCGGCCCTGATGCTCGCGAACGACGTCAGACGGTGGTATGCCGATCGGGAACTGTCCGGCGGTCTAAGGTGACCGGACAAACGGCCAGATGATAAACACCCAACAATGGACGACATGAGGTTGTCCGAGCAGCACAAGCTCCCCAGATCTTAAGAGCGAGGCCAGCCGCCAATCCATCGCTATCAAGCGTCTCCTACGAATCGAGCAAACTCGGCGTTAACGCCCCCGCCAAATCTTACTGTGACCGGGGACAGGCAATTGACGCGCCCGCGTTGGTAGACCGCGTAAGGCAGCAAGAGCGATTCGTGGATTGTCCATGTTGAGCGTTGTTCTCAGATGCGTTCATGTGAATGCATGAGACAGATGGCTCCCGCGCCCTCGTTCCACCACCAGCCTGCAGCCCGGGCACAAACCAATTTTGGGCGAGGCGGTGGAGGGTGTCGTGGGATAATCACACTTCATCCATTGCTCGGGTGCTGCTGCCGAAGACGTCGGTTTTGATGCCAACCTGTTGCAGCATTCGCACGTAGAGGTTACTCAGGGGGGCATTGTCTTTGCGATCCTTCGCAACGTGACCACAGTGCTTGAACCCGCCGCCGGCGAGGATGATTGGGAGGTTCTCGCAGGTATGGGCGGACGCATTGCCGAGGTTGCTTGCGTTGAGGATGGTCGTGTTGTCCAAGAGAGAGGTGCCGCCCTCCCGGACCTCCTGCATGGTGGTGAGAAAACGACTGAACAGTTTTAGCTCAGTCTCCTCGATGAGTGCGAGCTGCTCGATCTTACTATCGTCCTTGCCGTGGTGCGAGGCATCGTGGTGCGCAAGGGTGAGCCCGTCGAGTTTTGCGCGGCCGGCGTCGCCCATGGTAAGCAAAATCACGCGCGTCGAATCCGTCTGAAGCGCGAGCCGAGTGAGATCAAACCATAATGTTTCACGCTCGTTGATCAGGTTCGGATCGGGGTCGGCTTTTGGCTCGGGATATCCGACTTGCGGCTTCGGTTTGCTCAGCCATTCCTCGCTGCGCACGAGACTTTGTTCAGCTTCACGCACTGAGCTGAACATAAGCTCCAGCCGCTCGCGGTCCTCTTGCCCGAGAGTGCGGCTAAGAGCCTTCGCCTCCCCGCGCACTTGATCCAGGATGCTGCGCCCCGTCTGAAGCCGGTGCGCTTCATTTCCGACTTCGTCGGCGGTTCCGGCTGTGAAGAGTCGCTTGAAAACGGCAACCGGACTGCGCTCGCTCGGCACAGCCACCCCGCGCTCTGTCCACGAAAAGCTCCACTGTACCGGCAGGCCGATGACGAGGTTGCGATATCGGGTCTGATTACCGATGCGCTCGGCGGCAAACTGATCGAGAGAGATAGTGTTGCGATGCTCCTTGGCCGGATCTTTGATGCGGTCCCATGCGACGCCCGTGAAGAGGCCGGGCTCACTGTGATGGTCATTGTACTTGAGATGCGAAATCCCGGAGAAGACGGTGAACTTTCCGCGATGTTCATCGAGGTGGCGCAAGTACCGCGTGTTTTCGTAACTGAGTCCGGCTGTTTCCGGAAAAAAGAAAGGTGCGTGCATCCCGAGGTTGCGGGCGACGAGAAGCAGGCGTTTTGGTGATGCACTCTCCTGCGCGCGGGCGCGACGGGGGAGCATTGCCTCGAGGGCTGGCAGGGCTAGGCATACCGCACCGGCTCGCAGGAAGTGGCGGCGGTGAATTGGCGTGCGGAGGTTGATGTTTGGGGCGTTCATTTGTTGAGGAAGGGACGAGATTCGACGATCGCTTGGATGAGACTACGCAAGCCGTATTTACTGGTGCGCGCCTCTGCCACGAGGCGGGCGACTTCTTCTTGGTCGGCAAAATGCACGCGTGCACCGGTGGCATAGACGAGAAGTTTCGCGGCGAGCGAGTAAACGATGCGTTCACTGTCTCTAAGCAACAGCGCTTTATAATCTGTGACATCGGAGAAAGTCTGCCCGTCAGGCATCGTATAACCGCTCTCCACTGCCGGCCCACGATGCACTTTGCGGCCGGAAAATCGTGATAGAGTGATCACCTCTCCGGTATGCGATGGCATTCGGTAAAAGTCCCGCCAGCCTCCCATGACATCGAATGTCTCGAGCGCAAATCCCGGCGGATCAATCACTGTGTGGCAGCTCATGCATGCGGGGGTGTTACGGTGTTTGGCGAGCTGTTCACGGATGGTTGTCGCCCCGCGGATGTCGGGCTCTATTTTTGCAATGTCATCGGGCGGGGGGCGAGGCGTGATGCCAAGGATGCGTTCGTTCACCCACTTCCCGCGCAGAATCGGTGAAGTCTTTGCTCCGTCTGCTGTAACCTTCAGAACGCTGGCTTGTGTCAGGAATCCGCCGCGCTTGCTCCCAGGTGGAAGAACCACTTTACGCATTTCGTAGCCGTTCAACTCGGGCAGGTCATACAGCGCACTGAGGAGCTCATTTGCATAGGTCCAGTCGCTGTGGACTGACTCTAGCACACTGCGATTCTCAGTGACCATGGCATGGAAAAAGCGGCGGGTCTCAAGCTCCGCCGCGACAATCATGGAGGGTGTGATTTCTGCGTACATGACTCCATCGGGCGAAGTCGCATTGATGTTCTTCAAGTCGAGCCATTGGTCTAAGAAACCTTTCTCGAAGCGCTCCGAACGGTCATCCTTTAACATGCGTTCCACCTGTGCGGCGCGGCCCACACGTGTGGCGAGCTGGCCTTGGGCTGCTGCGGCAAGGAGTGCTTTGTCGGGAGTAGTGTTCCAGAGAAAATACGAGAGTCGGCTCGCGAGCGCGTACTCGTCGAGCGGTCCTGGCGCTTCACCCAGCAGCAAAAACTGAGTTGAGCAGAGGATGGATTTGTAGCCGTCCAGCAATGCACGGTGGAACGGCACGCTGTTGTCGAGGGCAGCGTGCACTTTTTGGACATAAGTGGCCGCGATTTCCTCTGGCACGGGGCGCCGGAACGCCTTTGGTAAAAAAGCGCGGAGCAAGCGTGAGGCATCTTCCTTCGTAGCAGACGAGACGGGTAGCCAGAGATCAGGCGTGCCCTTTGCAGGGGACGTGCCGGTGATTTTCGAGAGCGGCTCCGCTTTGAGATCACCGAACAGCTCCCGATAGCCCATACCAGGGCCGCGATCAATAGTGCCGTCTGCGTTGAGAGGGCCTTCGACCTTCAATCGGGTGAGAAGTAGAACGCGTCCGGCCCAGCGCTCTCCTTTTTTCACGAGGTCGAGCACCTTGAGACGGTCCTCGAGCGCGGGGCCAAAGAGATGCGTATGGTGTAAGGCATCTAGATCGAGCTCAGTGGTCACTGTGCGAGGCTGGTCCTCGGGAATATCGAACCATTGGCTGGTTTCTGGCGCGTACGGCCGCATGGTGCGCCAGTCCAGAATGCCGAGTGCCACGGGTAGCGGCTTGCCTCCATTATTCCGCGCCTGTGCGGTGAGCGTGATGCGAAATCGCCCGCTGCGGGGAGAGTTTGGTGCAAGGATGCTAAGGTAGGGATAGTTAAGCTGGGATGCGATGACCATGGCGTCGTCCTCCTGCCAACTTCCCCAGTTGGTGAATTCTTTGGAGCGTCCAGTGAAGATTTTTGCGCCAGTGACATCGTGATCGATCTCGCCGCCACGAGTGATCGCCATGGTGAGGGCCTTCTCTGCTGCCTCCTGATATGCAGCAAAATGTGCTGCAGAGAGGGTGAGTCCGTCCCCCACTTTATCGAAGCCATCCGTCACCGAATCATCAGGAAAAAATGAGTGGAGATCTGTGTGGATGTGCAGCAAATCGTTAACCGTCGTTTCGTATTCTGTTCGGGTGAGGCGCCGCACTTTAGCGCGCCCGTTTTGCTGTTGCCGCTTGAGGGAAGCAGTGTGTAGATCTTTACCCAAAGCAGAGAGAAAGGCGGAACGATCTTCCGCGGATGGCTGCGCTTGTTTCTTCGGAGGCATTTCTCCGTGAGAAACACGATTGAAGATGGCCTCCCATGTCATCGCATTTTCGCGACTGTTAAGCGCAAGTTCAACCCCCTCCAGGTTTAATCCGGCTTTGTGCGTGGCGTTGTCGTGGCAATCAATGCAGTTGGTTTCAATGAAGGTTCGTAGTTGGGGCGGTTCCGATAATGCGGAAGCTGTGATGAGTGACAGGATGAAGGCTGTGGCGATTTTCTTCACAAGAGCGGGATCAGATTTGGATGGTTTTCAGGTCGCTCACTCCGTTGTGCAGACAGCCGTGGCCCTGGCGCGGGTGTCGTTCGAGCCGCGATTCAACGCAGGCTGCCGTCGCTCTCACGCCTGTATTTGAGATGAAAATGGGGATGATCAGCAAGAAGCGCATCTGAAGAAGGCCCATTCAGTCCCGTGTCGGAGTGTCTCCGGATGGCAGAAGCACGCGTACGCGCACGTCATCGACGTACTGTGCCGGGAACTCTGCGACGCCCTCTGAGAGCGCGGGTTGTCGCTGGACGACTCCGCATTCGAAGACGAGGAAATCCGCGTTTTCCGGAAGCACCATCATTGCGCTGACCCACTCCCAGCGCCCTGTCTGAGTAGCCGGCACCTCACGTTGCACGAGGCTTGCACTCGATTCATCCCATTTCAACCAGAGCGCTGGCGCATCGCTTACGTCGCCTTCAAAAGCTGCAGCTTTGACAACCCAGTGTCTTTGCGCCTCGGGTGAGGTGTGCCCCTGTGCAAACCAAGCGCCGACCTCAATTTGTGTTCCGGCCTTTATCTTCGCGCCGATCAGATGCTTTAAGTCGACAATGCGGATCGCCTCACCAACATAATTAACGGGCCCGCGAGCATCCACTGCATTGTCAGCACGGAGAAATCGCCACATCTTCACCCCAACGTGTGGAGATACACCGTTTTGCGGGCCCACGATTTCCGCAAAGTCTCCGCCCCATTCACCGGGCTTTTTCGGCACGCCCAGCGCCTTTAGAGCAGGAGATTCCTCAAAGGATGTTTCAAAAACCCCGAGGGACTTCCTGGTTCCGGGAGCCAAGTAGCCAAAGACAACCGATGTGCACAGCATTCCAGAGAGTAGTCCGGTTGCTGCTGCGGCGATCGGTCGCCACGAGAGCCAACTGCGTCGGAATGACGTATGCGGGTGAGTCTTGGTGGCGGATTTTGAAATGGCTGAGCTAACTCTCTTCACGAATACCTCCGCGTGGGCTGGCGGCAGAGTTTGGGAGAGTACCGATTCAACAAACGCAGCGGGTGCAGGATCAGCCTCGAGTTGCAGCAGTGCGTCCACCTCGAGCTGCTTTCGAAGTAATGCAATGGACTCGGGGTGTGATTTCAGATGTTCGGCGATGAGTGACTCATCGTGAGGCTCGGCTTCGCCCTCGATTAGGCGTGTGAAGGCGGCGTGAAGTTGAGCGGCGGTTTCTTGTTCGTTCATGGGATTCATGCCTGTGATTTTACGAGGCGTTGATGAATGCATTCGTGCAGCGTGGCGCGCAGGCGAAACAATGCCTGTCGAATTTCGCCTGCGGTGCGTCCTTCGTGACTGGCGATGACGGACGGAGCCATGTTTTCGAAGTAGCGTCGTTGCACTAGCTGGCGCGCGCGCTCCGGGAGTTCGGCTAGGCAGAATTTCAGGGCGTCTATTCTTGCTCCAAGATCTGTGGACACGGGTGTGTCTTCGGTGGCCATCAGCTCTGCAACATGTCCTGACAAAAAGCGCTGTCTGCGGTCTTCGCGGCGGAGTTCCTTGCTGACGAGATAGCGCGCGATAGTCCGCACCCACGCTCCGAAGTTTGTGCCGCGTTCAAACGTGTGTAGTTTTTCGAAAGCTACGACGAACGCTTCCTGCGCGACATCGTCCGCGGTTTCTGCGCGCATTCCCAGGCTGCGTACGAACGCGCGCAGTCCGGCTTGCTCACGGCGGACCTGCTCAATGAACCAGGTGTGATTGGGAGGATGGGAACTCACACCTCACTACACCCGCGAGAAGCGTCGCGTTACGAACTAAATTAAAAAAGCAAAGGTTCAGACGCGCTTGACGGACTATGAACCTGTTGACCCGGGTAAGAATTCACGGTGGCCGCACGCGACGCTCTCGGCGGTTTCGAGCGCGTTTGCCTCACCGCTCGGTGCGGCGGCAAGGCTGTTGCGGTTTTTCGTTTTAAGGCGCGGCGTTTGCGCGGCTGCTTTAATACTCGCGCTTGGTTTTCTTGCCGGGCTCCGGCACCGGATAAAGCCCGTTTGCGTCAGCCTGCACGGGGGCGGGGGAATCCATCGTGAACGTGTCCGCACCCGGCGCGTATTCGTGCTCGTGGTTGAGCATCTCCTCAAGCGTGACTTCCTGGGCGGTATGGGTCGCGTAACGGCCCATCGAAGTCACCACGCTCGCCATCACTCCGCGCTCGACCTCGTTGTAGGGCGTGTCATTGCGGATGGCAGCGGTCAGATCCTGCCATTCGTTGAAATACGGGTCGTCTGGAATCTTGGTGTCCGGCGAGGTCCAGATCATGTTTTCCTTCGCGGGTGTCTGTCCCTTGTAAGTGCTGGAAGGCCGTCCGCAGTCACCGCTCTTGGAGACGACCGCCATGCCCTTGCTTCCATGTGCGTAGCTGGAGTAGAGGGGCAGCGCACCGTTCATGCAGCGCCCGTCCATGAACATTTTCGCGCCGTCGGCAAACGTGTATTCCACCGAATAAGAGTCGAAGTTTTGGTCCACGTACGGTTTGCCTCCCGGCGCAATCCGGGAGGTGCGGCCGCCCACCCCGTGGCACTTCACCGGCCATGCGTTCTTGATCCAGCAGAGATGGTCAATGTGATGGATGTAAAAATCACTGAAGCCGCCGCCGCTCGCCCAGAGGAAGCTGTGGAAGCGCGAAATTTGCCATAGCAACTCTTTGGGTTCGCCGGGCCAAGGCTCGGAGAACACGGAGCCGATCGTGCCCTGCATGCGGTAGCCGCGCAGCAGGTTGATGTCGCCAATCTCGCCGTCCTGAATGCGTTTCTGCAACTCCTGCATCGCGTGGCTGTGACGTGACATCAGGCCGACGCCGACTTTCAGGTTTTTCGCCGAAGCCTGTTTCGCAAGCTCCAGCATGCGCAGAGAAGTCGGGCCGTCCGCAGTGAGGGGCTTTTCCATGAACACGTTCAGGCCCTTTTCGATCGCGTACTTGAAATGCACCCAACGGAACGCAAGCGGCGTGGTGAAAATGGCAATGTCCCCTTTGCGGAGCGAATCCATCGCGTGTTTATAGGCGTCAAAACCGATGAACTTGCGGTCACCCACATCGACTTGGTCCGGGTAACGGTTGCTGATCGAGCTGAAGCTGCTCTCGAGTTTGGATTGGAAGACGTCGGCCATTGCGAAGAGCTTCGGCGCACCCTCCTGGGAAAGCGCGTTTACGGCTGCGCCCGTTCCGCGTCCGCCGCAGCCGATGAGCGCGATCCTGAGCTGGTCGCTGCCTTGGGCATGCACTCGGGGAATGAGGACTCCGGAAAGAGCCGATGCGCCGATGCCGAGGGTGGAGGTCCTCAGAAAGTCGCGGCGTGAAAATTTTGGGGAACGTAGGCCGGTTGGCCTTTCGGGCGAGTTGGGGGTGGTTGCCATCACGCATGCTCCTCACACTGCGGCCCGCTTGTCAATGCGAGGTGCGGCGATTTGCGTGGGATCTGCGCCCGCAACGCAGATCGCGAACCGCCACGGCGACCCTTGGAGAAAGGTTCGAGTTACCGTTCTCTTTTCACATCCGGTTTTTCATCGGCACTCCTGAAAAAGGCGCCTCCGTGCTAGATGCTTGCTCGGGTCTCTGCTTAAGTTGCCGGTCCTATTTGTTTTATCCATGAGCACTGAGCGCAGAAAGCCCTACCCCTTCGACCAAATTGAGGCCAAATGGCAGCAGTTTTGGGACGAGCATCAGACCTTCCATGTAGCCAATCCGGGCGAGCCCGGATTCGACGCCTCACGGCCCAAGTACTACGTGCTCGACATGTTTCCGTACCCGAGCGGCGCCGGGCTCCACGTGGGGCATCCCGAGGGATACACGGCAACCGACATTATTGGGCGTTACAAGCGGATGTGCGGCTTCAATGTGCTGCATCCGATGGGGTGGGACGCCTTCGGGCTGCCAGCGGAGCAGTATGCGATTCGCACCGGCCAGCATCCTGCGGTAACCACTGCGACGAACATCAACAATTTTCGCGGCCAGCTCAAGCGGATCGGCTTCGGATATGACTGGCAGCGCGAGGTGAACACGACCGACCCCGGTTACTTCAAGTGGACCCAGTGGATTTTCCTGCAGCTTTACCATGCGTGGTACAATCCTGAGACGAAAAAGG
>JBILKY010000132.1:0-9455 GCA_044376395.1 Chthoniobacteraceae bacterium | reverse complement strand
TCAGTGGCCGGACGCCAGTTCTCCGCGGAAACAGTCGCGACATCCCCGCGCGCAATGTGCGCCGCCACATAACCCGCCACATTCACGGGATCATTCGCGGATCCGAAGGGCGGCGAATACGCGAGATCCAAAGACTCTAGATCAAAGACCGACATTCTCGCGCTGATCGCCGTGGCCAGAACATCGACGCGCTTGTCCACCCCGTCCTCGCCCATCACCTGCGCGCCCAGAATCCGCCCAGTCCCCTCCTCCGCGATGATTTTGATCAGGAGCATTTTCGCGCCTGGATAATAATGCGCATGACTGTAGTCGCGCGTCAGACTGCTGAAACAGCTGAACCCCGCTTTCTCGGCCTGCCGCGAACTCAGGCCGGTGTAACCGACAGTCATGTGCAGCAGCCTCACAATCGACGTGCCCAGCGCACCGGGATAGTTCAACTTGCCGCCCGCGGCGTTTGCGCCCGCCACGCGCCCCTGCCGGTTGGCGGGTCCCGCAAGCGCGATCCGCGTGCGCGCCCCGGTAATGGCATGGATGGTCTCAGCCGCGTCACCCACCGCGTAAATGTCCGGATCCGATGTCTCCATCCGGCCGTTGGTACGGACCCCGCCTGTGGGCCCGATCTCCAAGCCCGCCTCCTTCGCGAGCCCGACCTCTGCCCGCGCACCTGCGCTTAAAAGCACCAGATCCGACTCCAACTCGCTCCCATCCTCGAAACGAACGCGCCCGGGCAAAAACTCGGACACCTTCGCGTTGAACCGAAATTCCAAACGTGCGGATCCGACAGACTGCTGCAGATGCACGGCCATATCATGGTCGAGGATCGGGAGAATCTGCGGATTTTTTTCAACAACCGTCACCTGCATGCCGCGGTGCAAAAAAGCCTCCGCCATCTCAAGTCCGATGAACCCGCCGCCGATCACCACCGCGCGCTCCGGCTTCTCCACCCGTATGGCCTCAATAATCCGGTCCATGTCGGGAATGTCGCGCAGGGTGAAGACATGCGGCAGCGACACCCCCGGAATATCAGGAACGAAAGGCTTGGCGCCCTGGCTCAGGATCAGCTTGTCATAAGGCTCGTCCCGCTCCGCGCCATCCGGCCCTTTGACTCTGATTGTCTTCCGATCGCGATTGATTGAAAGCACCTCGTGCCCCACATGCGCACGGATGTTTGAGCGGGAAGCGAACCGCTCGGGAGTCATCACCACCAACTGCGAGCGGTCCTCAATCTCGCCCGCGATGTGATAGGGCAACCCGCAGTTCGCGAATGAAATGTAGGGTCCACGCTCAAAGACGTGGATCTCCGCTGTCTCGCTCACGCGCCGCGCCTTGGCCGCCGCGGAGGCTCCACCCGCCACGCCGCCCACCACCAGAATCCGACGCGAGCGGCTCATTTCACCCCTCCGTTTGGGTTAACACCGTTCCCCGCTGTGCATGAAGCGTTGCCTGAACCGCACCCAAGCGCACCCTTGTTCCAAGGCATTCGCGCCATCAGCAAAGCGAGTCCGCAGGTTCCCGTCAGTCCTGCAAACAGAAGCCCCAGCCCCATGAAAAGCGGGATTAATCCGAACATCGGGTCTTTCCAAACCGCCAATGCCGCACCCGTGGCGCAAACCGCCCCAATCACAATCTGAACCTGGCGCATCAGCGGAAACACTCTACTTTCGCCCTTTAAAATTCCTAGCCCGGACGCCCTGCAGGCGTCGATCCCGCCATCCACCACCACGCAGCCTCCCACACCCGCACCCGAAAGAGTCGCTGCCGCCCGCCTCGCCCGCCCGCCGGTCTGGCAAAGAATATAGGTCTGGACGCCCTCCCTCAACCCCAGTCGCTCCAAGGCGTCGGCATCGAGATGAACGGATCCACCGTTTCTCGCCGCCCCAACGAGTGTTTCCAGTTCATGCAAGGGCATGAGGCGGGAACCAGGCAAGTGCTCAGCCGCGTATTCGCCCTCGGTCCGAACATCGAGGAGCGTGCACTGCTGCCCGCCGCCGGACTCCATGGCTTGCTGGAGCTGGGCCGCGGAAGCGGAGCGGAAGCCCGACGTGGGAGCGGGGTCAGATTTTGGAGAAAAAACAGGTGCATCAGCCATATTTATTACTGTATGGTTATACTTTCATGAGTCAAACCCGAAAACAACCCGACCTTTCCCCAGAGCAACTCGTCCGGGTCGCCTCCGTTTTCAAGGTCCTCGGCGAACCCACGCGCCTGCGCATCCTCCAGACCATCTGCGATGCCCCTCGGCACGTGGGCGAAATCGTGGAACTCACCGGAGCCACGCAGGCCAACGTCTCCAAACACCTCGGCCTCCTGCTGCAAGCCGGTGTGCTCCAGCGCCGCAAAGACGGCCAGCGGGTTTTTTACGGGATCCGAAACACGCTCGCCCCCCGGCTTTGCGAGATTGTTTGCAGCAGTCTTCTTGAGGACCGAACTTAACATCGCGCTACGGGCCGAACTAAAGCCGCCACCGAGGAGGTCGCTCGGACACTCGCGAAGACCGCGGCTGAGCGCGGGCGGTCGCTCAAAAATGTGCAAGAAACCAGAGCGCCGGAGGGTTACTCTCGGCGACCCATCATGCGCCTCCTCCTTCCCGCCCCTCTCATTCTCGCGCTTCTCACAACCGGCCTTCATGCGGATGGAATCGATTTTCAGCGCGACATCCAGCCTTTCTTCGCAGAACACTGCCTCGAATGCCACGGGGCGGACAAGGCCAAAGGCGGACTCGCGCTGACTTCAAAAAAGGCGGCGCTCAAGACGCTCGAGAGCGGCGCCGTCGCCATCACGCCGGGCGATCCCAGCTTGAGCGCGATCATCGCGCGTCTGGAGACCACCGATAAAGACGACGTCATGCCGCCGCTGAAAAAAAACAAGCGGCCAGGCGCGGGCGAAATCGCCAAGGTCAAGGCGTGGATCCAATCGGGTGCGGAATGGTCGCAACACTGGGCTTACGCGCCGATTGCGAAACAGACGGCGGCTGGCGAGGCGAGCATTGCTGCGCGGATCGACTCGTTGGTGCTCGACGGGCTCAAAAAACATGGCATCCAACCGGCGCCCGAGGCGGAAAGGACGACCCTTTTAAAGCGCGTTTACTACGACCTGCTGGGGCTGCCGCCGAGCGAGGAGGAGGCCGCACGATTTCTCCAAGACGAGTCGTCCGCAGCTTACGAGCGCCTTGTGGATGGCGCGCTCGCCTCGCCGCATTTCGGTGAGCGCTGGGGCCGCCACTGGCTGGATCAGGCCCGGTACGCCGACAGCGATGGGTACGAAAAGGACAGCGCTCGCCCGGATGCGTGGCGTTACCGGGACTGGGTGATCCAGGCGATCAATGAGGACATGCCGCTGGATCAGTTCACTGTGCAACAACTCGCAGGCGACCTGCTCGAGCGCTCATCGCCCGAGCAGGTTCTCGCGACTGCATTCCACCGGCAGACGCTTACCAACCGCGAAGGGGGCGTCGATCAGGAACAGTACCGGGTGGAAGCCGTGTTCGACCGCACGGAAACAACCGGCAGCGTCTGGCTCGGTCTCACCGTGGGCTGCGCGCGCTGCCACTCGCACAAATACGACCAGATCTCGCAGCACGAGTACTATCAGCTGTTTGCATTCTTCAATAACGCCGACGAATCGGTCACGAAGGTCGGCGTCTCGAAAGTGGATCTGGATGCGTACGAAAAAAACAACGCGGAGCATCTGGCGAAGCTTGAGCAGCACCGGCAGCATTATCAGAAAGTCCGCGCCCTCGTTGCAATGAAGCTGCCGGAATGGGAGAAAGAGACGCAGGCCCGCTTGAAGTCGCTCGAAGGCGCCGCCTCTCTCGCCACCGCCCTCTTGCCGACGCTCGCCAAAAGCGAGCAGAAAGCTGCCTTCTCGCAGCAATCTGACGGAAGCACGCTGGTCACCGGAGATCTCGCCGCAACGGATTCTTACAGCATCTCCGTTGCACTGCCCGCGGGGGTTGTCTCTGGTTTCAAGCTCGAAGTGCTTCCGGATCCCACACTGCCATCCGGCGGCCCGGGACGCAGCAAGAACGGCAACTTTGTACTCACCAAATTCGACGTCCGGGCGGAGGACGGACATGATTCCTTCCCGCTGCATTCGCCGAAGGCCACGTTCGCCCAGCCGGGATTCCCGGCGGAATCCGCGATTGATTCCGATCGGCAGAGCGGTTGGGCGATTGCGGGCGCAACAGGCAAGCCGCAGTCCATCAGTTTCCAACTGGTGCATCCCATCGATGCCAACGCGCCAAGGAATCTTCGAATCACCCTCGAGCAACAGCACAAAACCGCTTCGCAGCATCTGATCGGCCGCTTCAAGCTTTCAGCGCTCGTCGGAGAGACCCCCGAGAGCCTCGTGCCTGCGGAGGTTAAGCGGCTGGTCGCCGTGGGCTTGGAAAAATGGACCAACGAACAGCGGGAGACGATCGTGGACTGGCTTTCCCACTTCGATGCAGACGCCGACTCTGCCCGCTGCGCGCTCGAAACGCTTGAAGCGTCGGGCCCGCGACCACCGGTGATGGATGCGCGGGTGCTCTCCGAGAGACAACGGGCGAGAGAGACCCGCATTTTTCATCGGGGTGAGTTTCTTTCCCCCGGCGAACAGGTCGCTGCAGGGACTCCAGGAGTGCTTCCCGCGCTGCTGTCACGCAAGCCAGGGGCACCCGACCGGCTCGATTTGGCGAGATGGCTCACTTCCGCTGAAAACCCCATCACCGCCCGGGTACTCGCCAACCAGATCTGGATGCGCCTGTTCGGGGAAGGGCTGGTACGGTCCGCTGGCGATTTCGGGGTGCGGGGCGAGCCGCCGACGCACCCGGAGTTGCTGGATTTGCTGGCCAGCCGCCTGCGCGACCACGGGTGGAGCCGCAAGGATTTGATCCGGCAGATTCTGCTTTCAAAAACCTATAAGCAATCTTCAAAGACACGCAGCGAATTGAAAGACATCGACCCGCTCAATCGCCTGCTCGCGCGCCAGAACCGCCTGCGCGTCGAGGCCGAGGTGGTGCGAGACCTGCATCTGGCGGCGGCGGGACTACTCTCCCGCAAGATCGGGGGCCCGAGCGTGTTTCCCCCCATGCCCCCCGAGATTGCCTCTCTGAGTTACGCAAACAACTTCCGCTGGACCGAAAGCCAGGGAGAGGATCGCTACCGCCGTGGGATGTACACGTTTTTCAAACGCACAGCGCCCTATCCCGACCTTGTGACATTTGATTGTCCCGATGCGAATGTGGCGAACGTGCGCCGGAGCGTCTCCAACACGCCGCTGCAAGCGCTCACGACACTCAATGCCAAAACGTTTTCGGAGGCTGCCCAAACTCTGGCCAAAAAAATCACTTTGCATCCGGAAGCAGCAAGAAGGTCGGACGCAGAAAAGATGGATCAGCTTTTCAAGACCTGCCTGCTGCGCGGCGCTGACCCCACGGAGTCCAAGGCGCTCCTTGCGCTCCTCAATACCTCGCGCGAGATGTTCGAAAGCCGACCGCAAGAAGCGGAGAAATTCGCGGCCGACCCGGAGCTTGCGTCTTGGACGGCGGTCGCTCGGATTGTTTTAAACACGGACGAATTCATCACGCGCGATTGAGCGTTCTGCCCTCCCCTGAGGCGTTGCTAAAACCCACTCACTCTCCTTTCACACCCATACTTTTCTGACTATGAATCCGCTCGAAGACGCGATCCATTTCACGCGCCGCGAATTTTTCACCTCCACCGCAAACGGCCTAGGACTGCTTGCGACCGCGTCGCTTTTGGAAAATGACGCTGCTCTCGGTGCTGCGGCTTCCGCCCAACCGGGGGCGAATCCGCTTGCCCCGAAGGCTCCCCACTTTTCGCAAAAGGCGAAGAACTGCATCTTCATCTTCATGGAGGGCGCCCCGAGCCAACTCGATCTTTTCGATCCAAAACCCAAGCTGAATGAACTAAACGGCCAGCCGTTGCCGGAATCGCTCACCAAGAACATGCGGTTTGCATTCATCAAAAAGGAGACCGCCGTATTGATGGGGTCGCCTCGGAAGTTTTCCAGACACGGGAAGTCCGGGATGGAATTCAGCGACCTCCTACCCTGCCTGTCGCAGTGCGCCGACGACTTGGTGCAGGTGCGTTCGATGCACACCGACCAATTCAATCATCACCCTGCGCAGTTGGTGCTGAGCTGCGGGCGCGGCACATTCGGTCTTCCAAGCATGGGTGCGTGGTTGAACTACGGGCTTGGAAGTGAATCAAGCGACCTGCCGGGGTACGTGGTACTCACCGCGGGACGGGGCACGAGCGCTGGCACATCGCTCTGGCAGTCGGGTTTTCTTCCGAGCGTGTATTCGGGGGTGCTGTTTCGCAATCAGGGTGACCCGGTCTTGAACCTCCGCAATCCGGAGGGGTTGCCCGACGTACTGCAGCGCAAGGGACTGGACGTTCTGGGCGAGCTCAATGCGCACCGCTTTCAAAAAGTCAGCGATCCCGAAATCGCGTCGCGCATCTCTGCGTACGAACTGGCTTTTAGGATGCAGACGGCCGCTCCCGAGTTCATCGACCTATCGGACGAAAAACCCGAGACGCTCGCAGCGTACGGAGTTGAGCGGGAGGATCTGAAAGTGAAGGCGGATCGTGCGGGAGGGCCGGGCCAGTACGGCCAGTATGCAAAGAACTGCTTGCTCGCGCGCCGGCTCGTGGAAAGAGGCGTGCGGTTTGTCAACATTGTGCATGCCAGCTGGGATCATCACTCGAACCTCGACAACGAGCTCACATTTAACAGCGGCATGGCCGACCAACCCATTGCCGCCTTGATCAAAGACCTCAAGCAGCGCGGCCTCCTTGACGAAACGCTGGTCGTTGTCGCTGGCGAATTCGGCAGGACACCCCTCGGGGAAAACCGCGGCGGATCCAAGAACGTCACCGGCAGGGACCATCACCCGAACGCGTTCTCAATGCTCATGGCAGGCGGCGGCCTCAAGGGCGGACTGACATACGGCGAAACCGACGAGATCGGATGGAACATCACCAAGGATCCAGTTCACATCAACGACTTCCATGCCACGCTGCTGCACCTCTTCGGCGTGGATCATCTGCGCCTCACCCATCGTTTTCAGGGCCGTGACTTCCGCCTCACTGACGTGGCAGGCAAGGTGATTCCGGAGTGGATCGCCTGAGAAGGCGCGGGAAGGTCTACGTGAAAAGACCGAGAGGTTCGCGTGAAAAAGATGGGGGAAAGCGTCTCCGCCGAGAATCGAACTCGGATTAGCGGTTTAGGAAACCACCGTTCTATCCATTAAACTACGGAGACATCTGCAGGCCAGAAGGCGTATCAGAATTTCCACGGTTTTCCAGAGAATACAGCCTGAATCAACACGCCGGACGGGTCATCTGGCCGACGACTTCCTTCCAAACTTCGTCCTGAACGGCGTGCATGTGCAACCGTTCTGATTCAACGAGATCGTTGTACCCGTTGAGGTGGAGAAAACCGTGCACGATGTACAGAAGGAGCTCCTCGGAAACACTGTGCCCCCGCGCGCGCGCCTCCCTGTCCGCGGTATCCGCGCTGATCAAAATGTCGCCGTGCTCAAAGGTGATCACATCGGTTGCACCCGCGACTGCCATGAAATCACGGTGAACCCTGTCAATTCGCTTGTCGCTCACGCAAGTCACGACGACTTCCTCGAGGTTCATTAAAACCGGAGCACCGCCGCCCCGAAGCGGTGCGCACAGCCGGAGCGCTACCCGCGCCGCGGCCCTCAAATAAGACAGATTCAGGGAAACTCCGCGCTGTCTGTTAAGCACAGTCACAACGGGAAGCCCCCCATCGATATGAATGGTCTTAGACGCCCGCATCGACTTTCGAGGCTCTTGTTGACCGGCTAGGCTTCATCGGCCGGGCCCCCTTGAGCTGGGCGGTCGCATCCCGCTTGTCCGACTGCTTCGGGTAGGCAATCCGAGTGTGCAGCATGCTTCGAAGCGTTCGCTTAAAGCTTTCCCCGATCTCCTCGTACTCGGTCATCAAAAGCTCGCACTCCTTCATCTGTCCGTCGATCAAACGGCGCTCCATAATATCATCCACGAGCTGGTCGATTCTCTGCGCAGTCACCTTTTCAAGCGACCGCGATGCGCTTTCGATCGAATCCGCAAGACTGATAATCGCGCACTCCCTCGATTGCGGCTTAGGACCGTGGTATCTAAACGAATCCTCGTCGACCTCTGAGACGTCAGCAAAACCGTCCGGACCAGCTTCTTCAAGTTCCTGCTCTCTTTGCTCAAGAGCGCGCTTATAGAAATAATACACTGAGGAAGTGCCGTGATGCTGCTGGATCACATCGATAATCTCGCGGTTGAGGCGGTGTTTAATCGCGAGATCAACGCCTTCCTTCACGTGCGCGATGATCACCAAGGCGCTCATCGTAGGGGCCAGATCCTCATGCGCATTTCTTCCGTGCCGCGCGTTCTCAATGAAATACTCCGGCTTCACAAGTTTGCCGATGTCGTGGAAATACGAGCACACTCGGACCATGGCCGCATTGGCCCCGATCGATTCGGCGGCGGCCTCCGAAAGCTGGGCCACCATCAAACTGTGATGATAAGTTCCCGGAGCCTCGATCGTCATTCGCTTAAGCAAAGGATGATTCAAGTCAGCAAGCTCAAGCCAGGTGACGGGTGTTGTGATCCGGAAAAGTCCCTCGATCACCGGCAGAAGACCGGAAACCACGAACGCTGCTACCAGCCCGCTGCCGAAAGCCGCGGCACACTTCCAACCGAGCGACTGCCAGTGGAGCTCGGATAATTTTTCAAAGTCAATCCGCCCCAGATGGCCCATCATCGCGGAAAGGACAACCGTGGTGACGCCGACCATGACACCCGCGCGCAGCAAATCGCTGCGCCGGCGCACGTCTCGCGTCGCCATCGAGGCCACAAAGCCAGTGAGCAAGCTGATCACCAAAAACCGCGCGTCCATACCCCCGCGGAGCATCGACCCGAACAAGCTCGCAAAAATCGCCACCACGATACCCAACCGCTGGCCAAGCAGCACAGAGATCGCAAGTGGCGCGAGCGCGTAGGGCACGGCGAGTTCCCAGAATTCAATCGAATCCGCCTCGCTCAGCGAACGAGGGCCGGGCGCACCCGAATCAATCGCACTCCCCGTGACCCAGCGGACCATGTGCACGTGTGCGATGAGCGCCCCGAAGATAAGCAGCAGGCGGGAGTTGTCTGCCCAGACCCGCGGATGATTCATCCACAGCAAGGCCATCGCTAAAAATGTCACCAACCCACCGATGACAAGGCGCTCAACCTCCCAGCCCGTTCCAAAGGCTCCGGCCGTCGCCCACGAAAGCAGGGCAGCCGAGCTGATCAAAAGTAGCCCTTTCACAGAACCACCGTGCATGAGGGTCTCAACCCACTCGGTTTTTGTGAGCCTGCGCCGCAGCTTCACGGACGCGAGCCCGCGGCGCACCAGACGCTGCCGCACAAAAAATGACTGAAACC
>JBILKY010000131.1:0-9465 GCA_044376395.1 Chthoniobacteraceae bacterium | reverse complement strand
ACGAGGGGGATCTCATGGCAATGGCGGGAGTCCGGTACCATGTTGGCCGCGAGGCGAATTCCGTTTACGGCGAGACCCTCAACGGAGTGCAAGTCGGGCGCGATATCCACCATCAATTTGATTGGAAGGTGGATCCGTACGTGAAAACGGGTGACGCCTCCAGCGGACTTCTGCCTGGGATTGAAGGCGAGGTGCCGGGTCCGGACGGGTCTGGCGACCATAAGGTTCAGGCATACAACTTCCGGATGTGCACCACGGATGCAGTCGAAAATCGACGGGACTGGGAGAAGCCCGAGGGCTACGACGAGCGCCTTTACGAGCTAGCGCTGCGGAATGTGGAGGCGGGCGATGAACGTCACTCCTGGGCTCCGACCCCCATGCCAAACCGCAAGACCGATACCAACAACAACAAAGCGATCAGCACGGATTTCATCGGTCAAAACTGGGATTATGCTGAAGCGGATTACCAGACACGTGCGAAGATCTGGCGGGCGCACGAGGATTGGCAGAAGGGTTTGATGTGGACCTACGCCCACCATCCGCGCGTGCCTGAGAAGATCCAAGCTGTGTTCCAGCGCTTTGGTCTTGCGAAGGATGAATTCACAGAAAACGGCAACTGGCCTCGTCAGCTTTATGTGCGAGAGGCGAGACGGATGATTTCGGATTATGTGATGTCGGAGAAAAATTGCCGGCGGACCGAAGTCGTCGAGGATTCGGTTGGGATGGGTGCGTACAATATGGATTCGCACCACGTCCAACGTTACGTAACGCCGGAGGGATTCGTGCGGAACGAGGGAGACGTTCAAGTCGGAAGCCGGCCTTATCCGATTAGCTATCGCAGCATTCGTCCAAAGGCTTCTGAGTGCACCAATCTGTTGGTGCCGGTCTGCATCAGTGCGAGTCACATCGCTTACGGTTCAATTCGGATGGAACCTGTCTTCATGGTGTTGGGCCAGTCTGCCGCGACTGCGGCGGGGCTTGCGATCGAGCGCGGTACGTCCGTGCAAGCAATTGACTGCGGTGTGCTTAAGGAACGACTGACGGCGTCGGGCCAGGTGCTTGATTTCGAAGTTACACCTGCGAGTGCGGTACGTGGGCTTCCAAAAGCCTCGGTGGCAGGGATCGTCTTGGACGATACTGACGCGGTGCTCAAGGGGTTTGAGGCATCTGGACACACCACGCCGGGTTACGTTGGCGATGCCTATCGCCATGACGGCAACGAGGGCAAGGGCACGATGGCTGCTCGGTTTACTCCGGACCTACCGGAGGCAGGCCGCTATCGGATTGCGGTCTCCTACGGTGAAAACGCTAACCGTGCGACCAACGTGCCCGTGACCGTGCGGCATGACGGGGGAGAGGAAAGGGTTTTTGTGAATCAAAAACTCAAGCCGAAAGGTGATGGCCCTTTCCATGTGATCGGAGTATTTCAGTTTTCAGCTGGTAGGAACGGGTGGGCGGAGATCAGCAACGCGGGCACTGATGGGCATGTAATCGTTGATGCGGTGCAGTGGCTGCCAGCTGCGGTTCGGTAGGTATTCAGGGGGTTTAATGGCCGCAGAAAGGGCGAGGCGAGTTAAGGTCGGCCGGTGTCGCGAGGCTTTCTGAGCACATTAAAGACTTCGTCGCAGCCGTCGACTTTCATTTGGTAAACCATCGCTAGCAGGACGCCGAGGCGGCCTTTTGGAAAGCCTCCTTTTGTGAGAAACCATCCCAAATATTCCGAGGGAAGCTCGTAGATTGGAAGGCCGGCTGGTGGATAGTGTTCCGGCCCGTACTTTCCGAACGGCATTCTCGTGCGGCCGATCTCCTGCAGGTCCCTGAACATTTGGTCCTGAAAATTATCCATGGATGCAAATTGAATGTTGAGATTGTGCAGGTCGTCGAGATGGAAGCGGGTTGCTCTCGGTTTAACGGAACATAGGAACGGGAAAGGTGTCATTATTGGACGCAAGAGAAAGGCGTTTTGCAAAAAACTCTTTGCGGTGCTCGGCTTCGCCCGTGAGCCGTTTGCGGGCACTTCCCTCGACGAGATTGATCCAGAGAATAATCCTGTCGACCTTGCTCTGCGATCGGCGGAGCTCTTCCTCGAGGACAACAAAGCAGCGCACCGGCTCGCCTCAGCTGCTCGATTGCGTGGGGGCTTCGATACAGCGCGAGTCAGTGATCCATCCGCGCACGAGGCTTTTGCAGTCTTGTTTTCGAAAGGGGGGATCGACAAAATGTTGATGTGGGCGAAGTTCGCTCCGGATCTTGAGAGAAGCAATATCCGTGCAGCCGCGGAATGGGCATAAAAAACGGGACCGCCTTCGTATGCACCGCGATGGATGATTCAGCATGGCGTGAGAGTGCTGGATGCCGCAATCAAGGGGGAGGAGATTGGAAACTGACTGGTGCCAGATTTTGATGCGGCCGCCGCCTGGGCAAAAGAGACACCGCGGTTGCTGGCGTTTGTCGAAGATGAGGCAGCGCGGATCACGAGGCGGTAGGAGGTCACGCCCGAGGCGCTGGTCGAGCTAGTGGCAAGACTGAAAACCTCTGTGTGTGAACTCCTGAAAAAAGAGTCGCCTGAGGAGGGCGGAAAATTCGAGGCGGCGATTGGGAAAATTTATTTTTCGGTGGACCTGAAAAGTTCCAACTCCGCGTTGCAGCTGATCAGCGCAAGGAAAAAGACTGACAGCTACGTGGGGCAATTTTTCGAGCACCGGAAAACCTCTGGAGCCTCGAAAGAAGTGCGAGCGAAGCCACATTGGATCCGCAGTCCCTACGACGGCACGATCTTGGATGCGACAGGAGTAGCCCCGGGGAATCTGATAAAAGACCCAGCCCGTGGGCAGATCATGAGGATGGCCAGAGCGGTTTCTCCGGAGTTTCGAATCTGACCGTGCTTTTCGCAGGGCTACTCTGAGCGAGAGCCGCGGACAACCGAAGAGTGGCTGCCTTCAACGCCACAGTTTTGTAGGCGCATGGGCGTCCACGTGGCTGGACGTGGCTGTAAGTCCCTAGTAAGCGCCTTCAAAGAGGATGTGCGTATCCGGCTGCAGCTTGTTCTTCAACTTTGTCGATGTCCCATTGCTGGAGCATCCGACGGAGGCGAAACACAGTGCCGTGATTAGGATCAGTGATAGAGCTTTCATGGTCGTTGAACGTTGGAGGTTAGGAGACGTTGCAGGAACAGCCCTGCTCCGATGGTAAAACACTACCACAAAGTTACGATCTGGCAACGTTTGTGACAAAAATGTCACAAAACCGTCACAGGCCGATGTCTTTTTCGTCGTGCTTTTCACCGTGTCTGGAAACATAAGTTTCGCTGAGTAAAATGTTTGCGTGGTTATTTGCTTTCGGAGACGTGGACCTCGGTCGCACCACACTTTGGGCGCGGAATGGTGTAAGTTTTTCTCTACCGAGTCCGGAGAGCCATGGTGCAGCGCGTGGGCGGATTGGCGGGAAGGGGGCGGGGTGCCTTTGCTTTAGCCGGGCCGTTCCGAGTAATGCCGTTGATTTCCTGCGCCGCACGATGCTTAATGCGCTGGATCCCAAACCACTTCGCATGAAAAAGAATATCCTCCTCGCTTGGGGCATTACTCTATTGGGAACACTTCCAGCCTCGGCCGAGTCTGTTATCTGCTCGTATGTGGCGAGGCTTTCAGCGCGCGATCACAGGGCCAGCGACGGGTATGCACTCAGAGATGTCGCGGCGATCATCAGGCAGGACCGTGCGAATTTTCATAAGTTCCGGATCCGTGACGAGGAGGATGAAGCCGACAGCTTTTTTAGCTCGGTTAAAAACCGGGAAAATCTCGAGGGCATGCTGCGCCGCCGCAAGCTCAGTGCGGGTGTGGCCGCAGCTGTGATCAACGGGAATCCTCTGGTGCAGGTGGAGGTTGTGCAGACGGATAATGGTTTCACCTACATCAGGCTGGAAGTGCTGTGAGACCTTGAGCGACGCGGGTTTCAAAAAGCATCCTTTGCCGTGAGACAGCTGCTCATCTTGGGGATTTTTCTGTGCGGGACGGCCCTCGCGCAACCTGGGGCCGGAAAGCTGATTATCGCGATTGATCCAGGACATGGGGGAGTGGAGAGCTCCGGTCGGATGGAGGACCGGACACTTTCTTCAGCTAACAATGCGAGAACGCCCTCGGGCATTTTTGAAAAGACGCTGACTCTCGAGCTTTCGAAACAAATTGCGAGCGCCGTGGAGGTGCTTGCCAAAGAAACCCGGCGAACCGTTGAGGTCAGGCTGACGCGCGAGTCCGACGAAAATCCGGACTTCGCGGAGCGCGTCAAGCGGTGCCATCGAGGCGGGGAGCCGCCCGCTGCCATCGTGAGCATCCATTTCAACGCCACCGATTCACACAACGCAAAGGGATCACTTGGGATGGTTGCAGCAGCGGATCGCAATCCGAATTTTGAGCGCGACAAGGACTTTGCGAATCGGCTCGCGAGGGCGGCCGCCCGGGGGATCGCGGCTTTTGTTCCTGGCTCCGTCGCTCGGGGTGCAATTACGGATTCACATCTCCATGGAGGCAAAGGATCAAACTTCTTTTATCAGCTGAATCAATCCCCGGACCTTCGCTCGGTTCCGGCATGTTTTCTCGAGGTTGAATTCATTGATCGGACTGACATCGAGGAGGAGTTGATTCGCTGTCGGGCGACAACGTTTCCAGTGATTGCGCGCGAGATCGCAAGGGAACTCCTTGAGCGTTGAAGTTTGCAGCAGGGTTGGCGGTCGTGAGGAGTGTGACCGAGGCGCTCACCTTATGTCATCGTTGACGGCCGTTGGGCGTGCGGAAAGGGGGGATGGGGTAACCGACGGGACTCGAACCCGCAACAGCCAGAATCACAATCTGGAGCTCTACCATTGAGCTACGGCTACCATTTCCGAAGCCTGATGGTAGCAACGCTGTGCGCCTTGCCAACAATTTTCAGGATTGCTCGCACTCTGTGCGTGAATCAACCGAGTTTCGAATGGCGAACAATCCTTTCGGTGAGGTGGAATACCCCGCGTCTCGCTTCCTGTTGAAACTCAGAGGGCATTCAAGAGGGCATTCGGACGGTAGTTGCCGATGGTTTTTCTTATTCCACCAAAAGTGGTGCTCACGAGAGGACTCGAACCTCCACGGGTTGCCCCATACGGTCCTGAGCCGTACGCGTCTGCCAATTCCGCCACGTGAGCTTTGAATGTGTCGCGCGCGGTGAAGCGCGGTTTGAAGAGAGTAAAAGCTGCTGTACCCAGCGCAACCCAAAAGTGGCTGGCGAGGCAAAGAACCTTCCGATCAACCCACGCGCATCGGCATGAGCACGTAGAGGAAGGGGCTTTGGATTTTGATCACCCCGGGACTCATTTCATCGATCAGATCAAGAAACACCTCGTCGTTTGGCAACGCCCGGAGGGGGGCCATCAAGTACTCGGGGTTGAACGCAATCGTGATGTCCTTGCCCTTGTAAACCACGGGGATCGATTCGCGCGCCTCACCCACGTCGGGAGTGTTTGCGGCGATCTCGAGGTTGTTTTTGTTGAGAATCAACTTCACTGAATTGCTTTTCTCGCTCGCGAGCAGCGAAACGCGGTGGACTGCTGCCAGAAAATTAACCCTCTCAAGAGTGACCCGTTCGCTGATTTCCGTTGGAATCACCTGGCGGTAATTCGGGTAGTTCCCCTCCACAAGCTTCGAAACGAGTCTGGTGGATCCGACATCGAAGGCGATTTGGTTCTGGCCGACCATCATCTTCAGGTCGCCGTTCTCGCTCACGAGCCGGGTGAGTTCATTGATGCATTTGGTCGGCACGATGATTTCGACCTCGTCGCTCTGCGGGAACTCGACCTCGAGATCCACCAAGGCGAGCCTGCGCCCGTCCGTGGCGACCATCGTGAGACGGCTGTCTTTGAAGGAAAACAAAACGCCGTTCAGGACGTAGCGCGTTTCGTCGGTGGAAATCGCATAGGCGGTTTTGCGCAGGGCGTCCTTGATCTCGCTTTGCTTCAAAGTGAAGGTCTTTGCGTTCTCGAATTCTGGAAGCGCAGGGAATTCGTCTTCGGGAAGGCCGTGGATTTTAAAGAAAGTCTGTCCGCAACGGATCGACGCGATGTTTTTGCCATCCACCTCCACATGGACCTCGCCCGAGGGCAGCTCTTTGACGATGCTCGAGAGCTTTTTAACAGGAAGCGTGGTGCCCCCCGATCGCTCGGTCTGGGCTTCCACGGATCCGGAAATGCCGACATCCAGGTCCGTCGTGGTGAGGCGCAGTTGCCCTGCATCGGCTTGGATCCGGACGTTGGAGAGGATCGGCAGGGTCGACCTTGAACTTACAACGTTCTGCACTGTCTGTAAGCCGGCCAGGAATGTGTCTTTGGAGATGTTGAACCTCATAAGGGTGGTGTTTGAAGCAACCTGAGCGCCGGGGCAATTTTCATTTGGAGGGAAAATCGAATCACCAAACGCGCCCGAGGTCGGGAATCGTGTTTTTAAAGATGTTTATGCTCTTGCGCGGACTGGGTCGAGAATCTTTGAAGCGACGCTCCGAGGAGGTTTGCCACTCGGCTGGGATCTTCAGATCTCTGGCGGGTTGAGGGCCTTCGCGCTGGGATTCGGGTCTGGGGCCTTTGGTGGGGTGAAGGCCGTGGTTCCGACGCAGGGGACGGAAGAACGGGTGCAAACTACTGCCGCTGAAGCTGGTTATCGAGAAACGAGACGGTCTGGCGGGTACGGTCGTCCTTTAAGATCTTGTCCCGCACCTGGCGGTGGGCGTGGAGGACGGTGCCATGGTCGCGTCCGCCGAAGGCTTCGCCGATCTCGGCGAGGGACGACTTTGTGAGCTCCCGAGCGAGGTACATGGCGATCTGTCTGGGGAAAGCAATGTTCGCCGGGCGCCGTTTGCTGGTCATGTCCGCAAGGCGCACGTCAAAGTGTTCCGCGACACGTTTTTGAATTTGTTCGATGGTGACGGACTTTCGAGCCTCCTCCTGGAGGATGTCCTTCAGGAGAATCTCGAGCCGCTCCATCGTGGGCGCTTTACCCTCGTTCAACGAAGTGTACGAGGCGACGCGCATCAGCGCGCCCTCAAGCCGGCGCACGTTGGTTCGGATCTTTTCCGCCAGAAAGTTGATGATTTCGGGAGCCAACTTGACCTGCATCGACTGCGCCTTTTTCCGAAGAATCGCCGTGCGCGTCTCGATGTCCGGCGGCTGCATTTCGGCCGTCAGGCCCCACTCGAAGCGGGACACCAAGCGGTTTTCCAGATTCGCGATTTCCGACGGCGGCCGGTCGCTGGAGAGGACGATTTGCTTGTGGCCGTCGAACAGCGTGTTGAAGGTGTGGAAAAATTCCTCCTGCGAGCGCTCTTTGCCGCCCAGAAACTGGATATCGTCGATGAGCAGCACGTCCGCTTGCCGGTATCGCTTCCGGAACTTTGCGAGCGAACCCGTTTGAATCGCGTCGATGAAGTCATTGGTGAACTTCTCGGAAGTGATATAGAGCACCTTCGTGTTTTTCTTCGTGGACAGGATCTGGTGCCCGATCGCATGCATGAGGTGGGTTTTTCCCAGACCGACCCCGCTGTAGATGAAGAGGGGGTTGTAAGTCTTTCCGGGTCCGGCGGCCACCGCCGAGCAGGCAGCGTGGGCAAACTCGCTATTCGCGCCCACCACGAACGACTCAAAGGTGTTCCTTGGATTCAGACCTGTTTCCTGGTGGCTGTTTCGCGTGGAAGCCTTCCGTTCTGTAGGTTCGGGGTCGGGTTCGGGGGAGTCGGTTTCCTCCGGGGGATTGGATTCCTCCACAGATTCGCCGCCGAACACGTAATGGACCGCCCGGCCGGCTCCCGTTGCAAGCATCAAGGCGGAATCGAGGATCTGCTGGTAGTTGCTCTCGATCCAGAACTGGTGGATTTTGTTGGGCAGCTGCAGGGTCAGGTGGGTTTCCGTGAGTTGGACGGCCCGGATGTCTTTGAACCAGCGTTGGAACGTGTCGTGGCTGACTTCCGCGCGGAGCGTGGCGCTGACTTCTCTCCAGAGGGACGCAGCGGAAAGCGGTTTGGATTCGGTATGCGAGAGGGCGGGTTCCACGTTGAAATTCAGAGGGCTGCGGGGGGTGGGATCTTCAGGATTACAGGACTAGTGCACAGATCGGTCGGAGGAAGTTGCTCTAGGCTTTGGTGCGGAGGGCGCGAGGGAAGACCTGACGGGGTGAAGGATAGGTTTCGGGGCTGAAGTTTCCGGTGAAAGTTCTTGTTGATGAACTGCTTAAGCTTTGATTTGCGGCTGACTAAAGGAGTGCTTCACGCCGCAGTTGAGCTCAGATCCCAAGCCAGCGCCGCTTCGAGATTTAGTCGGGGAGGGTTCATGTTATGCACGGTTATTCGCAAGTTATTCACAGGGCTAGGGGGGTTGCTCCGGCGCGGGGCACGGAGGTTAGGAGTGTTCCTCACATGCACAAGGAAAAATGGCAGAAATCCGGCGGAAAAATCACGGTTTTGTGACGGTTTCATGTTGACGGGCAATTGTGCGGTCATAACTCCCCGAGACTTAGGCATAAAGAAAACCGGAGCATGTAAAATTCGAGCTTCGTGGCGCGATACGTCCGTTGCGGCCTGCGCGGAGAAGGTTTTCGCCAGCCCCGTCAGAGCCCAGACCCTACGCAAGGATTTTTCCGGTCTGTGAATCTTCGGTTGGGCCCCGGTGATCGCACTGGTCCATGCATTTGTCCAGGTGGGCTTGCGCGATCTGAAGTTGCTCCTCAGGCGTGCGGAAAAGCGCGGCAATGGTGAAAGTCACCACGGATCCGAAAGCGATGCGCCAAGGAAACTCGATCCTTGGCAGCCATGGCGGGGCCCAAAGCGGGGCGACTGGCACGCCCGCCGCAGCGGCCGGGTGGGCGAGCGTCCACAGATCATTGTGCAGGCCGCTCAGCAGTGCCACGCAGACAAAACCCGCGCTCATCGCGACAAGGTTGCCTGTTTCGCTGCCTCTTCTGCGAGTGAGCAGTCCGAGCAGAAAAACGCCAAGGAGTGAGCCGTAGGTGTACCCGAAAATCCCGAGCACAATCGGGATGATGCGGGCATGCAGGATGATTTTTGCATAGGCGGTTGCAGCCCCGATCAAAATGAGCAGCACGGAAAAGACGATGGTACTCACGCGCGCCGCTCGGAGAATCTGGGCGTCCGTGGCGGTTGGGCGGAAAAAGTTTTTGTACCAATCCTCGGTGAAACTTGTCGCGAGAGCGTTGAGCGCGGTGCTCAGCGAGCCCATGGCGGTGGCAAAAATCCCTGCGAAAAGAATCCCGCGGATACCCGGCGGGAGTTCATGCACGATGAAGTATGCGAAAGGCGCGTCTTTGTGGGGCTGTTGGTAGTGGACCCAAAGGAGGATTCCCACGAGTAGAAAGCACAGCACTAAAGGAAGGTCTGCGAGGCCGGAGAGAATCAGCGAGACACGTGACTTCTTGTGGTCGCACGCCGTGAGCATGCGCT
>JBILKY010000413.1:0-2962 GCA_044376395.1 Chthoniobacteraceae bacterium | reverse complement strand
TCTGAATGCCTTCGGGCAGTTCCCAGATTTCCGAGGGGACCACCGGGTTGCGCAACGGTAGATCGGTCACCGAGTTGCAGCGTGTGCAGAAGAGGTGGGCATGGTCCTGCCGGTTGGCGCAAAACCGGGAGGGTTCCCGTTCGTGGTTGACCGCGCGGACCAGTCCCGACGAGGTTAGGGTGTCCAGGCAATTGTAAACGGTTGCCAGCGAAATGGATGGCATCTTGGACTTTACCCGCATGAAGACGTCGACGGCGCTGGGGTGGTCCGTCTTCGCCATGAGAGCTTCGTAAACAGCCTTCCGCTGCTCTGTCTGGCGGAGCCCTTTTTTGGAAGGGGAAGCCTGGTTGGCTGGAAATATTTCCGGTGTAGCGAGTTCTGATTGGGGGAGCATGGCGTGCGTTGTTCCACCTAAACTACAGGCGGTCAGCAGTCTTATCAAGAATTGTTCTAAATAAGCTCCTTTCCGGCTCGGCTCTGCGCCCGCCGAGTGCTCTGACGGACGGCTGGCTTGGTTCCCCAGTGGCCTAGTGGCCTAGGGGGTCGCGCACCACCGCGACCACGCTTCCCGCAGCGCTCGTTCGTAGGAGCGTGTGAATCGTTTCCCATCGGTGAGCTTGAGCTGCATCCTCTGCCGCATGGACGCACGTAGCGATGCGAGAGCATCGAGGTCTCGCGCGGCGGCGGCGGCAATAGAAATGTACCCTTCTTGGTCTTCAGCCACCCAGGATTCCAGTCCGATGGCGTGTGCGAGTGCGGTTCCGGCGCGAGAGATTGGGGAGTCGCCCGCCACGGTGACGGTGGGGATTCCCATCCATGCAGCGATTGCCGAGACCGTGAGGCCGGTACAGGGAAAGGAATCAAGGGCGATGTCCACCCGATTAAGGAGTTGCCAGTACCGGCTGCCGAATTGGAGGGGAACGATGGAGAAATCGGCAGGATTTGCTCCTGCCTGCAAAAGCATGGACTCGAGTGCATTGCCTTCAGGAGCGACGGCGATCAATTTTGATCCCGGAACCCGACGGAGGATTTCCGCCCATGTTTGGACAACGGCAGGATGGACTTTGGCGGCGTTGTTAAACGAACCGAAGGTGATACCGGATCCTGTGCTGGCCGGCAGAGGGCACACCTCAGGCGCGCCGGCGGGGGGCTCGAAGCAAAAGGCGCATTCGAGGCGCAGCAATTCTTCGGAATGAACACGCTCCGTAAGTCCTGGCGGATCCATGATGTGGTCTGAAATCCGATAGTCGATTGAGGACAAGCCCGTGGACTGCTGCATACCGATCATGGTTACCTGAACAGGCGCCGGCTTCCGCGCGAAGGTGAGGAGCCTGGTTCCCTCGGTGTAGCAGGAAAGATCCACCAGAATGTCGAATCCATGATCTCGGATTGTCTGCGCAAGCTGTGCGTCCGACATGTTGGAAGCGCTGATCCACCCTTGGCAGTGTTGGCGCATCCGCTCGGTGACATGATCCTGCCATGGCTCTGTTGCGATGCCCCAGACCTCAAATTGATCAGGGTCGTGGTGGATGAAAATGGGAGAGATGAAATACGCCACGGAATGCTCCCGAAGATCTCCTGAAACGTAGCCGATTCTGAGGCGTTTTTTTGCATCCCGCGCGTTGGAATGAGGGGCGTGTGCGGCAAGCAGCGGGCTTTCGAATGTTTCCGCGAACTCTCTCTGTTTTGCGAAGATCTCCTCGGGGGAAACGTTCGGCAGATAATTCATGCTCTGGAGGTGGCAGGACGCGATGACATGGGAGCTCGGATCAAGTCTTCGGGCTCGCCCAAACGCCTCCGTGCATCTCTCTCCAAGGCCAAGCCTTGAGAGAATGGTGCCCAGACTCATATAGGCTCCCGCGGAGGTTGTTTCCGCCTTCAAACAACGCTCGATCGCCTGAAGCGCGTCCGTGAACCGTTCGCATTTGACGTAGAATGAGGAGAGGTTGAACTGCAGGATCGGGTTGTCTGACATCCGCGCGACTGGCTCTGTGACCCGCACCGCCTCCATGAACAAGCCGCGACGATAAAGGATGCATCCGAGTTGCATGTAAAGCTGCCAGCGGGAGGGGCGTAGAGCGATTGCTTTTCGGATGTTTGTCTCGGCATCGGCAATGTGATCACGTGCCAACTGCAGGTTGCCGAGAAGTTCCAGCGCCTCGGAGCAGTTGTCATTCCGGGCGCAGGCTTGCTTCAAAACGCGAATGGTGTCTTCCGTGCGATTCAGTCGCTGGTAGCAGAGTGCGATTCTAAAGAGGTCGGCACCGGATTTCGGGCAGAGAGCCTCGGTTTTTTCACAATAAAGGGCAGCAGCATCGTGGTGCCCCAAATTCCAGAGAACCTCAGCGCAGATTAATTGGATTTGCCAGACGAGTGGATTCTCCAAGAAAAGTTTTTGAACAAGCTCAAGCGGTGAATTTTCATTGCTCGCCTCGAGCTTGATCCGGTCCACTAGGGCAAGGATTGCAGCTTCCGGCACTTCGGTTTTGGATGCGAAAGACAGCAACTCCCGGATCGTCAGCGCGCTGTAATCTTTGGAAGTGGTTTCTTTCGGTGGCGTAACCTCGTTGCGGTCTCGAGCGGCTTTTTTGAGTTCAGCATTGGGAGGCAGTCCCTGTTTTTTCCTCATCTCGATCTGCGCCACGCATTGCGCTGCGTGCGCCCTGTAATGGGGATGTCCAGGGGCTGTCTGAATTAATTTCAGCAAAATCGAAACGGCAGAACCGTACTGCTCCATCTCCATGAGAGTGATTGAGAGATTGTTCAGGAGATCATGCCAATCGGGCTTGATTGAAGCCGCCTTTTGGAATGCGGTGAGGGCCCCTTCGGGGTTGCCGGACGAGAAAAGGGCATTGCCGAGGTTGTAGAGTGACACCGCGGAGTCAGGCTTGAACCAGATCGCTGCTCCCAAATACTCGAGAGCTTCGTCTTGTCTTCCGAGCTTTCTCAGAGCGGACCCTGC
>JBILKY010000412.1:0-2972 GCA_044376395.1 Chthoniobacteraceae bacterium | reverse complement strand
GGGGAACGTCGCGGTGATGGTGCGCTATGCGGGATTGGTGTCGGTGTGCAGCATCTCCGTTCCGCTCGGCGCGCCCGTCGAGCAGCTTCCTCCCTCCAGAAACTTCATCGACGAGTTTGTTTTCGCAAACCTGAAGCGGGTTGGGATACCGCCCTCCAGCGTGTGCGATGACTCGACGTTTTTGCGACGGGTCTCGCTGGATATTGCCGGGCGTTTGCCCACCGAGGAGGAAGCGCTCGCGTTTCTTCAGAACCAAGCGCCCGGGAAGCGCGATGCCGCGATCGAGGTGCTGCTGCGGAGCTCCGGATACGCGGATTTCTTTGCGGGCAAATGGGCGCTCCTGCTCCATAACAAGCGGGATCTGGCGAGCGACACGGTCTCGAACTTTGCGTTCCACTCTTGGATTCGGGACAGCCTGCTGGCTAACACTCCCTACGATGTGATTGTTGGGAATCTGCTCGCTGCGACCGGTGAAATCGCGACCAACCCTGCGGTTGCATGGCTCAAGCGTGTAAAAGACCCGAAGCAGCAATTGGAGGATGTCGCACAGCTTTTCCTCGGGGTGCGCATGCAGTGCGCCCAATGCCACCATCATCCGTTTGAACGATGGGGACAGCAGGATTATTACAGTCTGGCGGCGTTCTTCAGCCAGATCGGGCGCAAGCTCTCGAGCACACCCGAAGAGGAGACGATCTTTCACAAGCGCGGCATCGCGCAGGCTGAAAACAAAAAGACCAGGCAGCAGGTTCGTCCAGCGGGCCTCGGCAGCGGGCCGTTTGAGATTGCGCCGGAAGAAGACCCGCGGTTGCGGCTTGCAGAATGGATGCGGGAAAAGACGAATCCCTTTTTTGCGAAAGCGCTGGTGAACCGTTACTGGAAGCATTTTTTCCGCCGCGGCTTGGTTGATCCGGAAGACGATATCCGGGACACAAACCCGCCGTCTAATCCCGAACTGCTCGACGCGCTGGCCTCAAAGTTTGTGCAGAGCGGCTATGATCTGAAGGAGTTGATTCGCACAATCACGCAATCGACAACTTACCAACTGAGTTCGGTGCCCAATGAACATAACGGGATCGATCAGCAAAATTTTTCCCGCTATTATCCGCGCCGCCTTCCTGCCGAGGTTCTGCTCGATGCGATCGACGGATTAACGGGGGCGCCCACGAACTTTCCCGACCTGCCGCCGGGCACCCGCGCGATCTCTCTTCCGGACAACAGCTACAACCGGACCACGGCGTTGCTGAAGGTTTTTGGCAGGCCCGAGGGGCTGAGCGTTTGCGAGTGCGAACGCGTGGATTCGGCGAGTCTTGCGCAGAGTTTGCACTTGTTGAATTCGGCCGACATCAAGGGCAAGCTGTCCGGTGCCAGCGGGCGTGCTGAGAAGCTCGTGAAGGCAGGCGGGACAGATGCTGAAAAAATCCGGAGTTTGTACCTCACCGCGTTTGCGCGGTCTCCTTCGGTAGAAGAGGTTCGGGAAGCCGAGGAGTATTTGAAGCGTCCGTTGACAGATGCGCGGGGCGAGCCGTTGGATCCCCTGAAAGCGAAGCGCAGTTCGCTGGAGGACCTGATTTGGGCGCTCATGAACGCCAAGGAGTTTTTGTATAATCACTGAAACATGGCCCTCTCATTCACTGGCAACGCGAGAGTCGAGAGTTCCGTTGATGGAACCGCCCGCGTCTGGATCATCAAACTGTTGAATACCCGCCGCGCACCATGACGATCACGCGCTTTCATCGATGGTTTTTTAGGATGGCTTTGCTCGGGATTTCCACGGCGCCGGAGGTGCGCGCTGAAATTGATTATTTCCGCGATGTGTATCCGTTCCTCAGGAGCAATTGCGTGGCCTGCCACAACAAGACCACCACGAAGGCGGGTCTGAACATGGAGACGCCGCAATTGCTGCGCAAGGGCGGAGAGTCAGGGCCAGCGGTGATTCCCGGCAAAGGTGCGGAAAGTCCGCTCGTGCGCTTTGCGCAGCATTTGGAGGAGGAAGTGATGCCTCCCAAAAACAACAAGTCTGGAGCCGTTGATCTCACGGCGGCGCAGATCGAGGTGCTGATGACATGGATTAATGAGGGCGCGAAGGACTCGGTGCAGCAGGCGCGGTCCGTCGCGTTGCGAGGCATCCCGAAGATCGTCAGTCCGATTTATTCCGTGGCGCTTTTGGACCAAGGGCGCGCCGTGGTGTGCAGCAGGGCGAATGAGCTGCATCTTTATGATCTGACCACGCGGAGTTTTCTGGGCGCGGTAGGCGAGGGCAGCCAGCCGGCTCATCGCTCCAGCATCCAGTCGGTGGCGTGCAGCCCCGATGGAAAGTGGATGGCGAGTGCTGGTTTTCGCGAGGTGAAGCTCTGGAAAAAGCAGGAGGCCGTTGATGCGCGTTGGATCCCAGACCCTGCCATGGGGCTGGTGATGACTGTCGGATTAAACGGTGGGCGTGAGGTGTTGGGCGCGACCGCTGCGGGTGACTTGGTTCGCGTCGAGGTGGGTTCTGGAAAGGAAAAGGGCCGCTGGGCGGGGATCGTGGCGGGTGCCAAATCGCTGGAGCCGGCGCTGGATGGTTCGTGCGTGTGGGTCGGATGGGAAGGTGGCAAGAGCGGCGTTTGGAGTCTGAGTGAATCCCTGTGGCTGGGTGCTCGGGATTTTATGGATGGCGGGCTTGGGCGTTGGTCTCCGGATGGCCAGTGCGTGGCCGTGGTCGGCGCGGACAAGGTTGTCCGGATTTGGAAGCGGCCTCAGATTCAGGCTCCCCAGACAGCTTCCGGGACGGACTGGATCAAGACTGGCGAATGGAGCGCTGTTGCGGGTGTTGTGGATTTGAGCTGGGACGCGGGCGGCCAGCGTTTACTGGGGTCCGGCGAGGACGGCAAGGTGCGGCTTTGGAGCGCGGCGGACGGGAAGTTGGTCAAGGAGTTCAGCGTGGCGGGTGTGGTGACGGCTGCGTTTTCGCGTGATGGAAAGAAATTCGTCGC
>JBILKY010000411.1:0-2982 GCA_044376395.1 Chthoniobacteraceae bacterium | reverse complement strand
TGAAGACTTTGGGTTCGGTCGGGAATCCCGGAAGCAGCGCCAGCTCGACATTCCGGAAGCCCGCATCTGCGCAAACCTTCAGTGCCTGTGAGAGGGGCAGTGCCTTTGCGCCGTAGAGACTGAATCCCAGATCGACGGCGCCCGGTCCACGTGCGGCGGTCTGAGCACGAGCCACACGAGGTTTAGCAGCGAGGCTGGAAGCCAGAATGGCTCCAGCTGTTTGGAGGACGAACTCTCGGCGTTTCAACATGGGAGGGGTGGGTCGCAAACGAGACTACCTCATGCCGACAAGCCTTCCAGCAAACCTTTTGCAGGGGGATCGGATGGAGGGTTTGTTCGGGAGAAAGCCCATCATGCAAATGTCCGGTGCTGGCGCTTCCGCCAGACCACCGGACATTCCGTGATTACCGCCGATTTCTGACTGGAGCCTGAACACCCGCAGGTGCGCTTATTTTCCTTTCGGTTGCTCTGGCGCAGGCGCTGGTGCAGGTGCAGGTGCAGGTGCAGGTGCAGGTGCGGAATCCGCCGGAGGCTGCGGAGGTGCGGGTGGCTCTGCCAGCAACGCTTTCCGCTCCTTCAGGAGCGCGTCCACTTGGAATGGCGAAAGCAAGTAAACACGACCTTCGAATGCTTTCTCTTTCGCCAGCTGTTCGTTGAGCTGAGTCTGTTTCGAAGTAAACTCCGAGTCGAGGCGCGCCTTGTCCTCGGGTTTCTCATCGGCGGCCGGGGTGCGTTCTTTGGGAAGATCTGCGCTCACTTTGACTGTTACCGGACGATTGGAACCGTCGTCTTTCCCGATCTGCACCTCATAATGGAATCCATCGAACGTGTCGATGTTCGCGGTCACCGCCGGCTCGATCTTTGCGTCGGCCGCTTTTACATCCGAGAGCGAAGCGTTGGAAAGGATGCTTCCGAGTGAGGAGACTTTCGATGCATCGACTTTTTCATCACCCTTGGCGTCTGCGAGCTTCCACTCGTCAGAGGCGGTGGCTCGTGACACGGACCAAGACTGCTCGCCCTTCACGGTGATAGACTTCGGGCTGCTGACATGGATGAAGTCGGTTGAGAGCCAGCGCGTGGTGGTGGTGTCCACTTCCTCGAGATTTTCGGAGATAAGCGACACCTTGTTGGATCCGGCGGGTTTGACGTAGCGGCCCGACGGGAATCCGTCGGCGCCGAGGCCAAAGTCCATTCCGCCCTCGGCTTTGCGCATGTGCTTTTTGCCGAGCAGCAGCGATCCGAGGTCTTTGCCGTCTGCAGTGGAAAACTGCACAAGCGTGCCGGCGTTTTCACCGCTGCCTGGGTCCAGAAGGTCGAGGCGCGCGAATTGTGAAGCCCCGACTTTGACCTCCTGGACCGTCTTGAGATCCCACAACTTGCGCAGGAGCCCACGGACCTGTTCAAAGTTCGCGGCGTAGTCGCGTTCCTGCACGGACCACACGTCGTCCTTTTTGATTAGGTTGAGTTCTCCGGACGGGCTCTTGATGAGCACGCGGGAAACGTCGTTGAGTGCGAACTCCATGACCTTGCCGCCGCCTTTGGGGGTTTCGGCCCAGGACTCCTGCCTTGTTTTCGAAGAGTTCAGCCACAATGCCCCGAGCACGAGGCAGGCGGCCAGAAGAAGAGCGAGTTGTTTTCCTTTCATGGTATGCTGATTTGATTAACGGGCTGCACGGCGTTTGTGACGAAGGATCGCGAGACCCACCCCTGCCGCCGCGACCAGCGCGGGCATGAGGGCGATGTTGATCCATTTGATGCTGTTTTCCAGGGAGTCGATACCGACCCTGAGCTTCTTGCGTTCCTCCTTGAGCTGCAGTTTCACGTCGCGTTCCTTGTTCCGGAAGTTCGTGATTTCGCGCTGCTGTTCCGGCGAAAGAATGAAGCGTTGGCCGCCTTTGTCCGCCTTGTTGCGCTGCAGTTCGTTGAGCTTCTGCTGCGCCTCGGCGAGGCTTGTCTCGAGGCTCTTGATCTTTGTTTGGAATGCCGACTCCGCCTTGGCCTGCATTTCCTTCACAACGGTGAACTGCCTTTCACGCGAGGCGCGGCTGCGTACTGCGACAAGCGCGCTGTCGCCCGCCATCTGTTCGATGGCGCCCTGCGCGAATGCGAGGTTGGCGTTGGCAGGCATGACCATCCGCTGCCCGCCGAAAGGGTTCATCACCTCTTGAACGGCGATTTGATCCTGGATGAAGTCGACATCGCCAATGAGCAGGA
Organism: Chthoniobacteraceae bacterium; assembly: GCA_044376395.1. GTDB lineage: Bacteria > Verrucomicrobiota > Verrucomicrobiia > Chthoniobacterales > Chthoniobacteraceae > Chth-196. Next base: position 768 of record JBILKY010000411.1, on the reverse strand, counting down.
CTGCGCCGTCCTGCGAGGACTCCTGGAGCCCGGCTGCTGCTGGCTTCGCGTCCTTGCCGTCCTTGGCCTCCTCGGCGGGCGCGCCGGCCGGCTTGCCGTTGGGGAAGGCGGTCTTGAATTTGCCCGTGAGGCGGATCGCCAGCGGATGCTCGGTGTTGGAGGAAGTGAAGTCCTTGATGATCTTTTCACCGCCGAACTGGGCGCTCATCGGATCCACCAACTGCGAGTTCTTGGAGCTGTGCAAGAGGACAGTTTGTTTCAAGCCGTCTGCCGGCGTGCCGGAGAACACGCCTGCGAACACGAGGAACAAGTTGTTTGCGTCAGAACTCACAATGTCTTCACGGTTGGTTGCCTTCTCGTTCAAGGCCAGCACGGCTGGCTGGCGTCCTTCCCGGGTGCGGCCGACAAAATCCAAGTCCGCGACGACCTTGGTCGAGTCGAAGGAAACGCCCCAGGCGCTCATGAGCTTGTCGATCGAGGATTTGCTGCCCATGCTCATGCCCATCGGGTTGCCAGCGCCGCTGCGGTCCAGCACGCTCTGCGGATCAAGGAATGCAATGAGCTTCCCGCCGCGCAGTACGAATTGGTCGATCCCGTACTGGACAGCGTCGCTGATTCCCTTGGGATGCATCAGGAGAAGGACTTTAACGTCCGAAGGTATCTCTTCAGCGGTGACTGGCACGTCCTTGATGGTGAAGTCGCGTTTGAGCTCGCTGATGATCGCCCAAGGCTGCTGCCCCTGCTGGCCCATGCGGGCCATCATCGGGT
>JBILKY010000130.1:0-9546 GCA_044376395.1 Chthoniobacteraceae bacterium | reverse complement strand
AACATCGGCAATCCGGGTGCGTTCGGATTCCGGGCTCCGGAGACGATGCGGCTTGCGATGATTGAAAACCTCCGCGAGGCGGACGCATACTGCCACCAAAAGGGAATCTTTCCAGCACGGGAAGCGGTTGTCATGCAGCAGCAAACGCGCGGCGTTCTTGATGTGACCTCTGACGACGTGTTCATGGGGAACGGCGTTTCTGAACTGATCTTATTTTCACTCTCAGCGTTGCTCGAACCGGGAGACGAAGTGCTGATCCCCAGCCCCGATTACCCGCTCTGGACTGCGGCCACCGTACTGCACGGCGGCAAAGCAGTGCACTATCCGTGCAGGCCCGAAAACGGTTTCATTCCGAATCCGGAGGAAATCCGATCATTGGTGACGCCACGCACTCGGGCAATTGTTGTCATCAGTCCCAATAATCCAACCGGAGCAGTGTACCCGCTCGAGGTTCTAGAGGGGATTGCACGGATTGCTGAGGAAAACCATCTCGTTGTTTATTCAGACGAGATTTACGACCAGGTTCTGTACGACGATGCCATCCACATTCCGATGGCCACGCTTGTAAAGAAAACGCTTTGCGCGACATTTGGAGGGCTCTCCAAAGTGTACCGCGCATGCGGCTTTCGAGTCGGGTGGGTCAGCTTCTCAGGGGAGAAAGGCGGCGCAAAAGATTACATACAGGCTTTCGAGTTACTGTCTTCGCTACGACTCTGCTCAAACGTGCCGGGGCAGTGGGCGGTTCAAACGGCCCTCGGAGGAAAACAATCGGTGCTCGATCTCACGCGTCCGGGGGGACGCCTCTGGCAAACGCGATCAACCATCATTGATACGGTGAAAGCCTCGGATTTCCTGCATGTCGAAAAGCCCATGGGCGCTATGTACGCATTTGTGGGAGTGAAGACCGAAAAACTTCCGAATTTTGATGATCAAAAGTTCGCTTTTGAACTACTCGAGCGCAAACACGTGCTGATGGCGCCGGGCACCAGCTTCAACGTCCCTTACAAGGACCGTTTTAGGATCACTCTCCTCCCGGACTGGGAGACGATGGAGGAGGTTCTGGCGCGAATCGAAGAACTGCTCTTCGATTGGTCCCGAAAGCCGCATCAATCGAATTAGAGACGCAAACCTGCGATCCGGCGGCGTCGCAGCACAAAAGGCGTTGGGAGTTTATTGCTCGCAGTAGAGCCGGTAAAGAACTTGGGTTCCGCACTCTTGCCACCCCATCGCTGCAGCCTTCTCGAAAAGCGCCAAAGCTTTTTCCAGCCCGGGCAGCTTAAGACCGCAATCGCGGGCGCTTCTGAGTGCGATCAGAATATCTTTGATGATGTGCTTCACATAGAATCCAGGAGCGAAGTCACCAGCCAGCGCCCGGGGCGCAAGATTGCTCATCGCCCAGCTTCCAGCAGCGCCTCCACTGATCACCTGCTGAACTTCCGCGGGATCAAGTCCTTGAGCCTTCGCATAAGCCATCGCCTCACACCAAGCCAACATGCCCACAGCAACAGCTGCCTGATTCGCCATCTTGCAATGTTGCCCCGCACCCGCCTCTCCCAGGCGCCGAATCGTCTTTCCCATCACTTGTAAAATCGGCAGCGCGCGATCAAATGCGGCGGCAGATCCGCCCGCCATGATCACCAAGCGCGCCTCACGCGCCCCGACGTCGCCGCCCGACACGGGAGCATCCACCGCGTACAGGCCCTTCCCTTCGGCTTCCACCGCGATTCGTTTGGCCAGCTCGGGACTGGACGTCGTCATGTCGATGAGCAGCCCGCCGCGAACAACTGAATCCAAAACGCCATTCGCGCCAAAGTAGATCGACTCTACGTCCACCGGATAACCGAGCATCGTGATCACGACCTCAGCCTTTGATGCCGCGTCCCCCGGTGACTCGCACCAAACAGCTCCGGCATTCACCAGCTGGGCTGCCTTTTCGCGCGTCCTGTTAAAAACGTACAAGCGATGCCCCGCTTCGAGCAGATGCCCAGCCATGCTCCGCCCCATCACCCCTGTGCCGATGAATGCTACCGCGGCTCGGTTTTTCTCAAGTACCCTCTTCATGTGAACGGCTTACACTTTCCGCGATCAGGCATAAATGGAAATCCTTCGGTACGCCACCATGCTCCCATGAGCAGTAGGATGGGTGCTGTCGGGATTCTCATTTACCGAATCCTGACAAATCTGCCCCCCTGTCAGAGTGAAACCCTGACATTTGCCGATTGAACTGTCTCCCATCGGATTCAATCCCGGATCCGCAACTAGAACCCAAAGCGCATGAAAACTCAGTTGTTCCTCCTAACAGCGGCAGTCAGCATGTCCAACATCATCCAGGCCGTCGGGGCTCCCGCACTTCCGTCCCCACCCGCGATAAAAGCGCCATTGAAGCCCACGGCTCCTCCCGCCACAGCTGCGGGGGGGATCCAGCCCTCTCCGCCCGCCCAACCAAATGTTCCGCCCCGCTCGGCAACCCCCACACCTCCTGGGCTGCCCATCGCAAACTCAGGCAAATTCGCCAATCCCATCCAAGGTCTATCATCTGCAGAGCTCGCCGAATTTAACGTCGCGAAAAATGTATTTCTGGAAGTTGAAACTGCTGAGGCAGGTCTGGGGCCGATTTTCAATGATGTGTCGTGCGTGGCATGCCACTTCAGGGGCGGAGCAGGAGGCGCGAGCCGCACTGCCGTCACCCACTTCGGGAAGGTCACGAACGGCGTGTTCGACCCGCTGAGTTCCCTCGGTGGACCGCTACTTCAGAGACGCGCTACCGCCCAAAAATTCCTAGAGAGAATCCCCCGCGAGGCAAATGTGGTTGCGAACCGGATCACTACACCCCTCTTTGGAGCTGGACTGGTGGAGGCGATCCCTGATGCAACAATTCAATCCCTCGCGGCCCAATCCAAGCCCGATGGAGTGAAAGGACGTTTATCTGTCGTCCGAGATGCGATCACCGGAATTACTCGGATCGGGCGCTTCGGCTGGAAAGCTCAGCATGCTTCGCTGAATGCTTTTTCAGCTGATGCTTACCTTAACGAGATGGGGGTGACTAACGAAATTTTCCCGCGCGAAAACGCGCCAAACGGGAACGCTCTGCTTCTCGCTGAATCTGACAAGACATCAGATCCAGAAGATATAACTTCCACGGGAAATCCGAAACCGGACTTCATCCTGACCGCTGACTACATGCGGCTTTTGGCAGCGGTCCCGCGGGCAACAGCAAATGCTTCCATCATCAAAGGTGAAACAGTCTTCAAGGAAATCGGCTGCGCGGTTTGCCATGTCCCTTCGCTAAAGACGGGAACCAGTCCGATAGCGGCGCTTTCAAACCGCGCAGTCGATCTCTATTCCGACCTGCTTCTGCACGACATGGGAGCCCTCGGCGATGGCATTCCACAAGGCAGCGCGACCGCAGCCGAGATGCGCACTTCACCGCTTTGGGGGCTGCGGCTCCGCGACGCTTTCCTTCACGACGGAAGGGCATCCACCGCAGAACTCGCAGTGCTGGCCCATGCAGGTGAAGGAAAGATCGCGAGAGACCGCTTTGCGAAACTTACAGCGGACCGCAAGAAGTCACTCCTTGATTTCCTCGGCTCGCTGTAAAGGAGAGTTCCAACCGCGACTCACGCGAGCTTGCGCGCTCCTGAATGAAAACGAGGAACTTAACACAACGGTCGGGCCGCAGGCAGGCTGAGTTTTCTCAACTGCCCGCCGTCGCTTACTTCTTCTTCGCCTCGGATTCTGGAATTTGCCGGTCCTTGTAGAAGAGAACGCCTGAATGACGCAGATTGTAGATGAACGAGCGTAGATTGTCGCTCGTTTCCCTGTCATTGAGCAGCAACCCAAGCGCACCCTTGCCCTCATTTGCTGACTTGGTAAGTTTTTGAACAGAATCCGCAACATTGCCGGTTTTTGTGATCACTGAATCCAACGTCAGACTCGTCTTCTTGAAATTTTCGGAGCCCTCCCGCAAGTTCCCGAACGTCTCGGACAGATTTTTGATGTTCTCGTCGTTGAGAAGCTTTTTATTGATCGTGGCCGTGAGGGCCTGGAAACCCTTTAAACTTTCGGAAAGCTGATCAAGCACTTCCCCCCCCCGCGCGGCGAGTTCATCAAATCCGCCCGACCTGCTGCCCTCGATGATTTCGCCGGGATACAATAAATCCGTTGGGTCCATGTCCGAACTCGGCACAATTTCGATGTATTTGTCCCCAAGCAGATTCGCACTACCGACCATGAATCGGCTTTTGCGAGGGATCTTTATATCCTGCTGGACCTTGAGGCGCACTGCGACTCGATAGGAATCCCCGACCAACTGGGGCGCTGCTGCAATGAACCCGACCTTCGCGCCGGAGAGCATGACGTCCGCCCCCGAGGCGAGGCCGCCGACGTTGGTGAAGAGGACGGTAATTTCGTAGGGTGCCTTCAACGCGGTTCCCAAACGTCCAAAGGTGACAACCAGAACGCCGATGATCGCCAGTCCTGTGAAGAGGAAAATGCCCACCATCGTCTCGGCGCGGCCTTTTTTTTCGTTTGCCATAAGATTACGCGGTTGTTGCAAAAATCATCATCAGTCCGTCTCTCCAGATCGTCCCTCAATAAAATCTCTCAGGATTGGGTCCTTTGAATGGTGCAACTCGTCGGGGGTGCCTTCAAAATACAAGCGCCCTTCATGCATAAAACCTATCCGGTCTGCCGTATGAAAAGCGGTTTTCATATCATGAGTGACCACGACCGAGGTTGCCTGCAAGCGCTTTTGTAAACGCCGGATCAAATGATTGATGGAATCCGTGGCAATCGGATCGAGCCCCGTGGTGGGTTCGTCATACAAAATGCAAGCTGGACGCGAAACGATGGTTCTCGCCAACCCGACTCGCTTGCGCATTCCCCCAGAGAGGTTTTCCGGCATCTTTTCCTCCTCGCCACTGAGATCCACCATGTCCAGAGCCTCAGCCACCTTGGCCCTGATAAGCTCGGCGTCGCGGATCCCCGATTCCCGCAAAGGGAATGCAATATTCTCAGCGACGCTCATCGAGTCAAAGAGCGCACCACTCTGGAATAAAATGCCGATTTTCTTTCGAATCGGCCCGAGCCGCCTTTCGGGAAGTTTGGAAATGTCCTCGCCGTCGATGAGAACTTTTCCGGAATCTGGCTGCATGAGCCCCACTAGGTGTTTCAGCAAAACACTCTTTCCACATCCAGACCTTCCCAAAATCACGTGCGTTTTGCCCGGTGAAATCAAGATGCTGACCCCGTCCAAAACCGTCTGGTCACCAAATTTTTTATGCAGATTCTGGACTTCGATCATACCAAGCGTCAGTAGGTGCCGGCTGGGAAGAAAATATTCAGCGCGAAGGACAGGAAAAAGTTGGAGATCAGAATGACGAGTGAGGCGATGACCACCGCCTGAGTCGGCGCGCGCCCGACACCCACAGCGCCCTGCGAGGTTTTAAGACCCTCGGCGCAGGCGATGAACCCAATCAAGACTGCAAAACACACGCCCTTGATCATCGCCATCTTCAGGTCCCGCTCTGTTGTGAACTTCAGCATGTTTGTGACGTAATACGCCTCCGAAATACCCAGCACCTTGGTGGCAACCAAGTAGCCCGCACCTATCCCCAACCCGATGCACTCAGCGGCAAGTAGTGGGCCGGAAATGATCAGTGCAAGCACCCTGGGCACAATCAGGTAATCAATCGGGTGAACGCCGAGCGCCCTCAATGCCTCAATTTGCTCGGTAACTTTCATGGTTCCAATCTCCGCTGCAATGGATGCCCCGACACGTCCCGCAAGCATCAAAGCCGTCAGCACGGGCCCCAGTTCACGAAACATCGACACCGCGACAACCGCTCCAACCGCAGAGTCCATGCCGAGACGATGAAACTGAAAATACGTTTGTGCCGAAAACACTGCACCCGTGAAGGCGCCGGTTACAATCACGACCAACTGCGAGCGGAACCCGATCTCTGCGATCTGCCTCAGGAGCAAACGCCACCTCAATGGCGCTACCCTGATGGACTCAGCAGTGTCGCGAACAAGAAACGCGAGTTCGCCCAAATAACGCATCAAGCCGAGCGACGCGTGACCCAAAGCATTAAATGGAGCGAGCTTCATGGGGAGATCTCTGTCGTGCAATTAGGAAGCCAAAACCCAGGTCACGCAAGGGGAAGTCAACAAGCTCTCGCGCCCTCGACGTTTCAGAGGCACCACCGTGGGCTCACGCTGCTTCAGGCGGGGCTTCCAACCTGGGAAAAAGCGGCGTCGGAGCCCCAAGCACATGCCCGTCCTTCAACAACCCCCAGACTGCATCGGAAAGAATGGGCTCTGCATGGATCTGCATCTGGCTAAAAACGGCGCGTGCAGCCTCAGGAATCACGGGCTCGAGCATGATCGCAACCACCCTGAGGGATTCCGCCAGATGGTAAAGAACCGCATCCAAGAGTTCGCCCTGCGCTGCATCCTTTGCCAACTTCCAAGGCGCGACTGACTCAATGAGTTGATTGCAAAACCGTGCAAGCCCCACAGCTGCCCGCAGAGCAGCGTCCACCTGATATTCTTCCATCGCTTTTGAGTAAACAGCCACAGCCTGCGGCAACTCCGCAGACACCAACGCGGCCAGCAACTCGTGCTCAACCTTAACGTTGCGAAGCACGCTCCCTTTGTACCGCGCTGACATGTTCAAAGTGCGGTTCAACAAGTTGCCCACGTTGTTCGCGAGTTCGTCATTATGACGGCTCCTTAAGCGTTCCTCTGAAAAATCCGCATCTTTACCTGTGACAATGTCCACCATGAGGTAATACCGCAAAGCTGTCGCTCCGTACCGCTCAACGAGAGCGTTCGGATCAACCGTGTTTCCCAAACTCTTGCTGATTTTCGCTCCCGCGATGTTCCACCATCCATGCACAAGAAATGCTGGGATCTCCGCGTCCGAAAAACCCATTCCATGCAGCATGATCGTCCAATAGATGCCGTGTGCCGGAATAAGGATGTCCTTGCCGATGACGTGCGCAGCTGCCGGCCAAAGCGACTCGAAACGAGGAAGGCCCTCACCGCCCTCCGCAAGATATCCCGCGAACGACACGTAATTAATCAGCGCGTCAAACCAGACATAAGTTACGTAATCGGTGTCGAAGGGAAGCTCGATGCCCCAGTTCAAGCGTGATTTCGGCCGCGAAATGCACAGGTCACCCGAGAGCTTTTCCACCGCATTACGCAGTTCTGACTTTCGAAACGCAGGGATAACGAAACGGTCATGCGTATCAATATGATTGAGCAACCATTCCTTGTGCTTGGAGAGTTTGAAATACCAGTTCTCCTCCTCCAGTTCCACAACCTGGCCCCATTCGGGCCCGAATTCACCGTCCTCGCCCCGCTCTTTGTCAGTGAGAAACTGCTCTTGTCGGACGCTATAAAACCCGCGGTGCGCCTGTTTATAGAGCTGTCCTTCATCGTGCAGCCTTTGAAGAATTCTTTGGACCACACGCTTGTGGATTGGATGCGTTGTCGCAGCCCAGCCATCGTAATGGACACCAAGCTTCTTCCAAAGGTCGATGAATTGGGCGGTGCAGCGGTCTGCGAAATCCTGAGGTGAAAGCCCTTCTTTTTCTGCGGACTGCTGGACTTTCTGCCCATGCTGGTCAACGCCGGTGAGAAAAAAAGCCGGCCGCCCGCACAACCGCTCGTAGCGCGTGAGGACGTCCGTGAGAACTTTTTCATAGGCGTGACCTATATGGGGAGCCGCGTTCGTGTAATCGATCGCGGTCGTGTAGAAAGTGCATTCCGGCATAGTGAATGTGAGGTCTAAAAGATTGGAGCCTTAACAGCAAAGCCCAGCCTCCACCCCTAGCGGAAGGCAAATCCTCGCTTCGGCCCCCCTTTCCGAACAAGTCAGCGAACTAATCAGCGCACCACCGAACAAATTCCCGACACAACTGCATCCGCTAGTTTCTGACGGTGTTTAGAGGATCGCGAGATTCTTGCACCCTCTGTGGCGTTCGTAAGAAAGCCCAATTCTAAAAGCACAGAAGGCCTGGTGTTGTAGCGGAGTACATAAAACCGAGCGCGCCTCACGCCCCGATCGGGGCTTCCCGCCGCACCAAGCACTTGCTGATGGATGGCTCGCGCAAGGCGCGTACTTTTAGAACTGTAGTAGTAAGTCTCCACACCGGTTGCATCCTTATTCGGAGCAGAATTCAGGTGAATACTTACGAAAACCGGACTGCCCGAAGTGCGTTTGGAAATTGATACCCGATCCGAGAGACCCACGAAAACGTCAGACGTGCGCGTCATCACAACCCGATGCCCCCGAGCAATCAGGCCTGCTCGGACCCTCAGCGCGATATCCAATGCCGCGGCCTTCTCGGAATAGCGCTGGCCCGGCACCCCGCCCGGATCGTAGCCGCCGTGCCCGGGATCCAAAACGACAGTGCCAGCGCGAAGATCGCCGAACCCCGCGCAAAGCGCCAACATAGGGACCACTAACCAGCGAATGAAATTTCCAGAACACGCTCGCCAGGGGAGGGAAATTTCGGGACTGATAGCCGTAGGCATGGGATGGATTTCAGAAAGCTAATTTCGAGAGTCTAAAAGATCGCATCCGAATATTCCACCATCCGAAAATAATGCAACCTGCGCAGCCGTCTAAATTATTGCCGGAGCCGCCGTGCAACTCGATCGCGCCACCGTTGGGACCTGCAATGTTCACTTTTGACCGTTTTCCGCTGCTTGCCTCTTAGACTCGATAAACTTCCGCTCCTTCTCGAGCATCTCCTCCGGCACGGGCGCGGGCTTGATGTTTTTGCTCACCAATTGCTCGTGAACAGGAATCTCTCTTATACGAACCGCCCGGTACCAAACCGAATCACCGTGATCCTGAAACTGCAGGAATGAGCCGCGCGAATGGACGTCCCCCCCACGGATGCGCAACAACTCGACTTCTTTCTCCCAGCGTGGATCCGCGTAGTCAAAATCCACGGCCTTTTCGCCGTTGAGCCAATGCTGAACCACGGTGCCTTTGCAAACGATTCTGGCTTCGTTCCACTCTCCTACCGGCTTGGTCAGATCCTTGGCTGGCGGCATGCAAAAGTAGAGAGAGGCCGCGCTGGTACGCGGGTTTTTTCCGTCGGGATGTCCGGCATTGTCGAGAATTTGATACTCATACTGTCCTGGGCGGTAATAAACGCCGCTGTTGCCTTTGTTTGAAATCTTCCATTCGAAGCGCAACTCAAAGTCGTTTGGAACGGGTTGTTCTTTGAAGACAAGGCTTCCACCCTTTTCCTTTCGGAAGATCGCTCCATCTTCGACAACCCAGTTCCCTTTCTGGGACCACGTTTCCACTCCGGATCCATCAAAAATCGACTTGAACCCTAAAGTTCGCTCCTGCTCTGAGAGGGGCGACTGAGCTGAAGCCAACTGACAGACGGAAGCAAAGACGGCGAGCGTGAACGGGAGAATGTGGAGTTTCATTGGGTCGAGTTAGACTTGGCTTCCCTCGATGACTTACTCGGATTCAAAACCTTAGAGTCATCATTATGAAAAGTTGCGTAGCCCAAA
>JBILKY010000410.1:0-2995 GCA_044376395.1 Chthoniobacteraceae bacterium | reverse complement strand
CGATGTCTTTAATCAACCCAGCCACATCGGTTTCCGGCTTTGGCTGCACGAGAATAAAGGAGAGAAGCTTGCGCTGCGGGGGCGAGTACTCAAGAGCGCGTGAGTAGGTGGTGAACACATAGGGTTGTCCAAGAAATGAACGCTCCGTCTCGCAAATCGCCACGACGCGAGCCTCCTTGTCGTTGATCTCGAAAGTGGATCCGATGTGCAGTTGGATCCCGCGTTTGCGAAATTTTGAGATCGCTACTTGGTCGACGATCACTGCATTCGGGAGCCGCAGATCTTCGATGTTACCCTCGCGTATCCGGCCAGGGCGCCCCACAAGAGTGGCGCTATCGAGCCCTGTGAGCTGCACCGCCTGAAATGTTCCGTCCGGCAGTCGCGCCTGCAGGATGCTCCAGAACAAAGGCACGGCCCACTGCACGCCGTCCACCGAGCGGACGCGCTGGAGCTCGATCTCCCGCAAAGGCACCACTTCGTTCACCTGCTCCACCTTTGAATCCGCCACCCAAACGGGCACGCGCACGTTTCGGATGGTTGCAGTGGTCCAAAGCAAAAGCCCGCAGAACACCGAGGTCTGCTGGGTCATCAACAGCGCACAAAAAGTGAGTCCGCACACGAGCATCGCGTATTTAGCGCGGTCGCCGAACAGCATCTTGAGGGCGAGGCGCATCATGGCGGCGGAATGATCAAGGGATGGTGCATCGAAGTGATCGCGCGGCGGTGCGCGAAGTGAGAGTTACTTCAATGGCGCAGACGCAGGCACGGGCTTCGACGCAAAGAGCGGCAGCGCCTTCAATGCGGAGTTATACACGCCCCAGGAAAGCGGGAGCGTGATCCACAGCCAGGCGAAAAGGAGTTGAAGCGTTCTCATGCGTTTGACGAGGTGGCGTCCGCATTGCCGGCCGCGCGGTGATGGAAGCGCGAATCCACCGGTTTTACCAGTAGGTTTGCAATTAGCCCGACGACAAGCAGCCCAGCGACAATGTACATCGTCAGATTATACGCCTCTGCAGCGGGAACACCTGATTTCTTCTGGGCTTCGGAGATGTAATTGATCAGGGAGGGGCCGATCACAGCCGCAATGGACCAAGCGGTGATCAGGCGGCCGTGAATTGCCCCGACCTGCATCGTGCCGAAGAGGTCACGCAGGTAGGCGGGAATGGTTGCGAATCCGCCGCCGTACATCGAGATGATGAGGGCGGTAACTGCGACGAACCAACCCTGCGCGCCTGCCCGCTGGGTCAAAGGCACGGCGCAGTAAAGGGCGCCCCCTGCGACGAAAAAAATGCAATACACCGCGCGCCTGCCGAGCCGGTCCGAAAGGGAGGACCAGACGAAGCGCCCGCCCATGTTGAAGATAGAAAGCAGGCCCGCGAACCCTCCGCCAATGGCGGCGCCGACGCCAAACATGTCCTGGCACATGAGCGAAGCCTGGCCAAGGATGCCGATCCCGGCGCTCACGTTCATGCAGAGCACGATCCACAGGAGCCAGAACTGCGGCGTTTTCCACGCAACGTCGACGCTGACCTGTACGGCGGCTCGCGGTTGAGTCGGCGGGCCGGAGTTGGTGTTGCCGGTCTGCGGCTCGCTCCAACCGGCGGGCTTCCAGCCCTCGGCCGGCACGCGGACAATGAAGGCGCCGAACAGCATCGACACCGCGTACAGCGCAGCCATGGCAACAAACGCGCCCGCGACACCGACGGATTCGGGGGTTTTGAAATGATCCATCAATTGGACCCCGAGCGGGGCACCCAGCAGCGCCCCACCGCCAAACCCCATGATCGCCATCCCGGTGGCCATCCCGGGACGATCCGGGAACCATTTCATGAGCGTCGATACCGGCGAAATGTAGCCGATGCCCAGGCCGATTCCGCCCACGACGCCGTACCCGAGGTACAACAGCTCGATACGGTGCATTTGTACGCCGAGGGCGGCGATCAAAAGTCCGCCACAAAAGCACAGCATGCTCGCAACCATGCTTTTTCTCGGCCCGCTCTTTTCCACCCACTTGCCAAAAGTCGCCGCCGAGATCCCCAGCATGAATAGCGCAATCGAGTAGATCCAGCCGACCTGAGGGATCGTCCAGTCTTGTCCCGGCAGGGATTGGCTGACACCCAGAACCTTGGTGAGCGGCGCATTGAAGACGCTGAATCCGTACACCTCCCCGATGCACATGTGAACGGCGATTGCGGCCGGCGGTGTCATCCAACGCGAAAATTCGGGGCCTGCTACGGTGGATGAACGCTCGAGAAAAACCATCGGATTCGGGTCGGTAAAGGGGTGGAACTGGCCGGGACACGCAGGGTGCCTGCGATATCTTTATCGTGCGAAGCAGCCGGCGCTGCGGTTATCCAGACTCGGATTTACGCTGGATTTCAAGCACGCATATTGTGTGGACGCTGCGATTGGCGCGGACACAGGCCCGCACGTGGGCACGCATACCAGCACCCGAGGGTGCATACCGGCACGTTCAGGGGTTTTCACTCGTTTTATGCGCCTACTTTTGCGAAGCATCTGGAAGCCATCATGACAAAGCCACCAGTGCGCGCCTTTAAAATCCTGCGAGTCACTTCGGCTACGGCATGCGAGCAGGACGATTTGGTAGCGTCCGAGGAGCCTCTGGGCATTGAGCTTGGTTACTCAAGCGATGCGGGCCGTGAAACGCGCGAGCTCGCCGTCACAATGCGCACCCCGGGGAACGACCTGGAGCTGGTGCTTGGTTTTTTGTTTACCGAAGGCGTGATTCGCGGAATGGACGAGGTGTCATCGATAAGGCATTGCGAAAACGTTTCGATCCCCGAGAACACCGGCAACATCGTCAAGGTGGAGTTATGCGAGGACGTGCGCCTTGCCCCGCATTTGTTTCAGAGACACTCTTTCATCAGTTCGAGTTGCGGGGTGTGCGGCAAGGCCAGCATCGACGCGGTGCGTTCCCATTGCGCGCTTCCGGCATTTGGCGCAGGCCTTTTGATTTCCGCTTCCACGCTGCTTG
>JBILKY010000409.1:0-3011 GCA_044376395.1 Chthoniobacteraceae bacterium | reverse complement strand
GCGCCGCGGAATTCGATTGCCGCCGAACCGCCGGAAGCTTCAAAACGCGTCACCACGCGTTCCTGCGCGCCCGCGAGATCAGCATCCGCGCCGTTGGGCGGGATCGTTGGGCGCAGCACGACGAGCAGCGCACCGGCGAGAAGCATCGCGAACGCCCAGTAATCCTTGCGCCCAACACCCTGAGTCGCGGAGGTCATCCGCACGAATTGCAGCAATGCACCGGTCGGGCACCCATAATGACAATACGCCTGAGGCACGAACACACTCGCACAGAGGCCGAACACCGCGATGAACGCGGGAACCAGCGCCGCTTTACCCAGCGTCCAGGCGTCGAACGGCTCGACCTTGCTCACCGCAAAATCGCCCGCGAACAAAGCCCCGAAAAAAACGGCACCCAGCGTTGCCGACGGCACCACCCGCAGCAACTTGTGCAGCGAGTCTGGAACCCGCACATGCAGCCGCGAAAAACCGCCCAGCAGCTCCTGGGCCGCCCCGTGCGGACACACGTGATGGCAATAAACCTGCCGACGAGTCCCCCAGGGCACCAGCAACGCCACAGCAACGAGCAGTAGGAACCCGCCCGCCTGCAAATTCGGCAGCCCGTGCTGTGCCCAGCCCACCAAAGGCGAGAGCGACAACAGCTGCCCGAGGCAAATGCCGAGCCCGCCAATCACAACCCCGCGCCAAACGAGCCGCACCACGCGGTTTCCGCGCAGCGGCGAAAACGCCATCACCAGCGCTCCGACAAGAATCGCCGTCATGGCTGCATCCGTCCGGTCAAGCCGCTGCCAGAAACCCTGCCTCATCGGACCGGCCTCCACACGTGCATCGCGGGCGAAGGTTTGGCGGATCCCTTCCGCAACCGCATAGCTGGTCATCGTGGCGCCAGCGACCCCCTCGATGCCTTCTTTTTGAAAATCCAATGTCCTCCACTGCTGCGTGTCCCACTTGGTCAGCAGCTTCATGTAATACGCATCTCCGCGAACACGGTCGGCGTAGTCGGGCGTGTCGTAGGTTTTGCGCATGCGCACGCCGAGGATGGTTTTTTCATCAACCGCAACCGCCAGCAGCGATTCCGTCGGTCCCTGGTAACCGATAAGATCATCCGAAGCGGGGGAGGTGCGTACCAAGTAGCCGAGCAGGGCGCCTTCGGCTGATCTCACTTTCATCCAACCCTTGCGCGTCTCCTCCGCTCCAATCGCCGCTGCATCCTTGAAAAATTCACGCGCCTCCTCGATCGCAACAGGCTCGGGAAACCGCAGGGAAACCCGTCCCCCGGTAAAGCGATGCGCGATGGCCTCCACCCAAGCGAGCGCAGTCAATGTCGAGCCTGCCACGCCATCAACGGCTGGAGGGGGTTCGTGTTCCGGGGACCACCCTGAAAGTTTTTCCCAGAATTTGCCGGAGCCCTCGAGCGCTGCGACATGGGAAGGCGTGTCTTCGCTGTGCAAAAGACGCGCACCTCGAATCCGGCCGTCATTTCCCACAGCCACCAGGAGATTACTGGGCCCGGCATACCCGATGATGGAGTCGCTTTGGGGCGCTGTGAAAACAAAGAACCCCAGGGGCGTTCTGGAATCATCCAGCACTTCGACGCGCCCGTCCGCAAGGGCCCGCAGTTGGTGCGCCTTTGGAAAGGACGCGCGCGCATCCGTCAGCTTCACCGCGTCCGAGACTGCGGACGCGTTTTTGTTCGGGGACGGCGCCGCCACATGCAGCAGCCACGCGGCCAACACCACGGCCAGCAGACGCCACACCTGCACGAGGCGTCCGCGCAAAAGGCCCGGCAGCATCGCGTTCACAAGCCGGACGGGCGCTTTGTTCCCAATATTCCCGTTGTCCCGGTTAAAACGCCGCGTTTATTTGGCTGGGAGAATTTGCACCGCATCGGCGTGAATGGTGCCATCAGCACCTGCGGCACGCAACACGACGGCATGCAACGCGTCCGCGGCGAATTCAAAAACCCCAAGCGAATGCGCGCCGTCAGGAGTGCTTTCTTTTTGATTCAGACGCAGCGTCACTGGCGGCTGGCCGGGACGCTCGATGCTGCAGGGCGCTTTGGCGGCGCGATTCTCGTGTCCCGCCCAATACGCGCGTACTTCGTATTTGCCGGTGTTCGGAACCTTGAACTCGAAGCGGGCCTCGGCGTCGCTGCCTGCGGCCGTGTACTGGTAATTTCCACCGACATTCGGGAGCAACCCGTGACTGGAGGCCCATTTGCCCACCATTTTTGCCTTCTTGTCATCAATCACGATGCCGGGAAGAGGAATAGGAGCCTCGCCAATCATCTTCTGGAGATGGGTCGCGAACTGGGGCAGATCCCGGTTCATCCAGCCTCCCGCAAGCGTGGATGGATCGGGGATGCTGGGATCCACACGCAGCTCGCCATTGAGTCCGTCGCGGCGCATCGCCCCGGGCTGGCTCACCAGTTGGATGAGTTCATTGAGATAACCCTCGTACACCCCGCGCGGATCCGTTTTGTGGAGCACCGCGACGTACGCAGCCTTTCCGACGACTTCACCCATCATGCCGCAAGTTCGCATCACACGGATCGTGCCAAGCGCCTGATGCGTCACGCTGATATTCCGTCCCGCCATAAAAAGATTGGGAACGTTTTTCGAATAAAAGCACCGGTAGGGCACCGGGTAACCGTTCTTGCGGTCCACATGCTTGCCGAATTCAGCGCGTGA
Organism: Chthoniobacteraceae bacterium; assembly: GCA_044376395.1. Lineage (GTDB taxonomy): Bacteria > Verrucomicrobiota > Verrucomicrobiia > Chthoniobacterales > Chthoniobacteraceae > Chth-196. The sequence continues at coordinate 321 of JBILKY010000409.1, read as the reverse complement.
AATAAACGGATTATCCGGGAACTTCGCCGCGTACTGTTCCCTCGGGTAATGCAAGTCGATGTCCCAAGTAGTGGGCACCATTCCATCTGGAAAATCCTTTTGCGCCACGATGTCGTCTTGCGTGAGGACCATGTCGCCTTGGAGCAGACGCGATTCGCGCGGTCCGCCCACATAGGACACCCACTTCAAGGCCGCCTTTGCTTTTTCCTCGTCCGTGCTGCCCTGCTTGATCGCTGAAAAAGCGCCGAAAGCCGCGCGCAGGTTCCAGTCGCGAATCAGCTCGAGATCATTGATGGGATGCTTGTTAAACCCCGACTCCCA
>JBILKY010000129.1:0-9599 GCA_044376395.1 Chthoniobacteraceae bacterium | reverse complement strand
AGCTTGCGGTATTCGGGTTTGCCCTCGGTTTGGAAGCTTCCCTGAAGAGCCTTTCCAAACGCGGCGCTCAGCGACGGAACACCGACTGCGGACTGCGCTCCAGAATTCCCGGGTTTCTCGGGTTTTACAGAGCTCCCCTGCCCGCTGGCGGCGGGCACAGCCGTGCGGGGAACAGGCTTTGCCGCCGCGGGTTCGCCCCGGACCTGCGCGGACAGCCAGCGAAGGCCATCCAGATTATCCATCAAGCGCTCTTCGGCGTCCTCGCCCGTGTGGTTGAGGATCCCGATGGGGCCCGAGTACCCGCTCTCCGCGATAATCCTGAGCAGTTGCAAATCCTCTGATCCCACGGCCAAAGGCAAGATTTTTCGTCCCACCTGATCCCCGCGCACGTCCATGCCATTGAGATTTAAACAAATCAGATGCGGCAGCATGCGCTTGAGCAACTCCTTGAATCCCTCAATGTGACCGTGCCCGTGGTGTTGATTGTAGACGATACCCACGTTTTCAACACCCTCTGCCTTCAACGCGCGGATCACGGCAATTTGATTGTCTGGTTCTCCGAACCACGCGCCGTGATTGTAGAGCCCCACCTTCAATCCGTCGGCTTTTGCTGCGTCGGCGATCGGTTTAAGTCGTTTGACCTCGGCAGCGATGCGGCGTTCCTGCTCGTCTGCCGCGCCGGGATCAATCCCTCCCCCGCCCCCGCTTACCCAGAGCTGGGGCTTCACCTGATGACGGCGGAATAAATCTAGCGCGTTTAATGCATCCGCGCTCAGCGAACCCGGAAACCACCATCCGAGCAAATTCACGTGATGCCGTTTGATTGCCGCCATCTCGTCGTCCCACTGGGGAACATGCTCGGCGCGGTAATCGTAGACAAAGTGACGGATCGAGAGTTTCTCAAGCATCGCAGCACGCTGTTCAGGCGTGCGCTTCGCCTTATCGAAAGGCACGATGCACCAAGCCGCGAGATTGTCCTGCCTGAACAGCCCCTTCTCTCCATCCGCAGCGCTCATCGATGCAGCGAGCAGTGTGAGCATCAAAACGGTGGAAAACCAAAACAAGGAGCGTGGGAGGATTTTCATAGCGATGGATTGGGGACTTGGAATTGCGGATGCGAGATAAAACTAACTGAGGCCTGCCGCCATGAACTCATTCAAACACGAAAGAAACACATCCAAATGATCCCGGTGCAGTTGGTGCCCGGCTCCGCCCAAACGCACGTGCCGGCATCGCTGCATGGCCGCGGCTGCCCCAACCGCGTCCGCGTCGGTGAGCGCGCCACCCGAATGAGGGTCAGCCTGCAAAAGCAACGCGGGGCAACGGATTGCCGGCAGAATCTGCGAGCGATCATAGCCATGAAGCCAGCGCCCCTGAATCAGTGAAGTGAATACCCCGGGATCGACAGTCTGCAAGCACTGGGCGCTCCATTTGAGAGAGGCTTTGCTGCGGAGTTCCCCGAGCTTTTTACTGCTGCCGTCGGCTTGAGGGATGGAAACATCCGCCAGCCTGTCAGCAATGCCCGCGTCTCCCGACGCTTTTTGAACGACTGACTGCATCCCGATAAACTGGTGCTGCCACGCCGTGCCAATGATCGCGGCGCCCATCGTCTCGAAAGGCGGATCCTCAAGCACCACCGCCCGAACCCGCTCAGGCAGACGGGCGGCCACTGCAGCCGCCACCATGGCCCCGAGCGAGTGTCCAACGATCACCACGGGAGAAGCTACTTCCGCGCTAAGAAACTCAACCACATCTTCTGCGTAATCCGTGACCAAATATGACGATGCCCTATCGGATTCACCGTGCCCGCGGAAGTCGCATGCAAAAAGGTTTCCGAAGCCGCTCAAAGCAGGAAACGCAGGCATCCAGTCCAGCGCGCGGCGGGTCACTCCGTGCAGCAGCAAGAGCGTCACATCCGCACCGACATCCTGTTTCACGAACGACAGGCGCGTGCTCGTTTTCGACAGGAGCGCTTGCTCTGGAAATTGGCGCGGCTGATTCATCGAGTTATTTTTCGCGGCGCACCATGGTCGGAAATGGCTTCGCCAAACGCCCCGCCTTCAGAACGCCGGACTGCATCACAGCGAGAATATTTTTACGGTCCTCGAGCACAGAAATATCTGCGATCACGTCTCCATCCACCAGCAGCACGTCCGCAAGTTTGCCTACCTCCAAGGTGCCAAAATCCTCGCCGCGCCCCATGATCTCCGCGCCGGTCTTGGTCGCACACGAAATCACCTCAACCGGTGTGAGGCCGACATCGCGCACGAAAAACGTGAGCTCTCGCGCGTAGTCGCCATGCGGGTTCCATCCGAATCCGTAATCGCCGCCCATCCCCAAACGACCGCCGGCGCGCAGAATGCGTTTGGCGCTCTCGCTGCCCGCATCCAGGGTTTCCTTGTGTCCGTCGATCACGGCCTGTGACAATCCAAAGTCGCGGCCGAGCTCGACGCTTGCTTTTTCGAAGTAAAGCGCCGGAACACACGGCACGTCGCGCTCAAGCAGCATCTCCAGCGCCTCATCATCCATAAAAGTGCCGTGCTCAATGGCATCATAGCCGGCCCGAAGCGCGTTTTTAATCCCCTGAGTCGCGCGGCAATGCCCTGTCACCTTGAGCTTGTGGTTGTGGGCCGTGGCTACCACGGCGTGCATTTCCTCAAAAGTCATGCAGAGCGTGTGATGATCGTTGATGTCGGGGGAGGCAGCGTCGCCCGTGGGATAGGTTTTCACCCATTCCACACCGTCCTTTACCAGGGCACGCACCGCCCTGCGCGCATCCTCGGCGCCGTTGATGATGAAAACCAGTCCTTCCATCCCGATCTTGCGAAACTCGGGATTCCAGTCCATCAGCCCGCCCGCGGAACAAATCTCGCGGCCGCTGGCCGAAAGCCTTGGTCCAAGAATGAGATCTTCCTCGATGGCTTTCTTGAGCCAGAAATCCACATTGAATAAGCAGCCGCCGGACCTTGCCGCTGTGTAACCGCATTCCAGCGCGAGGCGCGCATTCACCGAAGCCAGCAGGGACACATACTCGACGGGGTACTTGATGTCCAAATCCTCCAGAGCGGCGATGTTGAAATACGTCGCATGAAAGTGGGCTTCGACCAAACCAGGCAGGACTGTGCCGCCGAGTCCGTCGATCCGCTCGACGCCAACTTCCAACGGGGGGGCATCCGCAAACCTGCCGCTGAAAGCGATCCGCCCGTTGCGGATGAGCAGAGCGCCGTCAGGCACCGCGGCAGCGCCGGTCCCGTCGATGAGCGTGCAGTTATGAATCAGAGTGTCGTTCTGGGAGATCTTCATTGCGGGGGTTGGTTGACAGTCCACACGCTATCTTTTTCAGAAGCCGGGGATATTGTACGGGCACGGCGCATTTGTGTACGGACGCGCCATTCATGGGGATTCACCATCGCCCCAACATCCTCCTTGGAATGTTTTAGGGTTTGATGACACCCTTGCTCATGCACGCCACGGAAAGGCAGGTCTCGGAGTTTTTCGAACAGCTCTCCCGCGAGCACGGGCTCCTCCTGCTGGATGCGCTCCCCGACACGCGTTTTTTCATCAAAAACACGCTCGGCATCTACATGCACGCGAGCCGCGGCATGTGCCTTGCCCACGGCTGCAGCGACGCATCGTCCATTATCGGGAAGCGCGACCACGACTTTATTCCAGCGTACCTCGCGGACCAGTACACGCGCGACGATCAGGATGTCCTCACAGGGAACCAGATCTGGGATCGCATTGAAATGGTGATGCGCCACCCGGGCTGCACCGACTGGTATGTGACCTCGAAAATCCCGCTGCGATCCAAGCGAGGCAAGGTCATGGGACTTGCAGGCATTTCCCGAAACCTCGAGCAGGCTGCAAAATTCGCGACCCCGTTTGCGCGGCTTGCGCCTGCGATTGACTACATCCGCGAGCACTACTCCGAGCACATCGACGTACAAAAGCTCGCAGTCATCGCGGGCATGTCCGCGCGGAGCTTCCAACGGCACTTCAAACAAGCCTTTCAAGTCAGCCCCACCGACCACCTACGTCAGTTCCGCGTCGGGAAAGCCTGCCAACTCCTTATTGAAACAGACCGCACGATCACCGCCGTGGCGTTGGAGACAGGCTTCAGCGACCACAGCCATCTCACCCGGGAATTCACGCGCTCCCTCGGAGAGCCGCCCGGTGTTTACCGGAAACGCTACCGCTGAGCGAAGAGACCCGTTCCCGTCGCTTCACAGTCTGAGCTTTGCGACGCAGGAAAACGCCGCTTCGAGCAATATCCACCCCACCGCTTACTCGAGGCCGTCATCCCCCTCGAACTGCTCTTCCTCGAGCGTGTTCAGCAAAAGCCCCATCCGTTTCTTGGTGTTTTCCTCCGCCAGCAACTCACGCAGAATCTTCCGGTCGCGTACCAGTGCGTATCCAACAACGTCTGCAATCATCGAAGGATCCTCGACGCGCCGAACCCAGTCCGCCATCTGCGTGAAGGAATCGTTCCATTCGGTGGAGCGGCTCTCGATCAGCAAGCTCAACTGTTCATGCCACTCGTCAAATTCCTCCGGGGTGACAGGACTGTAAGGAATCGGTTCCACGCGGACGATCGGGAACGGTTTGAGTTGATTGAGCCCAAGAATTCTCATGCGTTGCAGACCCGAGAGGACCAGTTCCGAACTCCCGTCCGCGAATTCCATGACGGACTTGATGGTGCCCGCAGTCACGACCGGGAAAAGCGCCCCTGACTCCGAAGGGCAACCGACTGCGAACATCTGATCGTTCGCCAGAGCGTGGTTGACCATCGTGCTTTGAATGGACGCCGAGACCTTCAGCGGCAAATCGCATCCCGGGAAGAGGAAGATTTCGCTGAGTAGAAGAAGCGGCATCGCGCTGTGAACCACAAGGGGCACGGCGTCCAGGTCAGGTTCATCCATGTGTGGCAAAGAGTAGCTCAAAACCCATGAACAAGGAAACCACCCTTTTCTTTTTCAGGGATGCATCCTACGGTGCGCCAACGGCAGCCGGGATCGGCCCGGCCCCACATGTGGCGATCGAACCGCTTCGCCGCTGCGACCAGGCGGGAATCAGAGGCCTCGATGGCGACCAGTTGTGGGGCGGCGCGATTGGCAGGCGCCTCAGGACGGGTAGGGACTTTTTTAAATCTGCGCGATTGCGCGGGATGAAGCCGGAGAGTTAAGGTGCCACCCTGGCTAAGCGCGCCTTCTTCTGGAGGCGGACGCCGGTGTGGCGAAATGGCAGACGCAACGGACTTAAAATCCGTTGGGGAGCAATCCCCGTGCGGGTTCGAGTCCCGCCACCGGTACCAGCGCTGAAAGTCAGTAGCTTACATCACCTTATCTACTGCAGCGCCTTAAAACGTGACACAAAACGTGACAGCGTCTCCAGACGTTTCAGCTGTTCTCACAGTCCCCAAATCGTCGTGCGTTTGGAGCTTTTTGATGCTCTGCGCTGGGTGCCTGACCAACACCTTCGAGGTGTCGCAAAAAGTCACCAATCGTACGTTTAGTAACCTTTTTTCGCCACGCCGAGTACAGCGCTGCGCGAGACATTCCGAGACCGGCAGCAAGCCCCGAAGCCGTTAGGCGTTTCCGCACCCCTTTCCTATCGGTGAGAATGCTTTGATCTTTTTCCTCATCCGGATGCGCCGGCATCAATTTGAATGCTGCCTGAATGAAAGCACTGAGCACTTCTTGGTTTTTTTCCGAGGGAAGATGGCCCTGATTTTATCGGCAATTTTCGAGGACCGGTCTTCATCTTTCATCAAACTGCCGAGCGTGTAGTTCGGTTCAGGGTTTGCCTGAATTAGCAGTAGTCCGCCGGGAAGCAAATCGGGCGAATCCCAAATGCTTTGCCGTGGCGGATTGGACGGGCACTCTAGAATATCCATTCCCGAAAGCGCGACAGATCGATCCCACTCAGTTAGGTCATCGTTGGACCACGGCCGCCGTCTGAAGCGCGCTCCGAATCTATCCGCAGCCTTGGACCGCCGGACATACCAGCGCTGACCGACCTTTTGCGCCCCGGGAATCTGCCCGACCGCAGCCCAGCGTTTTGCCGTTCTGGCGGCAATCGTAAACCGCCGCGCCCATGCTGACAGCGGTTCACGCGCTCCGTAGGGTGGGGCTTTGAGAGATGAATGGGCCATTTTGAAGCGAGGTTGACACTTTTGCAGTGAGTATATGAGCAACATCATGATGCGCCAAGGCGCCTCCGCTGAATACACTACACAACCCCCAACGATCGGCACCGTAATGAGTCCAGAGTTTCTGGATCATCGGGCTGTTACCCTGATGTTCGGATTCTCCCGAGCGACCTGCTACAGGCTTGCTGAGGCTGGGAGAATCCGCACTGTAAACCTACGCGAACCCGGCAAACTGAAAGGCCGTCGCCTCTTCTGTGTCCGAAGCATCCGCGCCCTCATGGAGGCATCTATCGACCAGAAAGGGGGCGCATAACATGGGCCGGCTCGACACGGACGAATTAAAACGACGCCTGCCGCTACCGCAACTGATGGCAGTGCTGGGCCACGGTGACCGCGCCAAGCGTAGCGCTTTCTGTCCGTTTCACGAAAATACGCGAACCGAAGCCTTCTCTGTTTGGCCGAATAAGGGGCGCTGGTTCTGGCATTGTTTCAACGGGTGCGGCGGGGGTGATGAAATCAGTTACCTTCAACAGTTATTCAATGAGCCTTTCAAAAGCGCTCTGAGGCGCCTTGCTGACCTCGCAGGCGGACTACCAGCAAACCCCGCGCAATGTAATCCAAGACCCCGGCAAAAGCCCTTTGCTGGACAGCAAAAATCAATGCAGCTTCCTGCTGATTCACGCGACCTCACAGACGCTGAAGTAGATGCAGTTGCAAAGCTTCGCGGAGTCAGCTTTCAAGCCGTTGCAGCCATGCGACACCTTCAAACAATTAAAGCCGGCACTTTTTTGGACTGCGCTGCATGGATTGTCACAGACGCTTCCAATCGATTAGCACAGGCACGACGCATCGATGGGCAGAAGTTCCAATTCAGCAACGGTAAAGAAAAAAAAGCTTATACCGCTAAGGGAGGCGTCACAGGCTGGCCGCTGGGTGCACGACTGTCCCACAAACTCGATGAAACATTCGACCGCGTCTTGCTGGTTGAAGGATCAGGAGACTTTGTTGCCGCCCATCATTTTGCTCTGAAACTGCCACACCGAGAACGCCGTTGGCTGCCAATAGCAATGCTGGGCGCGAGTGCGACGTTTATCCCGGAGGCAATTGATGCTTTACGAGGAAAGCTTGTTCGCATTGTCCCTCATCAAGACGAGAACAAGGCAGGGCAGGACGCAGAAAAACGGTGGCGACAAGCTTTGATCGATGCCGGACTCCGCGGGTCCACTTTTTCTCTTCAGGGACTGCGACAGCACGACGGACGACCTGTAAAAGACCTTAACGATTGCGTGAATATTCACACGGCCGAAAAAGATCAATTGGGAGGGCTTTTTCAATGAATTCGGAAACTCCACAAGACTCTTTTTCAGCGAATTACGGAGTGGGCTCCAACTCCTCCCGTTGACCTTTTAGAAACGCTTGCCGCGGTGGAGGCGTTTTTCAACAGATTCATCGTGTTCTCCAATCGGTCACAATCACCAGTGATTGCCCTTTGGGTGCTGCACGCCTGGGCCAAGGATGCATTCGACTACACACCGTATTTGCATATCCACAGCCCCGAAAAACGATGCGGAAAAACTTTGGTGCTGGATCTTCTGGGGCTGCTTGTCCCAGATCCTTGGCCGGTGGTTGGCCCCTCCGAGGCGGTGTTATTTCGAGCGATTGACGCAAACGCGCCGACCTTGCTACTCGATGAGGTCGACACCATTTTTAAGGAGCGAGACGAAAAAAGCGAAGGACTCCGCGGCATTTTAAACGCGGGATTCAAGCGGAACGGATCAGTCCCGCGGTGCGTTGTTCAGGGGCATGAGGTAAAAAACTTCAGCGTCTTTTGTCCCAAAGTGCTGGCGGGGATCGGCCGACTTCCAGACACCGTCGCGGATCGGTCGATCCCGATCACGCTTTCGAGGAAGACTCGACAAGATCCCGTTGAACGCTTCCGACTTCGCCGTGTCATCGCTGAAAGTGAGGAGTTGCGCGCACGCCTTCAAAACTGGGCTGAGTCCGCAGTCGTGATTGAAGAACTCCGCAATGCTGAACCAGCAATGCCCAGTGAACTGGGGGACCGCCAAGCTGATGTGACGGAACCGTTGGTTGCAATCGCCGACCTTGCAGGAGGTGATTGGCCCGAGCGGGCAAGGAACGCCTTGCTGGAACTGTACGCATCACACCGTGACCCGGAGAGCGACGGGGTTCGGCTGCTGCGGGACGTTAAAACCGTTTTGCAGTCACAGAATCTGACCCGGATAAAAACCAGCAGCTTGATCGAAGCGCTGTTTGAGATTGAGGAGTCCCCTTGGGCTAGTTTTTGGGAGCAGGACTGGAAAAGGGGCAATACAAAGGGACCCGCCCAAAGGCTGGCAGCAATCCTGAAGCCGTTTGGCATTACTCCAAAGACTCTCAAGTTCGCCGACGAAACCGAGGCAAAGGGATACTCTGAAAGCGCCTTTGAGGACTCATGGACACGTTACACTTAGTCCAGCCTTCTCCCTAAGGTCGTCGCGCCGTCGTCGCCGCTCATTATCAGTGACTTGTAAATGATCAAGGTCGTCGCAAGGTCGTTGTCACGACGACCTTTAAAGAAAGTAAGGGGTAACAGGGAAACCCCGACGCGACGACCTTGGCAACGGCGTGGCGACGACCTTAAACATTTGTAAATTGTTGATTATTAGGGCCGCCAACGAGGCGACGACCTTACCCCCGGGATAAGGAATCTTTTATCCGCCGCATCAGACCGCAGTTGTGGTGTCCCCCGAAGGTTTTTTATGAGCGGCCCGTTGGTTTTTAGTTTGCGACAATTCGACGCAGCGGTCCAATGCTCGCTCAAGACGTCGACAAAACACAGGGTCGCCAATCGGGTAATTGTCCAAAACGGAATGCCCCCACATCCCACGGCCGAGCAACCAAGTGACCAATGCTGACCCGTCCTCAAGGGGCGCCCCTTCTGCTCGCCATAAACGCACACACGAAGGGGTGACTCCGAGAAGCCCAGCGATCAATGTTGCTAAAGCTTTGGGGCGCCACATGTCAATTTGGGTGGTTGGTTTTCACGGCTCCTCCTCGCTCCGCAAAACAGCCCTCGCCGCTCGCTCGTCCCTCGCTCACTCACGAAGGCTGTTCAGCTCCGCTTCCTAGCTCTAGGGAACTGAACTGAGGGCCACCCGGAAGCCGTTGTAGTAGCTGCGGTACTCCGAGTTGAGGTAAACGCGATTGGCAACCCCGCAGTTCCCCGCGATGCCGTACCAGTTCCCACCTCGGATCACCCGGTTCGAGCCTTCGGATCCCGGATACCAACTCCCGCTCCACTCCCGCAAGTTCCCACTCATATCATATATCCCCAACTCGTTCGCCAGCTTCTTACCCACTTCATGTACAGCACTCCCCGAGTTCTCATTGTACCATCCCACCGCACTCAAATTATTGCTCCCGCTGTAGATGTACCCTCGCGTCTGCG
>JBILKY010000408.1:0-3033 GCA_044376395.1 Chthoniobacteraceae bacterium | reverse complement strand
AAGTCCAAGACTACATTTTCTTCAAAGGGTGTCTGTCCCGGAGCAAATCCAAGCGCCCCCACTTGCATGTCTCTTTGTAAAAACCGCGTGCATCGGTGAATCCCCGCCCCAACGGTGATTCCTCCCGCAGTTCCAAAATTCCAAACGCGTCTCGGTTGATGACGTTCAATCAGTCGAGAAGCCTGGAGCGCAGCGTTAACTTTTCCAACCCCGGTAAAAAATACATTCGCCGCACCCGCCAGCGCAGGAGCTTCCTCCTCGAGAGCAATCAACACTATGTCATTCATGAAAATCCAACAGGGCATCTACTCGAGTCCCTGCCTCCTGCAAACGCCTTCTTCCACCAAGAAACTCGAGATTAATTACTGCAGTAACGAACGTCTTTTCCGGCGGAACTCCAAATCGCCGATTCAACAAGTTTAGAACGGCCAGCGCGGTGCCTCCCGTAGCCAGAACATCATCAATCAACATCACTCTTTTATCTTGGAGCTCGCATCCCACCTGCATGCTAATGCTGCTGGAATTGTACTCGTACTGGTACTCCTCGGTGAAAACCGGTCCCGGAAGCTTGCCGGGCTTCCGCGCAAGATGGAGAGGAAGACGAGTTGCGAATGCAACTGGAGACCCCCACAAGAACCCGCGCGCATCGGGGCTCACCAGAGCCTCAATCCGATACCGAGCGCAATGCGCTACCAACTGATCAACCGTCCATGCAAACGCATCCGGTTCTCCAATGATCGAGCAGATATCATAAAAATTAATGCCCGGTTTTGGCCAATCCTTGACGGTGCGAATAATTTTCCGAAGTGATTCAGTGTCCATGTGGGTGAACGCTTTTAGGAGGCAAACCGAAGTCTGAAGGTTTGGAAATCGAAAGTCAGCACGGGACTTTTGAGGGAATCACGCGAGGGCTAAGCATCCTAAAAACGGGAACTGCACGTCTGAATCTCGCTTCTATCACGGCAACGCGTCTTCGAGCAGGGCGGCAACCCTCGCGAGCTCGGCCTCGGTGTTGTAAAAATGCGGACTAAACCGCAAGTATTCGCGGCCCTGCGCATCATGCCTGAGCGAAGCAACCACGCCCCCTGCCTCAAGAGCCCGGATAAGAGAGCTGGCCGGCGCATCCGGATGCGAGACTGTTGTGATCCCGCTCGCGTTCGGCCCATCCCTGACTCCCATCAACTCGAATCCCATCGGCTCTAGTACATCCAACAGAACGTGTTTTAGGCTGATTAGACGGGAGGCTACCCGATCAATTCCGACCTCAAGCAGCAGCTCGAGGGAAGCCTTCATGCCATAAACACCTGCGGCGTTGAGAACCCCAGGTTCATATCTCTGTGCCGTGGGCACAAATTCAATCCGCTCCTGAGCCAAAAAACGAGGACTCTGCACGTTCCAAGCGCCCAGCAAAGTCGGCCGAATCCGATCAAAATGCCGTTCCGCCACGTAGACAATACCCATGGCCATCGGACCAAGCAGCCACTTGTGCGCATCTGCGCTCAACATGTCCACACTCGCGCGGACAACATCCAGAGGGAACGCCCCGAGCGTTTGAATTGCATCCAAGGCGAAAAGAATCCCCCGCTCGCGCAAAACCGCACCAATCCCCTCCACATCCAACCTGTAACCGCTGAAGAAATGGCAGCTTGCAAGAGCCACCATCCGCGTCCGAGGACCGAGCGCAGACAAAACAAGGTCGGGAGTAATCTCGCCGGGCGATTCCGCACGGATGGCTTTACAGACAACCCCCCGCCGCTCCAACTCAATCCATGGATACACATTCGCCGGATAATCATCCGCGTAGTACACCACCTCATCACCGGCCACCCATTGGTAACCATTGGCGAATAAACTCAGTCCAAGGGAGGTGGGGCCAATGAGCGCAATCTCCTCCCAGCGGGCTCCGATGAGTTGCGCGGCAAGCTCCCGAGTCCGGCGAAAATCCTTCAGGACCTGCCCGAACTCCTGCGGAAGCCGCGCTGATTGCTGTGCGTACCGAGAGATTGCATCGGCTGAAACCTTCGGAAGCACCGTCACCGCCGCATGAGCAAGAAACACGCTCTCGTTGCAGACCGGAAAGGCAGCCCGCCTCGCCTCCTCGCTCTCGTAAAACGGAGAATCACTTGAGGTCGACAGATCCATCTAATGTTTGGCCGCAGATCGCCCCGCCTCGATCAAATCCCAAAAACGGCCCTGCTGAGCCAATTCGGAGTCCTCGGTGGGCATGGGCAGCGACGCGCGGAAAAGAAAATCGCGGAACGTGTTCCGGTGCAGCACGCGGTGAACCATAATGCCGTCCGGTCCCCGCTCGAAGTAAATCCTGTAATCCCTCGCTCGGTATCGAAAGAGGCTTTTGCCATCCCGCTCAATTACACCGAACCTGTTTGAATCCGCTTTTTCGATATCCTCGGGCAGAACTTCAAAGTCCGATAGCAGTTCCAACTGCAACTCCGTGGGAAGCGCTGCCATTTCAGCAGCACTAATATTGTTGAACACGATCTGGAACATAATGAACGGCGAAGTCACGAGCAATCACACGCGGTCTTCGCAAAGAAAAACGCCTGTGAGCTAAAAGGACCAAAGCTTTTTAGCCTCCCTGAATGCGCGACGTGCCTCTTCAAGGTTACCCTCACGCTCCAACAAAAACGCGATTCTGAGCCAAGCGTCAGCTGATCCTGGCATTAGTTTGACCGACTGCTTGAAGGCCTGCATTGCCTCGGTGTTTCTCGATTCGCGGATTAACTGCTGCCCCGAAAGGTAGGACTCCGCCGCCTGCTTACGGATCTCTTCCCTGCGCTCCGCTTCTGAAAGCTTCTTTGGCGCACCCACTGGGATCTTGGTCGCCGGCTTACCAACTTGATCCACGTCGGTCTTAGCGTTCGCAACCTGTGAATCGGCTGCAAGGGCAATTGGCGCTGTTTGGGGTTGGCCCGAGTTGACCGACTGCTGGGGCTGATCGACTTGTTTCTCAGGTTCCTTCGAAGCCCCAGAAACAATTTCGCCTGATCCTTTTGAAGTTTTTAGTGCCGGCGC
>JBILKY010000128.1:0-9688 GCA_044376395.1 Chthoniobacteraceae bacterium | reverse complement strand
CTGCATTCCAAAAGCCCACACGTACCTCCCAAAAATGAACATCCAACGCAACCAATGGCTCATCAGCCGACGCCACGCACTCCGCGGCATCGGCGCCACCCTCGCCTTGCCTCTGCTTGACTGCATGCGCCCATTGAGGGCCGTTGCGGACACCGCCGAAAACCGGCCACCCACGCGCACGCTTGTCACATTTACCGGCATGGGCTTCCACTCGAAACACTGGTGGGCCAAAGGCGAGGGCGCGGCGATGGAACTCGGTCCTTGCCTCGAGCCGCTGACCCCGTGGCGCGAAAAGATGGTGTTCATCCGGGGCCTCTGGAACGAACAGGCCAACAACGGGGTCATCCACTGCATGCAGACTGGCAACATGCTGAGTGGAGCAACCATGGCCAAGACCGAGGTGCACACCGGCATCAGCTTCGATCAAATCATGGCGCGGCAAATCGGTGACCGCACGCGGATCCCCTCGCTTGTTCTCGGCTGTGAAGACGCCGTTCCGGGCCTGCAGGACGGACATCCCCTGCTCTACGGCTCCCACATCTCATGGAGTTCGCCAGTGTCGCCCACCTGGACCGAGACCCGTCCGGCGCTCGCCTTTGATCAACTCTTCCGCACCGAGCGCGGTCGTGACAACCGGCGCGTGGTTGATGCTGTCCTTGAAGACGCGCGCTCACTGCAGCGCAAACTCTCGAGCGCGGACCGCCAGCGTTTCGAAGAATACCTCGGCTCGGTTCACGAAATCGAGGGCCGCATCAAGCGAGCCGGACAGCAGAAGGAAGCAGGCGGATGGAAACCCACCCTGACCGCGCCCGACCGGCCCCGGCCTGCAGACGGCGTCCCCTCAGAAATTCCGGAATACTGGAAGCTGATGAACGACATTCTCATCCTCGCCTTCCGCACCGATTCCACCCGGATCGCCACGATGAAGTACTGCAACGATGCGTCCACCATCGTGCATGCGCACCTTGGGATCCGCGACCATCACCACTACATCGCGCATTCGCAACCGGAGGAACTCATCGCGCTCAACAAATTTTTCATGTCCCAACTCGCCTACCTCTGCACGCGTATGTCGGAGATCAAGGAGGGCGAGAGCACCCTGTTGGACAACACCTCCATCATGCACTGCTCCAGCATGCTGCACGGAAACCACGACTCCAAGCAGCTCCCGATCCTCCTTCTCGGGGGAGCCGGAGGCAACCTGCGCGGCGGCCGCGTTCTCGACTACCTCGACCAGCCCAACCGCCGGATGTGCAGCCTTTTCCTGAACCTGATGGACTGGGGCGGGCTCAAGCTTGACCGCTTCGGCGATTCCAACGAGCGCCTGCCCTCCCTGGCTTAATCTGGAGCTACACGCATGAGTTGCTGGCGCTGGCGACTCATCGCTTGTTCGAGCGTGAGAGCTCTGCATCCACCTCCAGAATACAAACTGAGCAGCGGTAGCGTGTCGCATTTCACATGGAATTTGACGCTCCGTTGCGGGCTGCGCCGGATACATTCTTCAGCGTGGCTTTTCACCCCGGCACCCGTTTTGTTTCCCGCCTGATCGTTACCCTCTTTTCATTCATCGGAGGTGCAACACTCGCACTCGGTGCGGAGCCAGCTGTCCTGCTGGAGGAAACATTCGAGCAGCCTCTTTCCGCCGACTGGCACTGGGGGCTCGGCACCTGGGTCGCGAAGAATGGCGTGCTGCGTGCTTTTGAGTCTGGCGAACGCCGCCATGGCCCCGTCAGGCAGCGCCGCCTCGCTTTCACGGAAGCGGATGTCCGCTTTGAGTTCCGGCTCGAAGGCAAAGCCTCTTTCGCAAGCTTCCCCATCGACGGCACCCGCGAGCGCAGCCACATTCTCAATTTCGTCATGGGCCGCGATGTGTTCCGCATCATCGCCCACCCCAGTAGGGGCGAGAACGTGGACCTTGTGCGTGAGAAAATCACGCTCGCCGATGGCGACTGGCATTCCGTCCACATCGTGCTCAAGGGCGAGACCCTCACCGTCGATTTCAACGGCCGCACCTGGACCGCAAAGCATCCGGTTGTTGCGGAACCCAAAGCAAACGTCGGCTTCGGAGGTGAATCCGGCGGACCCGAAGGTGAAAAGGCCGGAGCGCTGGAGTTCCGGCGTCTCAAAATCACCGCCACCCCTGACACCGCAAGCACAGCAACTCGCCCGTGAACATTCTCCCTGACGACCAATGAAAATTCCTTTCCTGAACATACCCATCCTAAACACCGTTTTTTTGGCGCTCCTCGCCTCCATTGGCGGAACGCTGTTCGGCGCAGAATCACAGCATGCGGATGTCGTCGTCGTTGCAGCCACACCCGGCGGGGTCGCCGCGGCCGTGGCGGCGGCGCGCTCGGGTGCGAGCGTGATTATTCTGGAGGAGAAGAATCACGTGGGCGGGGTCGTGTCAGCAGGGCTCACAAATACGGACATCTATAAAAAGGCGGCGGTCGGCGGCCTGTTCGCTGAGTTTGTGAACCGGGTGCGCGAGCACTATGTGAAAACATACGGCGAAAACTCCGAGCAAGTGAAAGTCTGCCAGGGCGGACATATGTTCGAGGCAAAAGTCGCTGAGAAAGTGTTCCGCGACATGCTTGCGGGCGAGAAAAACATCCGCTTGATCGAGAGTCAGCGCATCCTCTCAGCGCGCGTGGTCGGGGCCGATGGGATTGAACGCGGGGCGGAGAGGGGTCCAAAAATCAACGGATCCCAGCCGAAGGATTTCGGCCCTGCGTTGAAGCTGGTGAGCGTCACCGCCGAAGACGTCGCACGGCCCGGCACCAAGATGGAGTTCCGTGCGAGAACGTTTGTGGACGCGACTTACGAAGGCGATCTCGCGGCGCTGGCTGGAGTGCCCTATCGCGTCGGAAGAGAGAGCCGTGAAACCTACGGCGAAGCACACGCGGGCAAGATTTACCTTCGCTTCAAAGATTCCAATCCACAGCCCGGCTCCACCGGCGAGGCGGACGATGGTATTCAGGCCTTCTGCTTCCGCATGCATGTCACCAAAGACTTGGCCAATGCTGTGCCGATTGAAAAACCTGCGGCGTTCAACCGGGACGACTACCGCGCGATGCTTGAGGACATGCGCTCGGGCAAAGTCACGAAACTCAGCAAGCTCATCCACATCTTCCCGATGCCGAATGGCAAGTTTGAGTTGAACAACGCGCATCCGGCCGGCGACACCGGCGTGCCCAGCGAGTCCTTCGATCTCGCTGAAGAAAACTGGCGTTGGCCCGAGGCGGATTTTGCCGAACGCGAGCGGATCTTCCAGCGTTACTGGGCGCACGCGGAAGGATACCTCTGGTTTCTGCAAAATGACCCCGAAGTGCCTCAGTCCATCCGGGACGAAGCGATGCAGTTGGGTTTCCCAAAAGACGACTTCACGGACAACCGCCATCGTCCCCATCACATTTACGTGCGCGAAGGCCGGCGCATTTGGGGCGAGTATACCTTCACCGAACGCGACGCCGCTCTGGACAACGCCACCGGCCTGCCCCGCCGCAAACCAGATGGCATCGCTGTCGCCGAGTTCGGATTCGATTCGCACGGCGTTCACAAATACGACCCCGCGCATCCCGGCGTGCGCGAAGGCTACATCTTCATTGACCACCAGCCCCTGCAACTCCCATACCGCATCGTTGTCCCTAAACGCGTGGATGGATTGCTGGTGCCTGTGGCTTGCAGCGCGAGCCATGTCGGCTACCAGACCATCCGCATGGAACCCGTGTTCATGGCGCTCGGTGAGGCCTGCGGGATTGCAGCGAAGGCGGCTATGGATGCGAACGTCGAGGCGCGAGCCTTGGATGTGCGTGTCTTGCAGAAAGAAATCCTGAGACGCGGCGGCGTGATTCTTTACGAGCACACCGCACTGACGCCCGTAGGATTCTAAAAGAGCGAATCTGCTCGCTGCATCTCAAGGATCTGGCTCGCGATGCGAAGTCGGACGTGGCAAATCTCAAGTCTGCGCGTCCGCTGATGGTGCGTCTTTCGGCTGGGCGCGTCGATATTCCGGCGGTGATTGCGGCTGCGAAGGCGAAGGGTGTGTCGCATTTCATTATCGAAGACGAGAGTCCCAAAGCAGGCTCTCAGCTCCCCGAAAGCTTGCAGGCAGTGAAGGCTCAGTTGTAACGAATACCGCGAAGACACCCCGCCGAGTCTCTATTTCTTGGCGGCGGCCTCTGCCGGCCACTCGTCGGTGCGGAAGGGTGAGGCGGGGATGCCCGCAGCGTTGTAAAGGTTGCACTCTGGGAAGTCCTGCCATGCGTAGCGCACGGCCACGGGTGCAGCGACGTCCGGGCTACTGACCGCAATCCTGTCGCCAGCGATCGTGGCCACGGCGGGTCTCCACTGCCGGTCGGCACCAGCGATCTGGAACCCCGACACAGACCCTCCGTCCTTGGTTTTAAGTCCGCCTCCAGCTTGGCTGAAAGCGACTGTCATTGTGTTGCCTTGGATCGATGACCCAACCGGCAACGGTCCGCCCGTGGCAGGCACGCTCTTGCCGTAAACCGCGCCAAGTGCCCAGAGGGATAGGCGGCGACCCACCTCCTGTTTGTTGGTCGGGTGGATGCTTTTTTGGTCTCCGATGTCGATCGTGACAGCCATACCGGTCCTCGGCAGAACGGTTGCCTTGAGCATCGCCTCACGCATCCGGGGCCAGGCCTCCCCGGGCGAGGTGAAGCCCGGCAGTTGCACCCATGCAAAGGGCAGCTCCTCGTTCCAGAGCGCGCGCCAGCTTGTCACGAGCTCGGTGAGCAGCTTGTGGTAGAGATCAGGATTGCCCGCATTGCTTTCGCCTTGATACCAGAGGATTCCACGAAGACTGAGAGGAATAAGGTTGAAGATTTTACCATTGTACAGCCCCCCAGGCGGCCCCTTGCGCTTGCGGATGGCGAGCACATCCGTGGGCCTGGGAGGCGGGGCTTTCTTTTCTTCAATGGCCTGCTCAGCGGCAAGTTTCCATGCAGCCAGCTTTGCTTCGTAGTCAGCCACCACTTTCGCTTCGTCGAAACTCGTATAACCGCGCAGCATCGATTCGTAGTTTGCCTTGGTTTTTTGATCGGAGCACTGGGCCTCCGCAGGAATCCAGTACTCGATCTGCGTCGCGCCGCTTGCGGAGCAGATGAGCCCCACGGGGACATCCAATTCGCGGTGCAATTCGCGGCCGAAAAAATAGAGGGTCGCGGAAAACCGGCGAACGCTCTCCGGCGTGCACACCTGCCAGCCTCCCCTGCCCTCGGGCATCGTCTTCTCCGCAGGACCTGACGCTTCGCCATAGTAGCGGATCAGCGGCAGGTTGGCAGAGGCTTTCTCCGCGTCAAAATTGTTCGCGGAGCCCGCGCTCATCTCCATGTTCGACTGACCCGACCCGAGCCACACCTCTCCCACCAGGACGTCCTGAACCGTGATGCCACGGCCTCCCCGGCCAGTCACGGTCAACTTGCGCGGTTCGGCGGAGGCCGTGAGGGGGTCGAGCTCGAGCGCCCACCTCCCATCGGCAGCGCTGCTGACGGACTTGGAACAATCGGCAAAGGAAACGGTCACGAGTTCGCCCGCTTCGGCCCAACCCCACACAGCGATGGGCTTTTCACGCTGCAGAACCATATGATCAGAAAACGGAGAACCGAGCCGGAGCTCGGCGGCAAAGGCACTGAGCATTCCGTGTCCAAACACGGCTGCGAAAGCAAGCAGCCACATTGCAACCATCGCCTTGGGCGTGTTGGACTTGTTCTGAAGGGGTGTTTTTTGGGGCTTCATGGGGGGGCGTTCAATCATCCTGCTACCGCGCTCTCGAGAATGTGCCAGAAAAGGACACTCCGTACACAATGCGTTTCTGGCGATGATTCGTTTGTTTTTCCTTTCATGTCCATCGGCATGCAGGATTCCGATCGGTTGCGCCCGCAGTCCATTCGCGTCTCCCGACGCTATCAAAAGCATCTTCCAGTCTTTTCGCAGGGGCACATCCTTCCAGATTTTGGGGCGGACTTGATGATGTGATAGACTAAAGAGTTGCGGCGTTCCTGCGGTGCGCGCTAAGAACTCGACCCATGCCCCCCATGATTCCACTCCTCCTCGCGGTTGCGTCCCTTGTCGGTTTTCAAGCGACACTTTCCGCCGAGCCCGCCGCCCCCGAGGGTTTTCGAGCGCTTTTCAATGGAAAGGACCTTACCGGTTGGTACGGATGGAATCCGCACTCCACGGTGAAGTTCCAAGGCGACAAGCTCTCAGAGGCCTTGAAGGCTCAGCGCAATGAATTCCCCTCACACTGGCGCGTGGAAAACGAGGAGTTGGTGAACGTGGGCACCGGCCCCTACGCTTGCACCGAGGAGCACTTCGGCGATATTGAACTGCTGATCGATTACAAAACGGTGCCGAAAGCTGACAGTGGCATCTATCTCCGCGGAACTCCCCAAGTGCAAATTTGGGACTGGAACCAAGTTTTTGATCCGCAAAAGCCCGATCGCCGTCCGCATCTTGGTTCGGGCGGGCTATTCAACAACACGCCCAACGCGCCAGGCCGGGATCCGCTTGAACTGGCCGACAAGCCCTTCGGGGAGTGGAATAAATTCCGCATCAAACAGGTCGGCGCCAAAACGTGGGTCTGGCTCAACGGAAAAATCGTGGTCGACGGCGCTGTGATGGAAAACTACTGGAACCGGGCCGAGCCCCTGCCCGCTACGGGACCGATCATGCTGCAGACTCACGGGGGCGAAATCCGGTGGAGGAACATCTTCGTTCGGGCAATCAGCGACAAAGAGAAGGCGTCTGCGCCTTGAGGAATGGCGGCTGCGCCTTGAGGGAGCTCGGCTGCGACTGTAAGTGCGCGTGAGGTTGTGCTGAAGCGCGCTGAGATGTCAGAGAGCGCATGGAGCGGCGCAGGGAGCTTTACAACGGGTGCAGGGTGCGATAGCCCCGTATACCGGATACGCCGACCCCTCGGCGCGTGTTCTCTCCCCCCTCAACATGAATCTGCCCCGCACTCTTCTCGCGCTCCCCGCGCTCCTGCTTCCCTTCTCCCTCGCAGCGCAGGAACCGCTCAAACCGCTTCGCGCCGGAATCATCGGACTGGACACCTCGCATGTCCCTGCCTTCACCAAGCTGTTCAACGGCCCGAAGGCTGACGGCGATCTTGCGGGCATCAAAATCGTCGCCGGATATCCCGGAGGCACAGACATGCCTGCAAGCAGAGATCGCGTCGCGAAGTTCACGGAGCAGGTGCGCGAGATGGGCGTTGAGATCGTGAGCGACATTCCCGCGCTGCTCCAAAAGGTCGATGTGGTGCTTCTGGAGAGCGTGGACGGGCGGATCCATCTGGAGGAATGCAGGCAGGTGTTCCCGAGCGGAAAACCTGTCTTCATCGACAAGCCCGTTGCCGGCACGCTGGTGGAGGCGGTGATGGTTTATGAACTGGCGAAACGGCATCAGGTGAAATGCTTTTCCAGCTCCTCCTCGCGCTTTGGGGAAGATCTACGCGGCCTTCTCAACAACGAGGCTGTGGGAGAACTCTTGGGCGCGACGACTTGGGGGCCTTGCTCTTATCAGAGCGGCACGCCCGATTTGTTTTTTTACGCGATCCACGGCGTGGAATCGCTCTTCACACTCATGGGTCCGGGCTGCACAACCGTTGCGCGGACCAAAACGCCGCAGCATGATCAGACGACAGGGGTGTGGAAGGATGGAAGAATCGGCACTTACCGCGGGATTTTGAAAGGCAAAGCTGAATTTGGCGCGACGGCCTACGGGAGCAAATCAGTCCAGCACGGCGGAAAGACGATCAGCTATGAGGCGCTTTGCCGGCAGATCGGCAGGTTTTTCCGAACGGGAATCCCTCCGGTCAGCGCCGAGGAAACGCTCGAGATTTTTGCTTTCATGGAGGCCGCAGACGAGAGCGTTGCCCAGGGCGGCGCTGCGGTCAGCGTCGCGTCGGTTTTATCCAAAGCACGGGGCATCGCGGCTCAAAAGCTCGCAGAACTCCCCAAATAACCCCAGCACCAGAAACCCCAGCACCTCATTCGATGAAATCCATCACACGCCGTCGCTTTTTTGAAGACTCGCTCATGACCGCGGCGGCGCTCGCGGTTCCCAGCGGGATGCACGCCCAGGAAGCCGCAACGGCATCGAAGAATGCGACGCCCGCCACCTCAAAAATCAACGCCGCGATCATCGGATGCGGGATCCGTGGGAAGGCGCATGCGAGGGAACTCGCGAAGCTCGCGGAATGCGAGATCACTACAGTGTGCGACGCGGATCTGGATCGGACTGACGAAGTCGGCGCGCTTTTAGTGGAACTTCAGCGGGCGATGCCGAAGAAGGTGCAGGATATGCGGGAAGTTTTTGCGGACGCTTCCGTCGACGTGGTGTTCATTGCGACGCCCAACCACTGGCATGCGTTGGCATCGATTTGGGCCATGCAGGCGGGCAAGGATGTGTATGTGGAAAAACCCGTGAGTCACAACGTGAGCGAGGGGCGCCGGATCGTCGAGACCGCGCGCAAACTCAATCGGATCTGCCAGACCGGCACGCAAAACCGATCCCGCGGCGCACTCGCCGAGGCGGTGCGCTACATGCACGAAGGAAAACTCGGAGCAGTCACGCTTGCGCGCAGCGTTTTTTACAGCGGCCGCTCCTCCATTGGCGGGCCGGTGGATTGCCAGGTGCCGCCTCGGTGCGACTACAATCTCTGGGCAGGCCCGGCGCCCATGGGGAAGATCACTCGGGCGAAATTCCATTACGACTGGCACTGGATGTGGGAGACCGGCAACGGCGAGATCGGCAACAGCAATGTGCACTCCATCGACATCTGCCGCTGGGGACTCGGTGTTTCAGGCTTGGGAAAAAGCGTGATGAGCTACGGCGGACGTTTTGGATACAAGGACGTCGCTGACACGCCAAATTCGCAGGTGGCGATTTACGATTTCGGGGGCAAAACACTAGTGTCAGAGACCCGCAACCTCAAGACGACACCCTTTCATCCGAGCATCAAGTCGATGTGGTTTTTCTACGGAAGCGAGGGGATCATCGCGGACACGCACTTATTCGACCCGAACGGCAACCTCGTACGCGCCTTTGAGGCGAAGTCTGAGAATCACTTTGCCAACTTCCTCAGGGCAGTTCGGTCCAGAAAGCACACGGACCTCGCCGCGGACATTCTCGAGGGGCACCAGTCCTCTGCGCTCTGCCACATCGCGAACATCTCGTACCGAACCGGCTCGCCTGCTTCACCCGAGGCCATCCGCGCGAGTCTTGGATCCTTGGGTGTGCAGGACGATGTGAAAGGCACTTTCGAAAAGACGCATGAGTACCTCATTGCGGCGGGCGTCGATCCCAACGCAGAAAAACTCACGCTTGGCCGGCACTTGTTTTTGGATCCGCAAAAAGAGTCGTTCATCGAAAACGCGGCGGCAAATGCCCATTTAACACGTCAATACCGAGCGCCGTTTGCGCTTCCGACCGTGTAGAGCCTCCAGCCCATGAGCGCATCAAACCTGAACCGGCGGACATTTCTAAAGTCCGCATCCGCCCTGCCCTTGCTGGCTGCGGGTGGAGCAGGTCTGGATATCTTCGCCCCTCGCTCGCGCGCGAGCGACGCGAGCGAACCGTTTGAGTCTGCGAATCCAAAAATCCGGGAGGCCAGAGAATTGTCCGTTGCCTTGCTGAAACCCTCCGCGCGCGATTTGTCTAGGGG
>JBILKY010000407.1:0-3049 GCA_044376395.1 Chthoniobacteraceae bacterium | reverse complement strand
TTGTTCGGGTCTTTGCCCGCTTACTGCTTCGCGGCCGGCGGGGTGAAGACGGTTTTGCGTGCGTTGTTGCGCGCATCCATGTCGGGTCGCGTGATCTGGGAATAAACGCCCACCTCCGCCCCTGCGAGAAACAACGGCGCCGGAAGCGGCACGCGCACCGTGTGGACCGCACCGGGGGCAAGCGTGTTGACGCTGAACTGCGAAACACCTGCAGGGGTGGCAACGCTGAATGGAATGTTGGCAAGCGGCGAAGTGCCCTGGTTTTGCACATTCACTTCAACGGATCCGGATTCGTTTCCAGATGCGGGATAAATCACCTGGGAAGCAACCGCGGCGTCCTGGATGCCCGGCGTGTCCCTGCGGAAAATCCGCCCCAGACTGACCGCCCCCGCACCTGTCTGCGCGTCCGGCCCGGCGGCACCCAGCTCGTTGGCGTAAGCGAATACCAACTCCAGCGCCTCCTGGGCAGTCAGTCGCGCGCCATCCTTTCCGGCCTTGGTCATCACCGCCGCTACCGCGCCGGCGATGATCGGCGCGGAGGCCGAGGTCCCGGAAAATTCAACGAGCTTCTCCTCCGGATACGCCGCGTTCACCGCCCAGCCCGGCGCGGAGATTGCCGATTCATCAGCCGCATTGGAGAACAGCAGATGCTCCCCCGAAGCGTCGACGGCAACCGCTTTCACCACCCCGGGGTACGCCGCGGGATAAGTCGGCTTTTCGTAACTGTCGTTTCCGGAGGAAGCCACAAGCATCACTCCTTTTCCGAGCGCGTACCCCACGGCCTCCCGCACCAGCGGGCTGTCGCCGTAGGCTCCCATGGAAATGGAGATGATCTGGTTCCCATCGTCCACCGCGCGGCGGATGGCGACCGCCACAGTCCACGTGTCCGAGCGCCCCTTGTCGTCGGCAACCCGGTAGGACGTCAGTTCGGCGCCGGGCGCAACTCCCTGGGCTTCCGGAAGACTGCCCGTGATCAAGGAAGCCACCGCCGTGCCGTGGCCGTTCCATGCCTGCGGAGCGACCGCGCTTTCAACGATCATCACATTTTTAACTTCCGCCTTGAACGTGGTGTGCTCCGCGACGCCCGTGTCGAGAACCGCAACCTTCACCCCCGCGCCCCAAGATGCGTCCACCTTTCGCACCCCGAGCCACTCCAGCAATCCTTCACCAACCGGCACCGCGTTCGCTTGCACTTCGCCGCCACGCGGGTTCGGCGGGATGACCGGGAAAACAAAACCCTGCTCCTCGCCCCCGTCCAACAACTCATCCAAGACCGCCGGATCCTCCACGCGAATACGCAAAGACAACATGCCATCCTGCCTGTCCATGATCGGAAACCGGCCCTGCGCCCTCTGCAAAAACTTTTCCAGCGCTCCACGGTTCGCAAACCTGATGGCGCGCTGCCCCGAAAGCGCACCCAGCATGAACGCCTTGGGATCTCTGAGCACTTTCCCCTTGTAGATGATCTGCCCCTCCGGCGCCGCCCCGTGCTCCGGCGCGAGGCTTTGCGGCGCGTTTGCAACCTGAGGCGAGAGAGGCGTCACCGGCCTCACTGCGGGCCTCGCACGCTCGGGAGACTGCATTCGGCCGAATTTCCAACCCAACAGTCCCACGGCTGCGATGGCCGCCAACTGCCACGCGGATCGGGGTGAAAGTTTCACGCCCGCGACATTAAACCGATCAGACCGTGCGTCTACGCAAAAACCGCCGCAACAGGCTGTGCGCGATTGCCAATCGAGAACGGCCGACCGTTGGGAGCGATCACCGGTTTATCCAACGGAAGGCCCGCCGCCCAGCCGATGGTTGCGTGGAAATTCCCGACCGTCACTCCCTGGCCGACCGGCTCGGCACCGAGCGCATCGCTGGCCTCGTGCACATAACCGCGGCGGATCCCAGCACCCGCCAGCACCGTCGAGAACACCTTCGGATAATGGCCGCGCCCCGAGCCCGCAAACTCCGGCTTGCGCCCGAATTCCGTCGCCACCACCACGAGCGTGCTCTCCAGCAAACCCTTCGCCTTGAGGTCGAGAATGAGCGCCGAGTACGCCTGGTCAAACTCGGCCCCGGGCCCTTCCGCCATGCCTTCCTCAAGATTGTTGTGCATGTCCCAGCCGCCGCTTTTGACTTCCACAAAACGCACCCCAGCCTGCACCAGACGCCGAGCAAGCAAACACCCTTTCCCAAAATCCGAATCCCCATACGCCGCACGTACCGCCTGCGGTTCCGACGACAATTCGAACGCCTTCAAGTCCGAGCTCTTCATCAACCGCACTGTTGCATCGTAAAATGCATTGTACGCGCGCACATTCGAGTCCGGATACTTTTCGAGAAACGCACGGTCGACCTCCCTTGAGATATCCAGCCGCTTCTCTACCTTCGCAATGCCCTCGCTGTTGCGCGAGTGCTGAAGACCCTCGGACGGATCCAAAATCGCGAGCGGCGTATAGGTCGCCGGGAAAAATCCGTTGCCGCTGTCCGCGTTGCCGTTGATACAGACACTGGAAGGAATCGAGTCGTGGCTCGCGCCAAGATAATGCTGCGCCCACGCGCCAAGCATCGGGTGCTTGATGGTTCCACGCGGATCGTACCCGGTCCGCATCAAGTAGGTCGCTGCCTCGTGCACGCCCACCTTTGCGGTCATCGAACGGATCACGCAGATTTCTTCCGCGATCTTTGCGATCTTGGGAAGGAACTCGGAAACCTGAAAGCCCGCCTTGGTCGCAAGCGCACCCTTGGGCCCCTTGCTTTTGCCTTCCTTGGGATCAAAGGTGTCGATGTGGCTCATGCCCCCGCGGAGCTGCAGGAAGATGATCTGCTTTGCAGAACCGAATCCGTTCGGCCTGACCTCCTGCGCCAGCGCCGCGCTTGCCGCGGACTTTTCATCACCGCCCGGCTGTTCTTTCACCGCACCAAAGGAGGGAAGCACCGTCACCCCGAAGGCGAGGCTCGCGCAGCGCTCCATAAATGCGCGGCGCTGCATGCAGTCAAAACGTCTAAAGGAGTGGTTCATAGTATGGAATTGGTTGGCGCTTTTGAGCTCAAGTCTTTC
>JBILKY010000406.1:0-3058 GCA_044376395.1 Chthoniobacteraceae bacterium | reverse complement strand
TGTCATCCCGACGCCCGACGGGCGCCGGTGATTGAGCGGTGATCCCCGCATCCACTCGCCCGGCATCCCTACCGCTCGGGGATGCAAGCTTGCTGTCTGATGGAATTTCAAAGGAATCCGGAACACCTGCAATAAGCGTCACCGCGACGGTGCCGACAAGAGAGGCTTCCACTGAAGCTCCGAAAAACATCTTCACATCGGGAGCAGTCAGCTCGCTTGCCTTACTCATTAACGACTGAACCTCCGCCCAGCGCATATCTTCTCCGCCAGCCACATGAACCCACAGAGAGTCCGCCTCCTTTAAGCGCTTTCCACGATCCAACAACGGGCTCTCGAGCGCACGTGCCAGGGCGCCAGACCCGCGATTTTCTCCCTCCGCAATCCCAAAACCAAAAAGAGCAGTCGCGGAAGGCCCTCCAACCGCCGCCGAAATTTCCGCGATTCCCCCACTCAAAACGTTGCGACGCCTCACCAAAGCACTCAGGGAACGCACTGCCTGGGCGAGTAAAGCATCCACCGTAGCAAACGCATCCAGCACGCCTGAAGAAGCCTCGGCAATGTAAGACATGCGCTCATTTTCGAAACAAACAACCAGGTCAGCTGCCGCATGCAGCGCCTTCACCCCGTCGACAGCTTGATCCCGACGACGGCGCCCTTCAAAAGCAAATGGCAGGGTAGCCACCACGGCCACGTGCGCTCCTAGGTCTCGCGCGATTTCCGCGATCACAGGAGCTGCTCCGGAACTGGTTCCGCCACCAAGCCCGGTTACGAGAATCACTAAAGACGCACCGGCAAGCTTCTCAGTGATTTCAGAGGCACTCTCTCGCGCTGCAGCTGCGCCTAATTCGGGATCACCACCCGCACCCAGCCCTCGCGTCAGAGCGCGCCCGATTCCGATTTTCTGCGAAGTCAACGACGCGGACAAGGCTCGCGCATCGGTGTTTGCAACCATCAACTCGACTCCGGCAATCCCTTCTCTAAAAATTTGATCCACCGCATGACCACCCGCTCCACCCACGCCAATGACCTTGATTGTGACTGCGGCAAAAGGCTCGCGACTGCGGGAAAGCTCGATCATAAATGAAACTTCAGGGTGGCGCTCTAACGAGAAAATATCCTCGAGAATAATTTTTTGATCGGCTTCTCCTCTTCCTGGGGCTGGATCGCCTGGGCGTATTTAATCAGCCCAATCGCCGCCGAAAGCTGGGGATTTTCAAACGCAGAGGCAGGACCGGAGACTGCGTGCGCGTGCGTGAGCTGCACTGGCATTCCAAAAACTTCCGCGGCCAGCTCGTCGATGCCCTCAAGAAGACTGCATCCGCCAGTCAGGAGCAATCCACCGCCCAGATACCTCATTACACCCGCCGCCTCCAATTCGCGCCGGACTAATTCAAATGTCTCTCTCACCCTGCACGCAATGATGTTATTGAGCATCGCCCTCTCGACCACGCACCCGGCAAACCCTGCCTCGGCTTTCAAAACAACTTTTCCCTGCGCCGCTTCGCCAGTCAAAAAAACACTCCCTTCCTCGGTCTTTAACCGCTCCGCTCTTATCATCGGTATGCGGATGCCGATCGAAATATCGTTTGTGATGTGATCACCTCCGATTGGCAGGCTGCCGCAACTTCTCACCGCGCCGTGCGTATAAGCAATGTAATCCGTGGTGCCACCTCCCATGTCGATCATCAAAGCACCTGAATTTTTCTGATCCGCGTTCAAGACAACTTGCGCTGCGGCGACGGCATTAAAAACGGGCTGAGTCACCTCCACTCCCAAGTCACGCACGCAACGAATCGAATTTCCAATCCGTCGGGCCGATCCGTGGACAATTTGAAAATCAGCCTCCAGCTTGCTTCCGAGCATTCCTACCGGATTCAAAATCTCATCCTGCCCGTCCACATAATAATGCTGCAAAATTGAGTGCAAAAAACAGTGGTCGGAAGGGAGTTGAACCTGCCGCGCGCTTTCCTGCACCTCCTCAAAATCCTCGGGAATGATCTCACCGCGCTCCTCGGGTATCACCTTCGAACCCCTGTTGCAGAAGGATCGGATGTGGCTTCCGCTCACACCGAGGAACACAGAGCGTATATCGACATCGCTGGAGCTCTCAGCGTCAGCGAGCGCATCGCGGACGCAGCGTGACGCGTTGTCTACATCAACAATCTCACCTTTACGCACACCTCGGGAGGGAGTCATCGCCACCCCGAGAATCCGGATTGTTTGATCCGCCCGTATTTCACCGACTACTGCGGCAACTTTTGAGGTCCCAATTTCGAGACCGACAACAATCTGCTCTCTAGCCATGTGGATTAAAGAGTTTTCTAAGCGCTTCACTCGGGCTCAAGCTCCCAGACTGAGAACCGCCCTGAGGGGCTTGCTTTGGACTACTGGACTTTTTTTCAGCCACTTCAGACTTCGGCCGCTCGCTGACCGCACTGACTGCAGTCTTCTCGGATCTATCCGAGTTGGATGCCCCCTTCTCAGCCCGCACCGCCGGCTTGGACGATTGCGCGCTGTTCGAAGCATTCGATGCGGCGTTATTTGCGGCAGGAGATTTCGACCCCACATGCGACACCGTTGCGTGCGCCTCCCCTTTAGCGTCCTTGGCCTCCTTAGCGTCTGTTTTTTCCCGCCCAGTCTTTGAGCTGGACTGCTGTCCTTCCACTCCCGATCCCGGAGCGCGCTGCGCAGAAATGCCTGGAGAACGCGAAACCACCCCACCGGAGGGGACACCCTCGGCACTCGAAGAAGGAGGGGCCACAGAACCGCCTGAAGCACCAGTGCCGGAACTTAAATGCGCGACTGCGGGAACGACAGGAATGACGGCAGGGGGCTGGGCACTTTGATTCGGCGCCCCAGCGCCCACACCCGCCGCACCCAGTTTAGCTGGCGCAATTTTTCCACCACCCTTCCTCTGCTCAACCGGAGCATTCAACGCTGGTGCCGCGAAAACAACAGGCACGCTTTTCTCCAGCATCAAATTCACAGACTGGAATTCACGATGCGATGGCTCCACAAGCTCGATCAAATGTTTGAGCCGCAAAAGTTGGTCTTCCAA
>JBILKY010000127.1:0-9735 GCA_044376395.1 Chthoniobacteraceae bacterium | reverse complement strand
GCACATTCCGATGTGGACCTGGAAACGACTGAACAGGTCGCCTCGGAGGTTCTTGCAAAGATTTAGGTGCGCGGAGCGACCTTGCACGTTCGCTTGTTACCCTCTAAATAAGGGGGCCTTCCATGTCTCAAGACTCGCAAAGTTCCTCCGTCAAGGAATCCCATACCGCCCCCGCTTCTTCCTCCTCGCAGCCATCTTCCGGGTTGGCGGTCGCCCCGAACGTTGCCGCCGACGCGTTCCCGCAGATCAAGGTGCGGGCAAAATTTTTATTTGAAGGAGAGAAGAAGTTTTTCCTCAAGGGTGTCACATACGGCCCTTTCGCACCCGACTCCGAGGGATTCTACGTCGGAAATCCCGAGAAGGCGCGGGCTGATTTCGCATTGATCCAGAAGATGGGAGCGAATCTGCTCCGTATTTACCATGTGCCGCCCCGCTGGTTTTTGGATCTTGCGCAGCAGTTTCATTTGCGGGTCATGATTTCCATTCCTTGGGCCGAGCATGTGGAGTTTCTGAATAGCCGCAAAATGCGTCGACAGGTCGTGGAGACCATTCGAAACGCTGTTGCAACACACAAAGGGCATCCCGCAATTTTCGGTTATCTGGTCGGCAACGAGATTCCTTGTTCGATGGTGCGCTGGCTTGGTGCCCGGCGCGTGACGGAATTCGTGGAGCACTTGATCTCTGTTGCGCGCGCAACAGATCCAAGGCCTTTGTACTCTTACGCAAGCTATCCTCCAACCGAATACCTGCTGCCGCAGAATGTCGATTTTTACTCGTTCAACGTTTATCTGGAGCGCCAGCGCGATTTCGAAAAGTATCTTGCGCGATTGCAGAACCTTGCTGGGGACAAACCGCTGGTGTTTGGGGAGTTCGGATTGGATACGATGCGCAAGAGCGAGGAATTGCAGGTAGAGGTGCTCAAGTGGCACCTCGAATCGGTTGTGCGCGGAGGCGCCGCAGGGACGATCTTCTTCTCGTGGACCGACGAATGGTTCACGGGCGGTCATGAGATCCTGGATTGGGAGTTTGGTTTGGTCACCAGAGATCGGAAGCCCAAAAAAGCTTTTTACATGCTGCAGGAGTTCTTATCCGGCGGCCGCTCGGTGACAGATCATGTCGCGCTTCCGAGTTATCCGATGGTGTCTGTGATTGTCTGCTCCTACAACGGCGGAAAGACTTTGAAGGACTGCCTCGAGTCATTGGATCAGGTCAACTACCCGAACTTTGAGATCGTTTTGGTCGATGACGGATCCAAGGACGACACGCAGGAGTTGGTGGCCGAATACGAAAAGGCGCGGAAGGCGCGTGCGTTGAAAACAGGTGAAAAGCTTCCGCACTTTTTGAACATCGTGCAGAGGAACATGGGTTTGAGCTATGCGCGCAATGAAGGGGCGCGTCAGGCCAAGGGTGATATCTTCGCGTACACAGACTCTGACTGCATGGCGGACCCAGACTGGCTGTACTACATGGTGGGAACGCTTTTGAGTGGTGATTACGTCGGCGTTGGAGGACCAAATATCTCACCACCGGCGGTGGATTGGATTCAGGCTGCGGTTGCCGCCGCGCCGGGTGGCCCGAGCCACGTGCTGTTGTCTGACGTCGTTGCCGAGCACATACCGGGCTGCAACATGGCTTTTCATCGAGCTGCTTTTGAGAGCGTGGGCGGATTTGACGTGGAATACCGCAAGGCTGGGGACGACGTTGATTTCTGTTGGCGCCTCCAAACTAACGGAGGTGTGATTGCGTTCAGTCCCAGCGCGATTGTTTGGCATTACAGGCGCTTTACGTTGACTGCTTTCCGCAAGCAGCAGGAGGGATACGGTGAGGCGGAGTCGATGCTCAGGTTCAAGCACCTTGTGTTTTTCGGGCCGACGGGGACCGCGAAGTGGAAGGGTCAGATCTACGGTGCGCCGCGTTTCACTTGGCTCTTTAATTCGCCCATCATCTATCATGGCGTGTTCGGGCAGGGTTTGTTCCAGTCGATCTATCCAACCCCACAGTCTGAGGTTGCTGCATACGTGAGCAGCATTGAGTGGGTGGCTTTGACGGCTTTCATGGCCATTTTAGGCGTCCCCTTAGAGAAGATGCGAATGGTGCCGCTCCTGATGTTTGGTGCGACGTTTTTAGTGGCTCTTTCGCACATGATTCACGCACGGATTGAAATGGGTTTTGACACCGTTCGGGCGCGTCTGCTTGTTGGGTTTCTCGCGCTTGCTCAGCCCCTCGCGCGGGGATGGGCTCGCTACTTTACTTGGATGAAGTACAAGCACACACCGCCCGAGGTCATTTCGCTTCGTGAAGAGGGTGTCACGCCAGCCAATAAGCGCGGAGGCAGCAGGCGTTTGAATTTCTGGAATGAAACCGGCCAGGGCCGGGAGCGCCTCCTTTCTGAGGTGTTTGCGCTTCTGGAGCGGGAGGGATGGCGCTATTCGGCGGACACCGGTTGGAAGAACTGGGATTTGCAAGTGTACGGCAACCGTTTCTGGAGTGTGCAGGCGTCAACGGTCACTGAGTATCACGGTGGGCCGAAGTGCCTCACCAGGGTCGATCTCGCGTGCAAGCCTGTCGTCACCACGGTTCTCATCAATTCGATCGCGCTCGGAATCCTAGCCTACCGAAGGTTGTTCATGGATCGCACGGATCTGTTTTTGTGGGCGGCATACGCTCTGCTCGCACTGTGGATCATGGCGCGGGGGTGGCGTTTGCGCCGGCGGGTTGCTGAGTTGTTCATTGCCTCAGCAAACCGGTGCGAACTCACCCGGGTTTCAGGGAATGAAACTCGTTCGGGTTCTTAATTCTCAAGGTGATGCCAGATGCGCGCAACTTCTGACATCGATGACTCAATTCCTTCCGTCGCTTCTTCGCTGTCCTCGAATTCACGTGCGCTTGTCTGCCTAGTGGGTCTGTTGTGCTTCTTTTCTGTTCGATGTGCGGGTGAAGGGTTAGAGGTCCACCGCTTTCAGGACACGCCGCACCTGTACTATTTGAGCACGCCGCAGGACGCGTTTTTCCGCTGGGTTAACCGAGACATTGCATCGGGAGGTGCCGTACGCGCTGCTTCTCCGGTGGATGAAAAAGACAGGCTGCTTGAAGTACTCAAAGCCCTGAACATTCCTGTGAGTTCCCAGTTGTTGGTCTATTCCGCGACGAGCTTGCAGAGCGGAATCATTAATCCTGCCAATCCTCGCGCGTTGTATTTCAACGAGGAAAGTTATGTGGGGTTCGTGCCGGGAGGGAAGATGGAGGTTGCCTCCATCGACCCTCAACTTGGGCCGGTGTTTTATTTGCTGAACACAGATGTAGGCTCGCGGATAAGTGCGGTTCGATCCGAGCGTTGCATGAACTGTCACGCCGGGCGCACTTCCTCGCACTTACCCGGACTGGTTGCGGAATCTGTGATCCCGACCAAAACTGGTGCAAGCCTTGACGGGTTTCGCAGGGAGCAGGTTGGGCACGTCATTCCGCTCAAAGAGCGACTTGGTGGGTGGCACGTTACTGGCGCGCACGCGGAGGGGCAGCATCTGGGCAACCTGATGGGAGAGTCTTACGAGGGGTCTTACACTTGCGTTGCTAATCCTCCCGGTATGCGTTTCCACTGGGAGCGGTATCCAGCTCGAACGAGTGACTTGTTCGCGCACCTCATTCACGAGCATCAGCTTGGCTTCCACAACCTGGTGACTCTTGCTCTTTATCGCACACGCGATGCATTGCTTTCTGGCGGTGGCATAGTGCGCGAGCGCGATAGGCCTGCGCTTCAAGAGGCCGCTTTAAACCTCGTGCGCTATATGCTTTTTCAAGGCGAAGCGTTGCTTCCTTCCGGAGGCCTCACAGCAGATGCAGCATTTGTTAGAGACTTTTTGGGACGCCGCGTTGCCGCGCCTTCAGGATCTTCGTTGCGGGATTTAGAACTCAAGGAAAGGCTGTTCCGGCACCGCTGTAGTTACATGATTTACACCCCCGGTTTTCAGGCCCTGCAGCCTTTGATGAAGGAAACCGTTTTGCGCTCATTACAGGAGGCGCTTTCCGAGCCCGGACCCGAGGAGTTCCGCTATCTGCCCGCTTCGGAAAAACGGACGATACTTCACATTCTCCGCGAGACGGGTGTGATTGGATGAAGGCCTGGATGGACTGGAACTTGAGGGATCCGCGTTTCAGGCAAGGTCTGTGAGCGCCGTGTCTGCATCCCCAAACCGGTTCATTCGAACGCCCATGCGTTCCATCAACGCGAGGTGCAGTCGGCACAGTCTGCGGTTCGGGTCATTGCTGTAGTCAAGGAGGCGACCGCCTTTAATTGAGCCGCCTCCGCCGCCCGCGAGCAGTACGGGGAGTTGTTTTGAGTCGTGCGCATTGCCGTCCATCAGGCTCGAGCAAAACAAAACCATGCTGTTATCAAGCAGGCTGCGTTCGCCCTCGATTGTGGCGTCCATTTTTGCAAGTGCCGCACCCCATAGTTTCATATGGTATTCGTTGGCTTTTTGATACATCGCAAGGCGGCTAGGATCGTTCGCGTGGTGCGACAGTTCGTGCAGGCCGCCTCGAATGTCACCGAGGTAGCCAAAGTTCATTCCCGAAAGATCGTTGTTGAGCATCAGCGAGACAACGCGGGTTCGGTCCATCTGGAATGCGAGCACCATGATGTCTAGCATGATGCTCATGTGCTCGCCTGGATTTGCCGGGATGCCTGCCGCAGGGCGCGCAAAAGTAGACTCCTTCACAGACGCCTGCCATCCTGTTCCGTTGGTCTCTTTCCTGCTGAATGAGTCGGCGCGTTCTATGCGCTTTTCGAGTTCGTCGATAGAGGTAAGGTATTCCTGCATCTTTAGGTTGTCCCTGCTGCTTAGATGCTTGGAGAGTCCCTTCGCATCGTTCATCACAAGGTCCATGATGCCTTTGTCGCGGCGCCTTTTGCTGCCGTCGTCGAAAAGTTGGTCGAAAGCCTGCTGAGGGTAGATCTCCTTGGGTGCCGGCATGGTGGCTGACGCCCATGAAATGTAAGCGGAGTACAACGAGGTATACCCGCTGTCGGTGCTGTATCCGGGCCCTTCCGTGCCGATCACAAGATTCTGCACGGGTGTGCTACGGCCGATCTCGCGTGAGATAATCTGATCCATCGTGACTCCAACCTGCACATCAGTTGTGGTCTGCTTTACCTTGAGTCCCGCAAGCACATTCATTTTCGGGTAATGGCCCCCCGGCCCCTCAATGGTTGTCGGATTCCAAAGTCCTTTGAAGACCAGAAGCTTCTTTTTGAGGGGTTCCAGCGGACGGAGAGAATCCTTCAGAATCATTCCCGCCTCTGATAATTCTGCTCCCCAGTGGTGAGGATTGACGCCGTTGCCCATGAAGACGGTGGCGAGACGGCGTGGAGCCTCAGGCGTGCGGCCCACCCCATTGATTCCAGCAACGGACTCGCCGTATGCTGTGAACGATTCAAGCCAAGGGAGGCTCAGGGTGACCCCGGCACCTCGCAAAAAATGGCGCCGATTGAGGGAAAGTATCTTCTGTTTCATGCGAAATCCTTACTTGTAGGAATCTGTTGATGCCTAGTGACAATCGCCATTTTGCTAGCCTCTTAGTCTGGCCTCACGGCGCGGGTAAATCTATTCGTTTCTGCGATGGGTGAACTGTTTGCTCTGGACCAGGATAAGAAGTGCGGACTCAAAGGTCCCGTCCTCCTTCTTGATGCGCTCGCGCATCTCGTCCAGCAGCGGTTGATCTGATGGCAAGACTGTCCGGCCGAGCGCGTATCCGGTCAGTTTCCGACAGAATACTGCGAGGAACTCCTCTTCGCGCTTTTTTAAGTGTTCGCGCAGGCCCGAGGGGCCCTTGAAAATGCTGCCGTCTTTCGCTTTTGCACTGTCATCGATGGGCGAGCTGGTTTCATCCTGCTTTCGAAGACGTCCGATGGGGTCGAAACTTTCGAGGGCAAATCCAAGGGGATCGATTTTGTCATGGCATGCCGCGCAGGCCCTGTCCTCTCGATGTTGTTCGAGCCGCGCTCTGAGTGTTTTCGCTGCCGCCACATTCTCATCCAGTTTTGGCACATTGTTGGGCGGCGGCGGGGTGGGGGATCCCAGGACGTTTAGAAGAAGCCAGTTGCCCCGGAGCACGGGACTGGTGCGATGTGGGTAAGAGGTTTTGGTGAGCACTGCGCCCATGCCGAGCAGGCCACCCCGCGAATGTTGGCTCACCTCAACCTTTGAAAAATCTGGACCTTCGACTCCTTCGATCCCGTAAAATTCAGCCAAGGTTTTGTTCAGGAAAGTATACGAAGCGGAGAGTATTTCGCGAACGGGCCTGTTTTCGCGGATGACATGCTCAAAAAAGGCGGAAGCCTCTTCATGAAACGCCCTGCGGATCTCCGAAGTAAATTCTGGGAATTTATTCTCATCCACTTTCGTGTGCGCGTCGAAGTGATGAAAATCCAGCCATTGGGCTGCGAATTCACGGGCGAGAGACTTTGCTTTCGGGTCGTGAAGCATCTTTTTTACGACGCCTGCTAGTCGGTTCGAATGAAGCAGTTCCCCGCTTGCTGCCATCTGCGCAAGCCCCTCATCGGGAGCGGACGACCACAGGAGGTAACTCAGACGGGATGCGAGTTCCCATGCCGTAACAGGATGAACAGCCGGCCCCTGATTTTGCTCAAGCTTGAACAAAAACTCTGGTGCTACGAGGATTCGGACAAGAACCTCGCGTCCCGCAGATTCACGGTCAAGAGCTGCATCCAAGCCCGACTTGTAAACCGTGGAAAGTTCGGCCTGCTCTGCCTCTGTAATTGGCCTTCGCCAAGCACGTGCTGCGAATCGGAGGAGACTTTTGAGAACGGCCGCATCCCATTGTTGCTGCATGACATTGTTGATGGGGGACCGCACGAATCGCCAGTCCTCGAGTAGTGCATCAAGCCGAGCGGCTTCTGACTGGGTGATCAGTGAACGCAGTTGCGCGTCCGAGAGGTAGTAGACTCCGGGGCCTTTGCCGCCAGAGTGAAAATTGCGCGCGACCTGCTCCAATCTGTGCTCCAGGTTTGCGGGAAAAACACGGCGCATTCCTTCGAAGTCCGACATGGTGTAACGCTGCGCTTCGGTCTGGCGTTTCCAGACCGTGATGACTCCGGGAATGATTTTTTCCGGATCGGGCGGGCTGGCTGTCGTCAATGTCCACTGGGCGGTTGCAAATTCAGCCTCAGGGTTTTGAAGGTCCAAGCGACCCTTGAGCCTCAATTTCTGCGCGTTTTCGGGTACGGGCAGTTCAAGGATGCAAGGCGCGTGCAGGATAAACGCTTTTGGATCAATTTTCAGTCCGATTGGGTGAACTCCCAGCCTGGCGAGAAGCTGTTCTGCTTCAGTGGCCCGTTGGGTCAGTGGCTCTCTGCGGACGCCCTTGGACTGGAGTGTTGCATCGTCAAGCAGCAGGGTAGAACGGTCTGCCTCAAGCCGTTTACGAAGCCACTCAAAGTAGGGGTGCTTCTTGTCATCTGATTGAAGCTCTAATGACTCGATGAAAACCCAGTCGCCTCGGGCGCCATCGCCGGTATCCCCAACAACAAGTTTCACGGTTTTCGCCCCGTTGATGTCGGTCTCGCAGGGGTAGGGCTGCAATCCATCAGCGTCCTGCTGCGCGCGTTGTACCGACCAACCGCTTGGGCGCAGCCAGGAACGGCGTTCCTCTTGGATTTGCGCGATCGTTGTTCTCACGCTTTGAGGAACTGACTTCGGGGTATCGATGGCCGGTGGTTCGAGAGCTCGCCACGCCAGCCGGGTCAGATCTAGAAAGCGCGATTTCGGCTCTGTGTTTTCCAGTGCTGCGATCCAATTCTCTAGGAATGGAAGA
Source organism: Chthoniobacteraceae bacterium (assembly GCA_044376395.1). Classification (GTDB taxonomy): domain Bacteria; phylum Verrucomicrobiota; class Verrucomicrobiia; order Chthoniobacterales; family Chthoniobacteraceae; genus Chth-196. The sequence goes on along the minus strand of JBILKY010000127.1, from coordinate 1,905 downwards.
ACGAGGTTTTTCTCTTCGGCAAGAGCGCGCAAGGATTCAACCCCTGTTTGCTGCCTGTGCTTCCACTGCCACGCAGCCAGCATGTATTCGTCCTCGCGGAGGCTCTCGCCATCCTTGGGAAGATAGGGCAGCGAGCGCTCTTGGTACCACCGATACAGCACTGATTCCGTGCCCGCCCTCAATTGCGAAGGCCCGCGTGCGCCGATACGTATCGGGTGAAATTCAACGCCTGTTCCTGGGGTGATGCTTGCGTGCTCGGCGATTTTGCGCGCCGCAGCAAAATAAGCGTTCAGATGCTGGGGATTGATGAAAAGTACATCGCCCAGATTGTTGAATCCCTCCCCACCGCCTCCGTCGGCTGTGAATTCCTTGCGGAATTCAAAGTCGATACCGGTCAGGTCGCGCACTGAGTAATCATACTCGGCGTTGTTGAGGCGCCGCAGCGTGACATTGCCGGGATCTCCTGCGTTGGCAAGTGCCGCCTTCGCGAGATTGGATTCAATCCAACTCTGAAGTGCGGAACGCTCGCCTGGCGGCAGCGGTGTTTTTGCGTCATCGGGCGGCATTTCACCGTTCTGCAGGGTCGTTTTGATTTGCTTCCAGAGCTCGAATTCTGTGCTGAAGGAAAGATCTGACTCGAGACGATGAAGATCTATGCCCCCCTTTGATTTTCCGTTTCCATGGCACTGGTGACAGGTTCTCTGAATTGTGCGCAGAGGCTCGCGGGAATCCGCGGTTTGTTCTGCCGCATTTAAAGAGTGATAGAGTGCAAATAAAGGCAGCACCACGGCTTTTGCCGCGTTGAGAACTGCAGGATAGCGCTGTGACGTTTTGTTCACGATGCAGTGGCGGGATGAAATTGGTTCTTGCGCTGCGGAATTCTCTGCAGTCGCCGTCATAACCTGAGAAAACATATGGCAGCCTGAGTGGTAAATTAGACAGGCGTCGCGGTGGTGAACGCAAGTCTTCCTTCGACCGCGTCTTGTACCCCCGAGTTTGATCGTTTTTAAAAAGTCAGGAGGTGCGTATCCCTTGGGTTGATGCCGCATGCTCCCAACCCGATTGCGGGCGCCATGGTGAGTGATTTGAGCGGGTGATCTCATGGCGCCGCAAGGAGATTGGCCGGCCTCTCTCTGAGGCATTGCCACTTCGACCTGATTTTGTATCGTTGGGTTTCACCCGACACTGCCCTATTATGAAACCGCAACAAATCGCAGAAGCCGCCGGAGTTATCTTTAGCAAGCAAACGCCCGGCTACCTCAACCTGTGCATCCGCTCGGGCAATCAGTTGATCACCTCTGGCCATGTGAGTGATCTCAAGGGCAAGCTAGGGGCTGATGTCTCAACTGAAAGCGGGTATCAGGCTGCAAAGAACTGCGCGGAGAAAATTCTAAACTCGGTCTGGAACACGCATGGAACTCTGGACGGGTTGCGTGTCATCAAAGTCTTAGGATGCGTGAATTCCACGCTCGATTACACGGATCAGCATTTGGTGATCAATGGGTGCTCCGACCTTTTGCACAAGATTTTCGGGAAGGAAGGAAACGGCTATCACGCGCGGAGCGCGCTTGGATTTGTTCAGCTCCCGACTGGCGCAGCAGTTGAGGTTGAGGCGATTTTTGAGCTGCTTTGACCCCCATCGTCCGGGTCGCAGCGCCCGTGTCTCAGGTTAGTCCTGGAATGGGGTGACCCTGGTACAGGGAGTGCGGTCGCTGAAGCGGGTCGTGCCATTCCAGAGTGTGCGGGAGCCCGAGTGCTTGATAGATCGTGGCGGCGAGATTCTCAGGCTTTTGCGGGTCGCTCGCGGGGTAGGCTCCTTTGCTGTCAGTCGAGCCAATTACAGTTCCGCCGCGCACGCCTCCGCCGGCGAGCATCACGGTTTGTGAAGCGCCCCAGTGGTCTCTG
>JBILKY010000405.1:0-3073 GCA_044376395.1 Chthoniobacteraceae bacterium | reverse complement strand
AATCCGTAACCTTCGCCTTCGCGAACTGGCAAAAAGCACTCAACATTCGCGCCAAAAGCACGCAACACTCGGCTTAACAGCGCGAGAGACGTCACTCCATCAACATCGTAATCCCCGAACAAAACGATGCGTTCTCCGCCATCAATGGCGGTAAAAATTCGGTCCACTGCCGCGCGCATGTCCGGCAACAAAAACGGGTCTGCTAGCGACGCGAGCCTGGGATCTAAATGCGGCTTGGCGCTCTCCGGGGTGCGGTAGCCACGGCGCCACAAAAGCTCAGCGATCGCATTTGGAATTTGTAATGCCTCTGCAAGTGAAACTATGGCAGAAGGATCATGGGTTGCCGGGAGAATCCAACGCATGAGAACTCCTATGAAACAGCAAGCGGACGGAGTCTTTCCACGGCACGCTCGAGCGCGGAGATTGTGCGATCTACGTCCGAGTTTGTATTGAATCTCCCAAATGAAAAACGAAGACTGGATCTTGCGTGCGCATCGCTGAGCCCCATCGCTTTTAATACATGGGAGGGATACAGGGAGCCGGTCGTGCAGGCTGAGCCAGCCGAACAGCAGATCCCAGCGTCATCAAGCACCATGAGCAGAGCCTCAGAGTCCATTCCCTCAAACGCAAGGTTTGAGGTGTTCGGTAGTCGGCTTTGGATATCACCATTCACCCTCGAGCCTGATATTCTTGCAAGGACGGCCTGCTCGAAGTTATCCCTCATCGAACGGACCTGCAGCGCCTCAACATCGATATTTTGTCCCGCCAGTTCACATGCCTTTCCAAGTCCCACGATGGAAGCAACGTTTTCCGTCCCTGCGCGCCGCCCATTTTCCTGCCCGCCACCCGTCATCAACGCCGAAAAGCGACTCCGCCGGTTGACATAAAGAACCCCAACGCCTTTAGGACAGTGTAATTTGTGTCCAGAAAGCGACAGCAGATGGATTCCACTGTCCCGCAAACGCACCGGCAACTTGCCGATGACCTGAACCGCATCCGAGTGAAACAAAACCCCTTTTTCACTGGTGATATCCTGGATTCGATCCATCGGGAATACAGTGCCTGTCTCATTATTGGCCCACATTACTGACACCAAGGCGGTGTCGGGACGGATTGCGGCTTCCAGTTCCCTGAGATTAATCTGACCGTTTGAGTCTACTCCAAGCCAGGTGATTTCATACCCGCGCTTCGCCAAGAGCTCACAGGTTTTGAGGGTGGCAGAATGCTCCACTCTGGTTGTGACGATGTGCTGCCTATCACGGTCAACCGCTAGGGCTGAATGGATTGCGGTGTTTGTTGATTCGGTGCCGCAGCTGGTGAACAAGATCTCGCCCGGCTCGCAATCTAACAATCGCGCCACTCGCTCTCGCGCAAGATCGAGGGCGGAACCCACCCGCTTGCCAAAAGCGTATGCGCTGGAGGGATTGCCGTAAAAAGTTGTCAGATAGGGCAACATCTCCTCAACAACAGCCGGGTCGACCTGGGTCGTTGCGTTGTTGTCTAAGTAAATCAGAGGAGCATTGGTTTTCATCTCGAGTGGACCGACCAGCTTAGCGGTTTCCGAGACATACGTCCAATGTCAGGTGAGGCTGGGCATGCAGAAACAATGGCTCACTGCTCAAACAGCCACCTATCGGGGCGGCACTGGAGCCTGCCCTCCATTCTCCTTTTGCTGGATATCCCGAGATTCTTTCTCCTTTTTCTCAAGCTCGCGCATTGCGGCCTCCCTTGCCTCGTCCCGCTTGCGTTCCTCCCTGTGGATCTCCTCGTCATCACGCTCACACACCAGAATCATGGGGGTGCCTTGAATCGGCTTGCCTGTTGCAGCATCCCGAACCTCGACCGTATGGGGGTTGCCATCGCGCACCCACCAAGGGGACTCAAACCAGAAGCCATGCTTGCCGTTACCATAACCGCGCTCCTCGAGGTCTTTTCGGTAAACCGAAGCCGGTATTCGCAGAACATACTGCTCGTCAATAACCAGATCAACCAAAGGGGCATCGTCGGGATGCGCGGCGTCCCACATCAGGCCGAATATCTCCCGAGAATCGGCTTTTTCCAAAAGTTGTTGTTGGGCAGGGGGCGGGGGGGGCGTAAGCCGCCCCGAAAAAAGCAGAAGTCCCATCGCAACAACATGGAATGTCACAAAAACATCTGCGACTGAGTGCCACTGGGTGGCGCCCCAAACCTTGTGCTCCTTATTCCAGCGGGCGAACCAGTCGTAAAAACTTAGCAGCGATGCGTGATACAGCCCGTAGATTACATAGTGAAGAGACATGCCGTGCCACAGGCCCATTATCCCGAAAGTCAGAAATAGCCCGAGGTAGGACGCCGTGTGTTTTCCTGCAAACCATTTCCCTTTTGACGCGGCCAAAAGAAATCTCATGTAGACGTGGTCGCGGAACCAAAATGAGAGGGAGATGTGCCAGCGATTCCAAAAGTCCCGGATGTTCCGCGCCAGAAATGGACGGTCAAAATTTTCGGGAAGATGGATTCCAAAAATGCGCCCAAGACCGATTGCAAAGGCACTGTACCCGGCAAAATCAAAAAAGAGAAAAAACGTGTACGCATACATGTAGCCCGACAGAACCAATCCTGAGCGCCCGGAGCTTACCGGGTCCAAAAGATAAGTTTTAATCAGGACCGCTATGATGAATTTGTAGAGAAAACCCCGGGCGATACGCTGCAGCCCGAAATCAAGATCATCCAAAAACTCTGTGCGAGTTCTCTGCTTGCCCCAGTCTTTCAGGAAGCGACGATACCGATCAATCGGGCCAGACGACAGAGCCGGCACAAAAAGCAGGTATCCGACGTAACTGGACAGTGAGAGCTCTTTAATGAGGCCATCGTGCACGCTAAAGATCACGTCCAGCGCCCTGAAGGTAACGTATGAAATTCCCAGAAATCCGAATGCCGTATTGGGCACGAGGGTGGGAATCAGTTTGGCGATTAAAAGCGGGAAAATACACAAGCTGACGGCAGCATAAAAAGCGGTCCGTGATCGCCACCGCAAATGTCCAAAGACAACAGCAGCCTGAAAAGCGGTGTAAGCAAGAATCACGTACAATTCACG
>JBILKY010000126.1:0-9779 GCA_044376395.1 Chthoniobacteraceae bacterium | reverse complement strand
GCGCGAGGGGCGTCGCATGGTTGGTGAATACGTTTTGTCTCAAAGGGACATCAAGGAAGAGCCGCACAAGCACGATGCGATCGTGGTGTCGTCATTCCCGATTGATTCACACGACTGCCAAAGGGTGGGCACGAGTTTGATGGTTATTAATGAGGGCACCATCATGCCGGTGCGTATGCCGGGCCGCGGACACGGGTATCCATACCAAGTCCCTTACCGGGCGATTACTCCGAAGGCTGTCGAGTGTCGAAATCTTTTGGTGCCTGTAGCGCTTTCGTGCACGCATGTCGGGATGTCCTCGATCCGAGTGGAACCTACTTGGATGAGTCTGGGCCAGAGCGCTGGGATTGCCGCCGCAATGAGTGCAAAGCAGGGAATCGCCGTACAGGAGCTCCAGTATCCAGAGTTGCGTGCTTGTCTGGTTGCCCAGAAGCAGGTGCTTGATTTGCCTGTGCTCCCGGATCCGCCAACTGCGCAGAAGTCGGGGATAAACGTGGATCCGAAAAGTCTTCCAGGTTTTGTGCTCGATGACTCGCAGGCGGACTTTAAAGGAACTTGGAGCCACTCGTCCGGCTTCAAACCACATGTGGGTGGTGGATATCAACATGACGACCGGCGCGCCGATGGTGAGTCCATCGTGGTGTTCCGCTTCAGCGCGCCGTCGCGGGGGAGGTATGAACTCCGGATGGCGTACTCGGCGCACGAAACGCGTGCGACAAACGTACCGGTTACAATTGAGAGCGGAGAGCGTACCACCGTGTTTAAGGTAAATCAACGAGTGCGAATGAACGCTGGGGAGGTGTTTCGCTCTATTGGAAAAGTTGAACTCGATGGGGACTGTGTGATCACGATTAAAAATTCAGGGACAGACGGATTTGTGATTGTTGACGCGCTTCAGTTGCTTGAGTTGCCCTAGGACGGGTCCGCGCTGATTGCCGTTCAACGGCGGATTGCCCCTTCTGTTTTGAGGAAGGGCTGCGTAATGAAGCCGGAGATCAAGCCCACACAAGTATCTTGCACGGCCGCGGTGGTTGCGGTTGTACTAGGCCCAGCCTTTGCCGTTCCTGCGTACCCCCCCGATGAAGTTCCCCGCATTAGCGTTCACTGTTTTCCTCTCAATCTCTGCTCAATTCGCAAAGCTCCAAGCTGAGCCATTGAGCTACAACCGGGAGGTGCGCCCGTTGCTTTCGGACAACTGTTTCGCCTGCCACGGTCCAGATTCAGTCAACAGGAAGGCGGATTTGAGGCTTGATCTGGAAGGCACGTTTGATCGCGCGGAGTTTGTGAGCCGCATCTTCGCCACGGATCAGGACGAGGTGATGCCCCCGCCCAAGTCTCACAAGAAACTTTCGATTGCACAAAAGGAACTGCTAAAACGCTGGGTTCAGGAGGGCGCGAAGGTTGAGCCTCACTGGTCTTTTGTGCCACCGGTAAAAAGTGCGGCGGGCAATAGCATTGACGACTACATCACGGCCGAACTCCGCAAGCATGGATTGAAGTCTTCCGCCCGCGCGGACGCAGCGGCGCTCGTGCGGAGGGTGGCGTTGGATTTGACTGGGTTGCCACCCACGGTTGAGGAACAGAGGCGTTTTGCATCTCCCGAGTCGCATGGGGCCATGGTAGATTACTATCTCTCGCAACCAGCATTTGGTGAGCACATGGCGGTTGGTTGGTTGGATGCCGCCCGTTATGCAGACACCAATGGTTATCAAGTGGACCGTGACCGGGAACTCTGGCCCTGGCGTGACTGGGTGGTGCGGGCGTTCAATGCAAACATGCCGTTTGACCAGTTCACCATTGAGCAACTCGCAGGGGATCTTCTCGCAAATCCAACATTAGATCAGCGCATCGCCACCGGTTTTCATCGGAACCACATGTTGAACGAGGAGGGAGGTATCATCGGCGATGAATTCCTTGCTGAATACACGGCTGACCGAGTGGAGACAACCGCCGCTGTTTGGCTTGGGCAGACTTTCGCGTGCTGTCGTTGTCACGACCATAAGTATGATCCGTTCACGCAGCGTGATTTTTACGCGCTCAAAGCGTATTTTCACAATGTGCCTGAGCGGGGTGTCGGGATTTACTCGAATCCAGTTCGCACAAACGCACCCCCGTTTGTGCGTCTGCCGCGGCCCGAGATCGAGGAAAGGATCAAGGACTTGAATTCCAAGCTTTCAAAATTGCAGGAGCGACGGCAAGGGTTCAATGTTGCGGATCTGGAGGTCTGGGCGCAGGGACTCGCAACGGCTCAGGTGGAATGGTTGCCTCTTTCCCCTGTCCGTGCGGCAGGAGGCGATCAGCCTCCGCGGATTGAAAAAAATGCAGTACTTGTGGGGCCACAGGAAACACGGTCGAACGATATCCGAATCACCGCAAAGATTCCCCCGGGAAAAATTACAGCTCTTCGCGTGGAGTGCGCGACGGAGGATCCAGCGGCGAGTTTTCAGTGGAGCGAGTTGAAGGCTGGCAAAGTGGTGCTCCGCGCGCTCGATGCCGCGCACCAGCCTGTGCTTGACAATAATCGCAGCACGCGTGTTCCGCTTGCTGTGGCCCCGAGAAAGTCAGTCGCTGCCCTTTTTGAATTAGCCTCAGTTTTGGAGGGAGAGGAGGTGGAGATCACGATTAGCGTCGAAAACGCGGGTGGCGCGACGGCGTGGACCATCAGTGCAGCCACTTCAGTGATCGAACAAGTTGCGCCAGATGCGATCATTGCGATCGCAAAAATCGATGAGGCGAAGCGGACTGCGGCGCAGCGAAAGCAACTGCAGGACTATCGTCTGTCACAGCTGCCCGAGTATCGTCAACTGAGCGACGAGGAGGCTTCTTTACGGAAGGCTATCGCGGATGCAGAGGCTGAGATTCCGACAACCTTAGTCATGGAGGAGCAGGCGGAGCCGCGCCCAACGTTCATTCTGATGCGCGGTGCCTACGACAAGCCTGGGGAACGCGTCATGGCCGACACCCCCGGGGTTCTGCCGAAGCTCGCCGCTGATCTTCCTAGGAACCGACTGGGTCTCGCCAAGTGGCTGGTGAGCGAGGAGAATCCGCTCACGGCGCGGGTCGTTGTAAATAGAATCTGGCAGCAGTTTTTTGGCGCTGGAATTGTGCGGAGCAGCGAGGACTTTGGCGCTCAGGGCGATTTGCCCAGTCATCCGGAGCTTCTCGACTGGCTTGCAGTTACCTTTCGCGAATCGGGCTGGAACATGAAGCAGCTCATCAAGCTCATCGTGACTAGCGAAAGCTATTGCCAGTCCTCTAAGCAGGGCTCGGAGGCAGCTTCCCGGGAGATTGACCCCGCGAACAAGTGGATTTCACGCGGGCCGCGGCATCGATTGGCGGCCGAGGTGATTCGTGACCAGATCTTGGCCGCGAGCGGTCTTTTAGTACGCAAAGTGGGCGGGCCTGCGGTGAAGCCTTATCATCCGCCGGGCTTGTATGAGCAGGTGGTGGCCCAGAAGGACAACCCTAAAGCGACCTACACGCAGGGACACGGGGAGGATTTGTATCGCCGCACTCTTTACACGTACTGGAAGCGCAGTGTGCCTCATCCGGCGATGCTTGTTTTTGACGCGCCTTTCCGAGAGGTGTGTGCCACGCGGCGTTCGCGCTCCAACACTCCGCTGCAAGCGCTCAACCTGATGAATGATCCAACTTACGTGGAGGCCTCACGGTTTCTCGCGCAACGGATGATCAGCGAGGGCGGAGACACTACGGAGTCCCGCATTTCCCACGGGTTCCGCCTGCTTCTCGCGCGGGAACCGGATGGTCGTGAACGGAAAATTTTGGTGGCTGCATTCCAAAGAGCATTGCGTGATTTTAACGCCGATCCTACCGCGGCGATACAGTTCCTCGAAATCGGTGAGACAAAAAACAGCGCGGCAGTTCCGGCTCCCGAGCATGCGGCTTTTGCGACGGTCGCGAGCACGCTTATGAATCTGGATGAAGCGATCACAAAGGAGTGACCCATGAAAGACCAACCTTCGCTGGCACCCATTTCGCGTCGCAACTGGCTCAAGACGCTCGCCCTCGCCTCTCTGGCGGATCCAAACTTATTCGCCGCCCAGTCAGCGCATCTGGCGCCGAAAGCGCGTCGGATCATTTATCTCACGCAGGCGGGAGCGCCTTCACAGCTGGACTTGTTTGATTACAAGCCTGGGTTGCAAGATCAGTTCGACAAGGATCTGCCGGATTCGATCCGCAACGGCCAGCGTCTGACTGGAATGACCGCGGGCCAGAAGCGGTTCCCCGTTGCACCCTCGCACTTCAAATTCCAGCAGCACGGACAGAGCGGCATGTGGCTGAGTGAACTGCTCCCGCGCACGTCTCATTTTGCCGATGAAATGTGTTTGATCCGCTCGATGCACACGGAGGCGATCAACCACGATCCCGCGATGACACTGCTTCAGACCGGTCATCAAATTGGTGGGCGCCCGTCTTTTGGTGCCTGGGTGTCGCACGGGCTTGGTTCCGAGAACGCGGATCTGCCCGCTTTTGTGGCGCTGATTTCGCGGCCGAGCGGCCCGACAAATGCCCAACCCCTTCACGAGCGAATGTGGGGTAGCGGTTTTCTTCCATCCAAATATCAGGGGGTGCGGATGAGCTCCGGAAAAGATCCGGTTTTGTTTCTTTCAAATCCGCCGGGCCTCACCAATGAGCGCCGTCGGGCAATGCTTGATGACGTCGCTGCGCTGAATCGGATGAAGCTCGAGGACTTTCATGACCCTGAAACGCAGGCCCGCATCGACCAGTACGAGATGGCGTTCCGGATGCAGGCGGCGGTGCCTGAACTGGCGGATCTTTCGAAGGAGCCCGAGCAGATCTACGAGCGTTACGGTCCCGAGTCAAAGAAGCCGGGAACTTTTGCGGCCAACTGCATTCTTGCGCGGCGCCTTGCGGAGCGGGGAGTGCGTTTCATCCAGCTCTATCATCGCGGATGGGATCAGCACAACAACCTGCCGTCCGGAATCAGGAGCCAGTGTTACGATACCGACCAACCCACGGCTGCGTTGCTTGGCGAACTCAAGGAGCGGGGGTTGCTCGAAGACACGCTGGTCATCTGGGGCGGCGAATTCGGGCGCACCGTGTACTCGCAGGGCGTTTTGACGCGCAGCAACCATGGGCGGGATCATCATCCCCGCTGCTTCAGTGTTTGGATGGCTGGTGCAGGCGTGCAGAAGGGACATGTGCATGGTGAGACAGACGATTTCAGTTACAATATCGTACGGGACCCGGTGCACATTCATGACCTCAATGCAACTGCGCTTCATTTGCTCGGCCTTGAGCACACGCGTCTGACCTACAAGTTTCAGGGACGCGACTACCGGCTCACTGACATTCATGGCAGCGTAATCAATGAGGTGCTGGCTTGATCTTTTCCCTCCTCACATGCGGCTCGGGTTCAGCGTCGAGCAATAACGAGGGTCAGCTGACGGTGAGGTTACAACCATGTGCTTCGAGACACCCGAATGAGTATCACTTATGCGCAATATCCGTTTAGTTCTAGCCGTTGTTCTTACGCTTTTTTTGCAGGACCAGCTCCTTGCTGCTCCCCCTAACGTCATTCTCTTTTTAGCGGACGATCTGGGATACGGTGACCTTGGTTGTTTCGGCCACTCCGTGATCCAGTCGCCGAACCTTGACGCATTCGCCAAGCAGGGTGTCCGCCTCACCCAGTGTTACGCGGGGAGTGCCGTTTGCAGTCCTTCGCGTTCCGCTCTTCTCACGGGAAGGACCCCATACCGCAACGGAGTGTACACATGGCTCGCAGAGAAGTCGGAGGTGCATTTGCGCCGGAGCGAAGTGACGCTCCCGCTCATTCTTCAAAAGGCAGGATTTGCAACGGCCCATGTCGGGAAATGGCATCTCAACGGTTTGTTTAACGATCCTGCGCAGCCGCAGCCGAACGACCATGGTTACGATTGGTGGATGGCTACGCAGAACAACGCGGCTCCAACTCACGAAAACCCGTCGAACTTTGTGCGAAACGGTACGCCCGTCGGCGAAATGCAGGGTTATTCAGCGCCTCTGGTGGTGGGCGAGGCGGTGCGCTGGCTCCGTGAAAAGCGTGACCCGGCCAGACCGTTCTTTTTGACCGTGTGGACCCATGAGCCTCATTATCCTATCAAGTCGGATCCCAAGTTCAAGGCGCTCTACCCGCAACTCGCGGATGACGTGCAGCGCGAACACCACGCGAATGTGACGCAGATGGACGACGCCTTCGGCCAGCTTGTAAAAGCCCTCGGTGAATTGAAGCTCGAAGAAAGCACGTTTGTGTTTTTCACCTCTGATAACGGCCCTGAGGGTGACGGCATTAAGGCGCCAGGACGCGGTTCGACTGGCGGACTGCGCGGGCGGAAGCGTGATTTGCATGAGGGTGGCATCCGCGTGCCAGCGATTGTGCGGTGGCCAGGAAAAATCCCGGCGAACTCGACGCTGGATGTGCCCGTGATCGGTAGTGATGTGCTTCCCACCGTGCTCGCGGTGACCGGAGCGGATGCGGCTTCGCTCGGGAACAGGACGCTGGATGGAGTGGATGTCCTGCCTTTGCTTCAGGGTGCATCGAAGGCAGTCGAGCGGCCTCAACCGCTTTTCTGGCGCCTCGATATGGCGCCGAATGCTAAGATTGCGATGCGCGTTGGTGACATGAAGATCCTTGCCGATCCGGCGCGCGATACTTTTGAGATGTACGATCTGAAGACGGACCCGCAGGAAACGACTGATCTTCGGGAGAGCAAGCGGGCGGAGTTCGGGGAACTCAAGAAACGCCTGCTGGAGCATAGCGCGCTGATTGAGGCGGACGGGCCTGACTGGTGGAAGCGGCTAAGCCCGAGTGGCGGGGTGCTCCCCGGCGGCAAGTCAGCGAAGGGGCAGGCGCAATAATGAGACGTCGGTGCTCTCACTCTAGCGTGCGAGAGCGTAATGGAGCTCACTTTTTCTGGACGTTTCTTTGTTTGCGCGGTTCCGCGCGAGGGTAGCGCACAACATCCACGTCATTTTGCTGCTTCGCGCCGGGAGTGCTTCGTCCATCAAGGATCAGTTTTTCCAAGATGGAATGCATTTCAGTGATCTTCTCGGGCATGGAAGCCGCCAAGTTGTTGGTTTCGCCAAGGTCTTCGGCGAGGTTGTAAAGCTGCAGTGGCTGAGACTGGTCGCCCCCGCTGCCCCAACCGCCTGAGCCTGGAGCTGGAATGTATTTCCAGGAGCCACTGCGCACCGCTGGAGTGCCGCCCATTGAAGTGCTGACGGCGGTTTCCCTCACGGGTTTGTCTTCACCTTTGAGTAGGGGCATCAAACTAAAACTGTCCTCGCCCGCTGTCTCTGGGAGTTTTACATTGAATGCGTCTGCAAATGTGCGGAGCAAGTCGGACTGATAGACCAGCTGGCTGCATACGCTGCCGGGCCTCACAACGCCCGGCCAGCGAACTATGAATGGCACGCGGTGTCCGCCTTCCCATGCATCCGCCTTGTAGCCGCGCAACGGGCCGCTTGGATAATGTCCCATTTGTTCGAGTTCCTTAACGCCGATATAGGGCGCGCAGCCGTTGTCTGCTGTGAAGACAACGAGGGTGTTCTGAGCCTCGCCGGATTTCTCCAGTGCTTCCAGCACCCTCCCGACAGTTGAGTCGGTTTCCATAACAAAATCCGCAAAAAGGTTGAGCTGGCTTTTGCCTTTCCACTCGGAATTCACCGACAGGGGCGTGTGGGGGGAAGTCAGGGGCATGTAAACGAGGAACGGCTCCTTCTTCTGTGCAGACTCCTGAATGAAGCGGATCGTGCGGTCTGCAAGTGCTGGTAGGATACCTTCGAGTTTCCACTCTTTGAGCGCGGGCCCCTGCTGGCTCGCTTGATTTTTAGCCATGTACTCACGCGGCAAGAATTCGGTTGGAACGCCAAGTGTGCGGTCGTTTTCGATGAAACAGAATGGTGGCCAGTTTGGAATGTCTGTCCCGAAGTACATATCAAACCCGCGCGTGATCGGACCGCCGGCGATTGGGTTCGAAAAAATATCACTCCACGCTGAAATTTGTTTTTCGGTCGGGAGATGTGTGGTGGATGGATTTCCTCCGCCCGCTTTTTTGGCCTCGTCGTCGGGTTGCTGCGCCGGAGAGAGCAGCGGGCGCTGCTCCTTTGTGATAGGCCAATCCCAGCCTAAGTGCCATTTCCCGATGCAAGCCGTACGGTAGCCTTGTTGCTTGGCGAGTGTGCCGATTGTCATGCGTTCAGGGGCGATCAATGGATCACCAAAAACGCCGACGATGCCGTGCTGCAATTTGGAACGCCAGTGATAGCGTCCGGTGAGAAGAGTGTAGCGCGAAGGCGAGCAGACTCCCGAAGAGGAGTGTCCGTCGGTGAACCGCATTCCCTGCGTCGCGAGCTTGTCGATGTTGGGAGTCGGTATTTTTCCTCGCGCTGAGTTGTAAGAGCGCACGTCACCATATCCAAGGTCGTCCGCAAGAATGACGAGGATGTTCGGCTTCGAAGTCTGATTGCTCGCCGATGCAAAAGTGGAAAGAGCAACCAAAAACAGGGTGATTCGATAGTGGGTCATATTTTGTTGGGGGGTCCTTGGAAGCAGAGATGCAGGTCAAGGCAGGCTCACTGTTTGGTGAACGCTTAAAACCCGCAGGTCGATGAAAACATGAATCTCGACTCAATCAATCCTATCCCGCATCGGGCGCTTTAGTGGCTTGGTGGTGTGGTACGTCCTCGATCCGCGTCTTCGAGATTTTGGCCTGCCCTCTCGGCTGCAAAAGGTGAAATGGGATTGTAAAGAGTCCGTGAGTGCTTCAAAAGCTGTACGATGGCTGCTGCAAGTGAAACCCCTTGTCCGTACAGTCGGTAGTTCAGAGCGAACGGTCTCGCAAAGATTTGCAGTGGAGATGAGTTTTCAAAGTGCATTGTTGGATAAAGCACTTGTTTAGATTTAAAAATGACGCGCTTCAAAAAGACTTTGTTGTTTCTGGCCTGTATGCTGTCAGGCGTTCTCGGATTTGCGCGAGCATTGCCCGCCGAGGATATTGTGATCTACGGTGCGACCTCGGGTGGTGTAGCTGCGGCGATTCAGGTGGCGCGAGAGGGGCGCACGGTAGTTCTGATCGAGTCCACCAATTTTGTTGGCGGGCTGACAACGGGCGGACTCGGGGCGACGGACATCGGCAACAAGCGTGCGATCGGTGGATTGTCCCGCGAATTTTACACACGTATTTTTCAGTATTATTCCGACGAGTCGAAGTGGAAGCAGCAGACCCGTGCCTCGTATTTTGAGCGGCGCCCGAATGGCAGCAGTGCGGACGAGGGAACGATGTGGACGTTTGAGCCGCATGTCGCCAGTGCGGTCTATGGTGAGATGCTCAAAGCCGCCGGAGACAAGATAACTTTGGTTTTTGGTGAGCGTTTGGATTTTAAGAAAGGCGTGCTCAAAGACAGCTCGCGGATTCGGAAAATCGTGATGGAAAGCGGCCGGACTTTTACGGGAAAGGTTTTCATAGACGCGACGTATGAAGGGGACCTCATGGCGAAAGCGGGAGTTCGTTACCACGTGGGCCGCGAGGCGAATTCCGTTTACGGCGAGACACTCAACGGAGTGCAGGTCGGGCGGAATATACACCATCAGTTTGAGGTGAAGGTAGATCCGTACGTGAAAAGGGGTGACTCCTCCAGCGGACTTCTGCCTGGGATTGAAGGCGAGGTGCCGGGTCCGGACGGGTCTGGCGACCATAAGGTTCAGGCATACAACTTCCGGATGTGCACCACGGATGCAGTCGAAAATCGACGGGACT
>JBILKY010000404.1:0-3078 GCA_044376395.1 Chthoniobacteraceae bacterium | reverse complement strand
ACACGGCTGCCACGCTCAACCACGCCGCCCGACCACGTCGAAAAGAAGGCCAGCGAATCAAAGGACAAACGCCCATAAGTTGATCTCCCCTCGACGGTCAGGCGAGCACACCCGCCGTTTACGCCGACGCCTTCCCAAGCGCCTGTGCGCGCTCAGTGGCTGCACGAACAGCGGCAATCATTGCCGAGCGCACTCCAGCTTCCTCCAACGCCTCAATTCCGGCGATGGTCGTCCCGCCCGGACTCGTCACCGCATCCCGCAAAGTCCCCGGGTGCTGGCCTGTTTCCAAAATCATTTGCGCAGCACCCTTGAGCGTCTGAGCCGCGAGCTTGAGAGATAAATCACGCGGCAACCCCATTAAAACGCCACCGTCAGCCATCGCCTCCACAAGCATGTATCCGTACGCTGGCCCGCTGCCGCTCAGCCCCGTCACGGCATCCAACAAGGACTCCTTCACGCGCCCCACAAACCCCACCGCGGCGAACAACTGCTCCACCAACCGCGCATCTGCATCCGTGGCACGGGACCCGGTCGCATAAGCCGACGCTCCGCAGTTCACCAAAGCCGGAGTGTTCGGCATCACACGAACGACTCTCGCAGAAGGCCCCGCGGCTGCTTCAAGCTGCGCGAGCGTGAGACCGGCTGCGATGGACACCACAAGCTTGCCGCCAAGCTCGGCCTGCAAATCCCTGAGCGCTTCAAGCGCATCCTGGGGCTTTACACACAATACCACCGCATCAGCCGCAGCCACCACGCCTGCGTTCGCCTCAACCCGACGCACCTGCAATTCCGCCTCGAGCGCTTTCGCTGAATTTTCCACCACATCGCTTACAAAGATTTGGGATGGCGCACAAACACACGCCTTCACGATTCCCCGCACTAAAGCGGAAGACATTTTACCGCAGCCTATGAATCCAAGAGTCATGCTTCCGTTGTAAACGGAAACCGCCGCAAAGGAAACCCGCAGCCTGCAGTAATTTGCACCCCTACCCGTGATTTCACCTCACACCAACAACCCCTGTACTGCCACATGCGCCCCCTCTTGGGGTGCTCCTTGAACCTCCGCCTCCGAGTGCGGCTTTGATACCACTTTCTTACCAGCGCGCACAGGCACCACCAACACAGGCACCTTCGAATGCCTGATGACCCCCTCTGCAACGCTGCCCACGATCAAATTATAGAATGCTCCATGCCCGTGGCTTCCGAGCACCACCATGTCAGCTTGATTCCGCTCCACTTCGGAAATGATCGTCCCCACGATAGGCCCCCACAAGTGCAGCACTTCTGCCGACACTGAGCGTCCTTGAAAGATCTCCCGCGCCGCCCGCAGTCGTCCCTCAATGACCTGCACGGCCGTGTCCTGGGTCATCGGAAACAGCTCCGGCGGCGCCACCCCCACGTAATCCACCTCCGGTTCGCTCACGTGCAAAACCACCGCACGCGCTCCAATACTCGCCGCCAAATCCGCCGCCACCCGGCACACCTCATCACTCACCGGCGAAAAGTCCACCGCCGCAAGCACTAGTTTTGTATCCATGATTCCCTGTTTGCTCCTTTTGTTCAGATCCGCCGCAATCGCCACGCCGAGGCCCCGCCTCAACACCCCACCACTCAGCACCACCACACTCTGGTCTTATCCCCCACTCTCATGCATCGTTCCACGACGCATGGCGGACCTATTTTTGAATTCCCCCGAATCCACCCAAGATCCGAAAGGCGCGCAACCCCCGACCGCCATCGTGGAGAACGCTCCCCTCGCGGAGCGCATGCGCCCCCTCTCGCTCAGCGAATACACCGGACAGGAACATATTCTGGGCCCAGGCAAGCTCCTGCGCCGCGCCATCGAAGCTGATCGCATCACCTCAATCCTGCTCTTCGGGCCACCCGGTACGGGTAAAACCTCCCTCGCTAGGATCATCGCCCTCTCCACCCGTGCGCACTTTGAGCCTCTGAGCGGCGTTGAAAACTCCGTCGCAGACATCCGGCGCGCTTTGAGTTCCGCCGCCGAACGCCAGCGTGCGAACGGCATGCGCACCATCGTCTTCATTGATGAAATCCACCGCTTGAACAAGGCGCAGCAGGATGTGCTTCTTCCCGATGTGGAGAAAGGTGCGGTGCGCCTCATCGGAGCCACCACCCACAACCCGTACTTTGTCCTCACCTCAGCACTAGTTTCGCGTTCGCAAGTCTTCCAACTTGAACCCATCGGCGTGGAAAGCCTCATTGCACTCCAGGAGCGCGCGATCGCGGACCCCGTACGCGGACTGGGAGCGCGAAACATCACGGCAGACGCAAAAGCGCTCGAGCATCTCGCGATCCAATCCGAGGGAGACGCAAGAAAAACACTCAACGCACTCGAACTTGCCGCACTCACCACGCCACCATCTTCAAACGGCGATATCCACATCACATTACTGGAGGCGCAGGAGAGCATCCAACGCAAAGCCGTAGTGTACGACCGCGATGGGAGCCAGCATTACGACACCATTTCAGCGTTGATCAAAAGCGTGCGCGGTTGCGACCCGGACGCGGCACTCTACTGGCTCGCACGGATGCTGGTGGGCGGCGAAGACATCCGCTTCCTTGCGCGACGGCTCGTAATCCTGGCAAGCGAAGATGTCGGAATGGCCGACCCACAGGCCCTCCCACTTGCGATCGCTGCACAGCAGGCGGTCGAATTCATCGGACTTCCCGAGGCGCAAATTCCGCTTGCGCACGCAGCGGTCTATCTGGCCACCGCACCGAAAAGCAACCGGGCCTACGCTGGGATTCTTGCGGCAAAAAAAGACGTAGAATCCGGAGTCACGCTGCCGGTGCCCATGCACCTGCGCGACGGAAAATTCGCGGGCGCAAAACAACTCGGTTACACCGGCTACCAGTATTCCCACGACTTTGATGGAGCCTATGTACCTCAGGCTTACCTCAGCGAGGGCCGCAGGTACTACACCCCCTCTGAGAACGGAGCGGAAAGAAGGGTTAAAGAGCGGCTCGAATACTGGCGGGCGTTATTCGAGGAAGCGCAAGCAAAAACGAAGTCTTAAGACAAACCGCAGACGCCAGATCCGCATTTATCGCGCG
>JBILKY010000403.1:0-3093 GCA_044376395.1 Chthoniobacteraceae bacterium | reverse complement strand
GCCCGTACGAACGGCCAGCCCCACGAGAGTTTCTCCGCGGACGGCGGCGTGACTTGGAGCACACCAAGCCAAGCTGCGACGGTGCAAAACGTCAGCTCACGTTTTTTTCTGCGCCGCCTCAGATCTGGCCGCATCCTGCTCGTGAAAAACGGTTCGCCCGCCGAGCGCCTGCCCTCGCGAACCCACCTTTCCGCATGGCTCTCTGAGGACGAAGGACAAACCTGGAAGGGAGGACTTCTGCTCGATGAGCGCAAGGCGGTGTCGTACCCTGACGGATTCGAATCCCCTGACGGGCTCATCCACATCCTCTATGACTGGAACCGACACTCTGACGCGGAGATCCTGTTGGCGAAGTTCCGCGAAGAAGACGTACTCGCGGGCAAGATTGGCTCAAAAGACGCTGGGTTGCTTCAGTTAGCCAACAAGGCCACAGGGCCAAAACCCGAGAAACTCTACAACGGCATCGAGCTGCCAGACGTGTGGCCGCCCCGCTTTCGCGATCCAAACTCCGCCGAGCCGATGGATGTGCCGTATTTGAAGGCAAAGCCGAAGACGATCCCGATTGATGTGGGCCGCCAGCTTTTCGTGGACGACTTTCTTATCGAGAACACGACGTTGAAGCGTACGTTTCACACAGCAAAAAAGTTTGAGGGTAATCCAGTCTTCAAGGCGGAGACCAAACACGAACTGACCGGTTCCTCTATTGCGGTTGGCGGAGAAGAAAACGGCCAGGAAGCGGTGACCTACCTCGGGCATGGCGGTGTGTTTTTTGATCCCGCGGCAAAGCATTTCAAGATGTTCTACACAGCCGGCTGGCGCGGGCCGCTGGCACTTGCGACCAGCACGGATTTGAAAACGTGGACGCGTCCTAAGGTCGGCATCCTCGAAGACAATCTGCTGCTTGCCAGAGGTCGTGATGCGGGCGGTGACAACAGTCTGTGGCTCGATCTCGCGTCGCAAAACGAGCGCCTAAAGCTTCTCACCGATCGCAGCAGGGACGGTCACTTTTTGCAGACTTCGGCCGATGGTCGTGTGTGGTCTGTGTCCGCACCTACGGGCAAGGCCGGCGACTACTGCTCCATTTTCCACAATCCATTCCGCAATGTCTGGTGCTACAGCATCAAACAGGGCGGCAAGCATGGGCGGAATCGTTGGTATCACGAGTCACGCGACTTCTTGGCGGGTGCTGACTGGTCGAAGTCGGTCTTCTGGGCAAATGCGGACCGTCTTGACGACCCCGATCCACAAGTCGGTGTGCCCGCGCAGCTCTACAGCCTCAGCGCTGTCGCTTATGAAAGCGTAATGCTCGGCATGTTTCAGATTCATCTCGGACCAGACAACAAAATCTGCGAAGACGGCAAGTTTCCAAAAACCACCGAGCTCAAGCTCGCCTTCAGCCGCGATGGCTTCCACTGGGATCGGCCCGATCGCCGCGCTTTCATTGCCGCGACCCGTAAGGAAGGTGACTGGGATCGCGCCTACCTCCACACCACCACCGGCGTGTGCGTTGTGCTGGAGGACGAACTCGTGTTTCCTTATTGCGCCTTTTCCGGCATCGCCCCAAGCGGCACTCGCGGCATGTATTCAGGTGCCAGCGTTGGACTCGCGATGCTGCGGCGTGACGGTTTTGCCTCGATGGATGCGGGCGAAAAAAGCGGCGTACTGACCACGCGTCCGTTGAAGTTCAGCGGCCGGCATCTCTTCGTGAACGTCGTTGCGAAGGACGGGGAACTGCAAGTCGAAGCGCTCGGTGCCGACGATAATGTGCTCGCCACTTCCAAGCCGCTCACCGGCGACACCACAAAGCGTCGAATCGAATGGAATGACGGCGCCGACTTGTCCGCGCTTTCCGGCAAGCCCGTACGCTTCCGTTTTCATCTCACCAATGGGCAGCTCTTCGCATTTTGGGTCACGCCCGATCCGAACGGCGCGAGTAATGGGTACGTCGCCGCAGGTGGGCCGCAGTACAACGGAACCAAGGATGCCAAGTAACCCACGCACCATGCGATTGGTCATAGTTTGCGGTTTAAATAATTTCCGCAAATCGCGCTCGCGGTATGACCGCCGGGCGCGCTAAACACGCATGTCAGCCAATGATAGTTTCATCTATTTCAAACGCACTCGATACTCCTTTGAGTAAGTATCATCATGGATACACGGTGAGTCCTGACTGCGGTTTCTTCGAGGCCTTCCTTTCGCGGTTTGATGCGTGGCAGCCCGAGGGAGCCCGCGCTGGTGCGGCAGACACGGTTCTTGGTGCGACGCACAAGGAGTTACTGGCGTCATGACTTCCCCCACTCCCGCCAAGCGATTGCATGAAATGAACGCTCTGGAAGACATGGGCCAGTTCCCCTTGGTGATCTACGCCGGGGCCACGGGTAATGTGTTGGCGACCCTCACGGCCACTTGGTTGCTTCACCACTACACGGACGATCTGCGGGTTTTGTGGCTCTGGGCGATGGGAATCATCGCACTGAATCTCAGCCCCGTTGTTTTTCTGCGCCTAGTCTTGAAAAACACCCACGACACTCCCCCGATCCGCGAGATGAATTTTTTCCGGGATCAACACCGATTTGCCTCGTGGGTTTACGCGGTGGCTTCCGGCAATCTCTTTTTCTGGATAGTGACCGCGTGGTGCGTTTTCAGTTTCAATGCAGAAACACCCAGTCTGCTCGGACTTCTCGGAACGGCTCTGGTGGTCACGTCTTTCCCGGCTTGGATTCGGTTGTTCCGGAAAAACTAAATCTAATCGGCACGCAGACCGATCACCGCGCCCAAGGCTCTGCCGGCCAACTTGAGAAGGCGAAAAAGTCTCAGCCATCATAGTCACGCTCCGTTTCCGCAGCGCGCGCCGCATTACCGCGGGGCGCGTTAAATAGCTCCTAGCCCAAATTTCGCACAACTAATTGCTTGTCCCCGGGCCTCCGGGCCTCCTCACGGGCCTCTCTCAAATCAACCCCGGCAGGTGGTGAATCTAAGAGCACGCATAAAGTGCTCACGG
Source organism: Chthoniobacteraceae bacterium (assembly GCA_044376395.1). Classification (GTDB taxonomy): domain Bacteria; phylum Verrucomicrobiota; class Verrucomicrobiia; order Chthoniobacterales; family Chthoniobacteraceae; genus Chth-196. The sequence continues at coordinate 92 of JBILKY010000403.1, read as the reverse complement.
TTGTGCCCCGCATGCCAGTCGGCGGAAAGTGGCTGCTCGAGCGCTTCCTAAAGCAAGGCCGTTGGCTCGGCGCTGAATGCGAGCGTGCAAGC
>JBILKY010000465.1:0-3099 GCA_044376395.1 Chthoniobacteraceae bacterium | reverse complement strand
CGACATCACTGGCTCGGGTTCGCTGATTCTGTCCGGCTCCGTTTATTCAGGCACCAACGCGTCCACAACACTCACGTTCCAAGGGGCGGGCAACACGTTGGTGAGCGGTTCCATCAACAGCGGCGCAACTGCGAACTCGGGCGGCATCACGATGTCGGGTGCGGGGACCCTGACCTTGACCGGCGCCAATCCGTTCTTGGGCACGGTGACGGTTAACCGCGGGGTGCTCGCGCTCAGCGGCGCCACCGGCGGCAGCATCACCGGCTCGGGTGCGACCACTCTCGTAGGCGGCGCGACGCTCCGTGTGGATGACACCGCGGCGGCATTTCAACGGCTGGGCACAGGGACCATCACCGCCACAGGCGGCGTGCTGGATCTCATTGGCAACAACTCCTCCTTCAACCTCGGGTCGGGCAGCCTGACGGTCAATCAGACCAGTCTGTTCATCAAGATGTCCGGCACGGGCAACAACACCTTCACCGCGCAGGGGGTGACGCTCTCTAATACTGGTTCGATGCTGGATTTGACCGGCGTGTCCGGACTGGGCACCACCAACAAGGTGATCTTCGGTTCCACGGCCGGGTTCGGTCTGTACGCAGGCTCGCTGTACACAGGTTCGCTTGCCACGCGCGTGGCCGGCGGCGATCAATTCCTGCAATACGATTCCACCAACGGGTTTGTGCCGTACACGGGCTATTCCGCATCGGCGCTCAATGCGCTCGGCACCGCAGATACCGGCAGCCTCACGGCAAACGGGACGCTGAACACTTCCCGAATTATCAATGCGCTGCGCCTTTCGGACACGGTTTTGAGCGGATCGAGTGCAGGCCTGATCTTGGGCGGCGGCGGGCTTCTGGCCGTGGGTGGCAGCAGCACTATTTCCGTCGGAACCCTCAGTTCAAATGCCGGCCTTTACGCGCAGGTGGCACCCGGTGCCACGCTCAACCTGAACTCGCCGATTGTGAGCGGTCAGGCGCTGACCAAGTCCCAGAACGGCACGCTGGTGCTCAACAAACAGACGTTCTACTCCTCGAGCACCAATCTCAACGCCGGCACGCTGGTGCTCAATGGCGGGCTTAACACGATTGTGCCCGGAAACCAGTTCACGATGGGGCCGGGGGTCACTTTGGACCTGAAGGGGAATGCGCAGTACGTGGCGGCTTTCTATTCACCCGGCACCATGCCGGATAACGGCGGCACGGTGATTTCCAGCTCGGGCAGCGGTTTGTTGGTGGTGTCCAACAACAACTTCTTCGGCCGAATCAACGGGGACAACAGCCTAGGCATGGTGAGCACGGGTGCATTCACCATCGGCGCGCCTCAGGGATATACGGGGCTGACGATGCGTGCGGGAGCCACGCTCAACCTGCAGGACGAAGCCACCATTCTCAACACTTCGGGCATCGAGCTCAATTCCGGCGGCCTGAGTCTCAACAATAACTCGGGCCTCCAAATCCAGATCAACAACCGTATCAGCGACACCGCGCCCATCACGCTGCGCACCGGTGCCATCACGCTCAACGGCCGGGTCAAGTCTGCGGCCACCGAGACGCTCGGTGCGGTCACCGCGGCCATGGGTGCGAACACCATCACGGTCAACCCGAACGGGGGCACCGGGAGTGTTTATGCTTCCGGCGAATTGACGCTCGCCAGTCTGGCGCGTTCGGGCGGAGCAACGATGAATTTCACGGGCACGAACATGGGCCAACTGGGGCAAGTAGGGAATAGCGGCCGCTTGTACATCACCCAGGATCCGACGCTTGCGGCACCCGGGTTGCTCGGGGCATGGGCGATCGCCAACACGACTGACTACGCGGCGTACAACAGTTCCGGCGGCGTGGGTGTGGTGGGGCAGGGTGGATTTGTGGGATACAGCCAGGCGTTCGGCTCGGGCAATATCACCAACCTGATGACCACCGGCACCTCTTTCCTCACGGTCGCCGGAACCAACACGCTTGCGGCGGGCACGACCACGACGGCGATGCTGCGCATCGGCGGCGCGTTCCAGAATGATCTGGCGTTCGCCACGGCCAACGGCGTGCTCAACCTCGAGCTGGGCGGGTTGCTCCGCTCTAACGAGGCGCAGGCGACGAGCATCGGCACGACGGCCCTTCCGGGCACCCTGACGGTGGGCGGCACGGCCACAAGCGGCACACGAGAGATGGTGGTGTATGTCGGCAGCGCGAATTCAACGGTTACTGTCAATTCGCTGATCCGCGACTTGAACCAGGTGACAGGCACCGGGTCCGCGGCGCTGGCGCTGGTGAAGTCGGGTGCGGGCACGCTGACGCTTTCGGCGACCAATACCTATACGGGCGGCACCACCGTTTCGCAGGGCTTGTTGAACCTCGCGGGGACCGCGGGCACGGTCGTGATTCCAGCGGGCAGCCTGACGATCACGGGCGCCACGGTGACGATGCTCACCAACCAGGGGCAGATCAGCCCGAACACCGCGCTGACCATCAACATGGGCGGGGTGCTGAATCTGGTGGGCACCAACACGCTCACCAGCATTGCGTTCAACAATCTCGGGAGTGCCGCCACGCCCACCGTGGCCACGGGTGCCGGGTCGCTGGTGCTCACGAGCCTGAACCCGTTCACGGTGGTGAACCAAGACGCCGCTTACACGCCCACGGTGAGCGGTGCGGTGGTGCTGGCTTCGGGGGAGAACACGATCTCGGTGGGCTCGATCCAGATTGGCGGACGCACCTACACCGAGACGGTGTCGTCGCTTGTGTTGTCGGCGATTCTTGCGGGAACGGGGGCTTCGCTGGTGAAGACGGGCAACGGGTTGCTGCAGCTTGGCGGCGCAAGCGTGTTTGGCGGGTCAGTCCGGGTGAGCGGCGGCGGCCTGGTGATCGCCAACAACAGCAGCGCGACTTCGTTGTTTCCAGCGGGCAACGGGTTCACGCCAATCTTGAGCGGTCCCGTGGGGACAGGCACTTTGACGATGGCCGACGGCACACGGCTCTTGGTGGAGAACAACCAGAATCGAACCATTGCGAATCCGACGGTGTTCGAGGGGACCACCATGGTGTTCGACAAGCTGACCGGGGCGAACAATTCCTCGCTGGTGATCAACGGGAGCATCACGCCGAC
>JBILKY010000402.1:0-3114 GCA_044376395.1 Chthoniobacteraceae bacterium | reverse complement strand
GTGAACTTGAGCGAATCAGCACCTTGGACCGCTCCGGACATCAATTCACGCACCGGTCGCTTCCACGCGCCTCGCAGCACCCAAGCCATCGCCCCCAACGCCGCCAGAGCACCGCTTACAGGGCCAAAAAAAACACTCGAAGGCGCCGCATAGAAGGCCACGTCCACTCCGCCCACCGCCCCCTTCCAAACGCTCGACAAAGCATCGAGAAGAGATGCCGTGAAAAACAAACCGGCGAAGGTTCCGATCACTGCCCCCACTGCGGCAACCAACAAGCCCTCGCTCAAAAACAACTTTCGGACATCACCGGGCGACCACCCCACCGCCAACAAAGTGCCCGCCTCCCCCGAGCGCTGCTCGACCATCAACCCAAACAGCAATCCGATTAACGCCAAGGCTGCGGCGATCAGAAAAATACTGAATCCCACAAACAGGCCTGCAAAATCGACCGGTGAATCCGTTGCGGCGATCGCCATGTCACGGATTGGAAGGACCTGCATCCCTGATTTCTTCGGGGTCAATCCGGAGGCAATTTTCAAACGGAAACTGTCCGGATCGCTCACCGAATATCGAACCGCCGTGGTTCCACCCCAGCGGTTCGCCCACATCTCACGACCAGCAGAAAGCGTGATGAAAGCCTTTGGAGCCCCCCGATACTCTTTCCAGTACGCCTCGTCCTGATCCCGAATGCGTTTAGTATCCAACGCAAACCCCGGCTTCCAGTCCCTGCAATTCCCGACATCGGCAAGGCCCGGAAAATCAGGCATCCATGAGGTGTCCCAGCCGTTTTTTAAGAGCGGAGCGATCGATCTCACCGTGAACTTCCGAAGCTTCTCCTCGAGTTTGCGCTTTGAATCCATGACGTAATAAGCGATCTCGACCTGAGCTCCGACCTCGAGGGCGAGGTCCTTTGCCAGCCAATCGCTCACGACAATTTCATCATTCCCGAGATCCACAGGCGCGAACGATTCACTGCCGGGCTCAACAGCGGAAACCATCGAGTAGGGTGCGCTGACTTCACCCGATCTCAAGCTGTTCACAAAATACGTCAGTGAAGGCGATCCGCCGGGCAATGATTGCACCAGTGTGTCATCCAAAAAGACCCGGGAGGAGCGCACTTCCATCCTGCCCGGCGGCAAACCATTTAACGCTGCATGACCACCCCGAACTTCGAGCGCTGAATCCGCAGCAGTCCAGACGCGGTGAAGCCCCGTGTCCAACTCCGATGCGTTCAAGCTGCCAGCCAGGAGAATATTCGCGCGCCCCTCGACTCCGAGTCGTCGCTGCAGCATTTCGATTGAGACAAAAATGCTGGCCGGCGGGACCTGGCTCGCATGCAGGGCGAAGCGACCAAAGCACGCATCATCAGCCAACTCTTTCACCTCCACGCGAATAGATTCAACCGTATCCTCCTCTCCCGACAGCGGCGCGTCCTTTGAAAACGCGGAAGGCTTTTCAACGCGGATGATCAACGCATCCCCCTCGCCCACCCCCAACCGCCGCGCTGCGGTGGCGTTCAAAATAGCGTCATTCTCGCCGAGCTCCAATTTTCGCCCGGAACTAGAAAGCGCCCAAAAACGCGGATCCACACCGATCACCTGCGCCCCGTTGATCCGCGCCGTGGCATCGGACCTGTTGACGCTTCCAACCAACATCAACACCGGTGCGCTTTCCAATCCAAGCTCCCCCGCTAGAGCGCTGCGAAACAGCCTATCTCCCCCGACAAGCGCGGACTGGGTGCGGCCGACTCGATCAAACGCCTGGCGTCTGAGCGTTCCCTTGATGGAATCTCCAACCAACAAAGATCCGGTGAGAACCATCACGCAAAGCACAGTACCGAGCAGCGCACCGAGGTGCGCGCGCCACTGACACCTCAAGCCGAGGAGGGCAAGCCCAAGCACAGTCATGACGCGCGTTCCAATTTTCCGCCCCGCAATTCCCAAACCGAATCCAACTGCCTCGCCAAATCCAGGGAGTGGGTGACCGCTAAAACACTAATGCGTCGCTCCCGCTGGACACGCTTCAGCAAATCCCAAAGCTGAACTGCATTCCCCCGATCCAATGCTCCGGTGGGTTCGTCGGCGAGAATCAACTGCGGGCTCCCCGCAAGTGCGCGGGCCACCGCCACCCGCTGCCGCTCCCCACCCGAGAGTTGGGCGGGCAAGTGGCGAAGCCGATGTCCGAGACCCAGCTCCTCCAGAATCTCGCGGCCCAAAACCTCAGCGGCAACGCGCTCCGCCCGCTCGGCGGGAATGAACGGCACGATCACGTTTTCAAGCACGCTGCACTGGGGAAGCAAATGATGCGATTGGAACACCAGCCCAACCGTGTGACGGCGATACGCAGCCAGAGCAGCTCCATCGAGCCCCCCCGGATCCTGTCCTGCCACTGAAACAGTCCCGGAATCGGCCCGGTCCAAAGCGCCCAGAATGTTCAGGAACGTGCTCTTCCCAGAGCCGGAAGGCCCCACAATTGCAGCGCTGGACCCGGATTCCAAAGTGAAGCTCAACCCGTTCAGGACCTGAACCTCGGACGGGCCGCCTTGCATGCCATGGGATTTGATTAAATTTTCTACTTCAACGAACATAGATCGGTCGGTTTTATCATTGGGCCTCCTGCGCACGCCGGAGTCTGGCACCCTAACCACCGGCACCGTAACCAAGATTCGTCCCTGGCACAGCTCCCGTCGGCGCCCCCGCAGAATAGACACAGACAAACAGCGCGCCACCCCGAAGTAACGCAAAGACGGTTGCTCGAGCCTGAGCCGACGGCAAATTCAGGCGGTGAGAACGTCAAAAAACGGATTCTACCGCTCGCTTCCGAGCCGAACACCGATAGGTTTTATGGAAGCAACTAAGGTGCTTTCCCAGCGATTCCCCTTGCACAAAGGTCGCGGAGCATGTAGTTCCCTTGCCTCTTTTCTCGCAAAGCATTGAATCGCTGTTCTCGGAACACAGAAATATGGCAAAATCAAAACCAGCAAAGCTCGCCCCCAAGGCGCAGAAGGCAGTAGCCCCTAAGGCCCTGAGCCTGAAAGCTAAAGCCTCCGTTGCTACAGCGAAAAAAGCGACAAAGCCCTCCCCGCAGTCGAAGAAGAAAGTGAAGCTCCGCGTG
>JBILKY010000125.1:0-9911 GCA_044376395.1 Chthoniobacteraceae bacterium | reverse complement strand
CTCCGATGGCGCGCCCGCGGATTGCGGATGCGCGGCGTCGGACCGGCCTGGAGACGGCGCGGGAGCGGCAGTTGCGGCGGTTTTGAACTGCCGCGCTGGCAGGAAGTTCGCGGCCGCACCAAGCCCAGCGCCGATCACGAAGGAGGCGCACATTGCGAGGGCGGGACGAGGGAGTGGGCTCATGGGTGCAGCGCGGGACGGCGAATACGTTCCAAGTAAATCACGTCCATGCCGTTGTTTCAACCACCTGCCGTTCCCACTCCAACTTCCAAGGGACCGGTTCCGAACTACCAATCCTCAAACCTTGTGAAGCCTGCTGTTGCCGATCAAGTTCAGCGTCCCGCCTCGTCACGGCTTGGCAACCCAATTCCGTAAGGCCCCTCCGGAAGGAGTCGTGTTTTTTGGGGGGCGAGTCCCCTCAAATGCAGATCAAATTGGGAATTGGTTTCTTGCTCTTGGCTGGCGCTATGGAGGTTTTTGCAAATGTGGATGCAGAGCAACGGACTGCGAATCATGCGCGCAATTTGATCAATGCGTTTGCAACCATCAAATAGATCGAGATCGCCGCAGGAAGCGGTGCGCCCAACCGTCCCACATTGACAGGCAGGAAATTCGGTCCGTGAGAACTTCACACCCCCGAATCCCCCCAGCGAGCTAACTCTGTTCGAATTGCTTGCGCTCTTCCAAGGTGAGCGTGGAGTACCAGATCTTATGCAGCGCGGAGTAGGTCTCGGAAACTTCCATCCAGAGTGCCTGCTCATGTCCCTCCTGTGACTCCCAGTTCTCGGGCATTTCGTTTTTCAAGGAGTGGAAGCTGTCAGAAATGCGCAGAAACAGCTCGCGCCCCTCATCAGCGCGGTCAGCGATGGCGCCCAGAACGGATTCCATCTCGGCCTCGCAAGTCGCAAGCAAATCCAGAGTGCGCTCCATTCCTCTTTGCACGTTCGAATCCACCGCCTCCCAGTCCACATCCGACTGCGGGGCCCGATTCCGGGCTTCCTCCACTTGTCGTCGTTTTTTTTCGAGTTTTTGAAGGAGATCGAGACCCTGCAAATAGTCGTTGAAAGGATCCCGGGGTGGCAGTTCCATGCGATAACCTACACGGCTTGGCATGCCGCGCTAGGGGTCATGCGAGAAATCGGCGTCCCGCCATCCCGGATGCCGCGAAAGGCGTGTTGGGAAAGTTCGGGTCCGAGCTGGCCGGGGTTGATGCGCATGTTCCGGTTTTGGCGGTTGCAATTTCGAAGTTCCGCGTTTTTCTCTGAGCTTCAACACCAACCCCGCGGGCTCTCTCGCCGCTCCACGGAATCGAAACCCAGAGATCCATCGCAATGAAGACGCCCCACCCCTGCAATCACTCCCAACTCAGTCCTCTTTTGCGAGCGGCCGCGACACTGCGCTTGGTGTTTGTCGCGCTTTGCTTTGCGGCCTCGGCGCATGCAGCGGAACAGCGGCCTCCGAACATCGTCTTCATCCTCGCCGATGATCTCGGATACGGCGATCTCGGCTGCTTCGGCCAGACGCGGATTCAAACCCCGAATCTTGACCGCCTCGCAGCGGAGGGCATGCGCTTAACCCAGCATTATTCCGGCAACGCGGTGTGTGCCCCTTCTCGGTGCGTGCTGATGACTGGCAAGCATCCCGGGCACGCTTTCATTCGGGATAACCGGCAGGTTCGCAAGGACGTGGAAGGTCAGTATCCCATTCCCCAGAACACGGTCACGCTGCCCAAGCTCTTGAAGGCGCGCGGATACTCCACAGGCGGATTCGGCAAGTGGGGCCTCGGCGGACCTGACACCTCCGGCGAACCAATGAAACAGGGATTCGACCGCTGGTTCGGCTTCAATTGTCAGGCGGTGGCTCACAATTTCTTTCCCACTTACCTCTGGGATAACGACAAAATGAAGCCTCTCTCGAACCCGGCTTTTTCCGCGCATGCAAAACTCCCCGCTGGCGCAGACCCGAAAAACCCCGCCTCCTACCAGCAGTACGAGGGCCCCGAATATTCCGCCGACCTGATCGCCGAGGAGGCGCGGGCATTTGTAAAGCAGCACAAAGAGCGGCCATTCTTTCTCTACTGGCCCACGACAGTTCCGCACCTCGCGCTGCAGGTTCCGGAAGATTCGCTCAAGCAGTACGCAGGCCTCTGGGAGGATGAACCCTACGTCGGCAATCACGGCTACCTGCCGCATTTCAAACCGAAGGCGGCGTATGCCGCAATGATCACGAGAATGGATCGCGAAGTCGGCCGTATGATCGATTTGGTGCATGAGCTCGGCTTGGACGAGCAGACGATTTTTGTTTTTTCCAGTGACAACGGTCCGCTCAACGGCACGCATCAGGGCCTTGGCGGAACGGACGCTGTTTTTTTCAATTCAGCCGGCGGACTCCGTGACGGCAAGGGTTCGCTCTGGGAGGGCGGTTTCCGCGTTCCAACGATCGTCCGTTGGAAAGGCCGCGTACCCGCGGGAACCACGAGCGAGCGTGTCAGCGGATTTGAAGATTGGATCCCGACTTTGCTCGAGGCCGCCGCAAATGCCGGAGTGCCCGAGCGCAGTGCCGCCGTATTTGATGGGGTTAGCCTCCTGCCAACACTTCTTGGGAAAACACAACCGGAGCGGCCGTTTTTGTACAGGGAGTTCTCCGGTTACCTCGGCTATCAGGTGGTTCGCATGGGGGATTGGAAAGGGGTGCGCGTGGGACTTTCAAAGAAACAAAACGCTGCAGCGGGCGGTTCTCGCGGCGGTTCTGAAGTCCAGCTGTACAATCTTCGCAAGGATCCGGCCGAGACAACAAACGTCGCCGCCGAACACGCTGAAATTGTCGAAAAGATGAAACAAATCATGCGCGATCAACACGCACCCTCCGGGGAGTTCCCATTTCCGGCGTTGGACGCCGCTTTATAAGGAACGCAAGCTGTCACGTTTGGGTCCCTGCATATTCACAAGGTGCGGGCTCGCTGCGACCCCCGTGTCCGACGCATGGCTCAGGCTGCGCTGATTTCGCTGATCAACTTGGTTCCGATCCCGATTTGCCGGTCCAACGGGATCCCTGCACAGGTCAGCAGTGTGCCAAGCAGATCACCCTGGTTTCCCTGCACACCCGCGAGGAAGCGGCCGCTCTGAATCGAGCCGCCGCCGCGTCCTGCGATGATGAATGGAAGATTCTCGCGCGAGTGTTTGTTGCCATCCTCCAGACCCGAGCCCCACATCATGATGCAGTTGTCCAAAAGCGTTCCCTCGCCCTCGGTGAGGCTTTGCATGCGCTGGATCATGTAGGCAAATTGCGAGACGTTGAATTCGGTGATCTTCGCGACCTTCTCAACCTTTCCCGCCTCATTGTTGTGATGCGTTACCGAATGGTGCTGATCCGTGAAACCAAGTTCCGGATAGGAAACGCCATTTGGCGTGGATCCGATGTACGTGCTGATGCGGGTGGTGTCGGTTTGGAAGGCTAGCACCGTGAGGTCGCACATGATCTTCATGTACTCGCTTCGCTTGTCGCCTTCGGGGATTTCAATTTGGATCGGCGGCGAATCTGAGTCGTTGCGTTTGGTGACGCTCACGCCGGCCGCTTCCAACGCAGCCTCTTTCTGCCGCAGCTCCACCGCTGCGATCCGCCGTTCGACGGAACGGATGCTGTCGAGGTATTCGTCGAGTTTGCGCTGGTCGTAGGCCCCGAGATTACGGCGCAGATCCTTTGCGCCGCCCAGAACAAGGTCCAGCATGCTGCGATCCAGAGCGTCTCTTTTGATGGATGCGCCCGAATTGCCGCCGTTTGCACCCACGGCCCGTTCTTTGAAAAGACGGTTGAAAACATTCCGCGGGTTGGTCTCCGCAGGAACGGGCTGCGTTGGTGAGCGAAAGCTGCAGTGCGAATAATAGGCTTCGTTCAAGCCCTCCTGATTTTCCTTGTGGGTTTGCGGCATCGTCGCCAGTTCCAGCGAAGGAAGTTCTGTCAAAGCGCCAATGTAATTCGCCGCGATCTGGTCAGCGGAAATCGCGATGTTCACCACGTTGCGCCTGCGCGCGTCGGGGAGGCGCGCAGTCAGCCACGTGGACAACTCCAGCGCGTGCGGGGCGCCGTTGAGCGGCGAGATCGGCACGCCGGAAATGCCCTTCATCATCAGACACTGCGCGAGGACCGGGCGCAGCGATTCTAGGGCCGGCGGTGGAGCCGAAAGAAAGCTTTCGGGGTCCTTGGGCCAGAAAGCGTCCATGATCACGCCGTGTGGCATGTACATAAAACCGAGTCTCACGGGAGGCTTGAACTTCCTTCCGGCGGGCTGCTCCGCCCAGCCCATGCTCTCGAGCAGGGGTAACGCGAGCGATGCACCCATCCCTTTGAGGCAAGTGCGACGGTCAATTAGCCAGTTTTTTTTCATTGGATTCTCCTTCCGGCTCCCCGACGCGCCGATGCGTGAACGGATAGCTCGTGATGATTTGCGTGATGAGGGTTTGGATGCGGTAGCCGTCCTTACTGACCTTGTCGTTTACTTCGTCTAACACAACTTCATCGTAGCCTTCAAGCTGGCGGCAAAGGGCGTATGCGAGAAGTTTTTGTGCGAGATTCCGGCTGAGGTCGTCCGTGCGCGTGACGATGATCTTCTTAAGTTCGCTCGGAGCCGAAAACTTTTTCCGGCCCGGCAGTTCCCCTTGCGCGTCGATGGCTGCGCCGTTTTCGTCCACTTCGCGCCAGCGTCCGATTGCATCGAAGTTTTCAAGACCGAAGCCGATTGGATCCAAAATTTTGTGGCAGTTCGCGCAGACCGCGTTGGTGCGGTGCAACTCCGTTCTCTGGCGCAGGCTGAGGTTGGCGATTTTCTTTTTGTCCTGCTTGTCCAGCGAGGGCACGTTGGGCGGAGCGGGTGGCACGTGTTCCCCGAGGACTTGTTCGAGCACCCAGACACCGCGATTCACGGGGCTTGTCCTGTCTGGAAACGACGTTGTCGCCAGAACACCCGGCATGCCAAGAATCCCGCCGCGGTTCGGATTAGACAGGCTCACCCGGCGCATCTCAGGGCCGTGCACTTCCGATTCAAGACCGTAGAGCGGCGCAAGAGTGCCATTCAAAAAAGTGAAGTCTGAATCAAGAAATCCGAGGATGCTCCGGTTCTCTCGCACAATGTTCTCAAAGAGCAAACGCGCTTCATCGTACATCGCAGCGCGCATTTCCCTGGTCATTTGCGGAAATTTTGCAGTGTCGAATGCCTTGGTCGCGAGCTTGTCTAATCCAAGCCACTGTGCGCCGAAGCCGTCGAAGAGCGCGCGTGAACGTGGATCCGAGAGCAGGCGCTTTACCTGCGCGCCAAGGACCTCGGGATTGCGCAGACGCCCTTGGTCGGCAAGCGAAGAGAGTTCGCGGTCTGGCATGGTAGCCCATAAGAGGTAAGAAAGCCTTGATGCCAGCTGATGATCGTCGACGGGCACGATTTCTTTTCCAGGCTCGGGCTCGCCCGCCGGTGTGATGAATAGGAATTGCGGTGAAACGAGAACTGCTTTCAGCACGAGCCGCAGCGAGCTGAAGTAGGACCGCTTGTTCTCGATCGCGAGATCGAACACGCTCATGAGTACGTCTATCTCGGACTCGCTGGGAGGCCTGCGGTAGGCTTTGCGCGCAAGGGTTCTGACAGCGTTACGGGCGGCAACGCGCTGGGTTGCGCCTTCCACAGGGGCTTCGCCAAAAAGCTCTTTTTGCAGGGCGTTTGGCGGCGCGTCTTCCGGCGCGAGCACGCGACTGAGCACGTCGTTGGTGATGCTCAGATACTGCTCCATCAGTAATGGAGAGAGGGAATTTAAATAACCAGCGCCCAAGACCTCCTCCGGCAAGCTGCGTGCCCACGCGGGATCCGCGCCAAGCAGGTCCCGCAGCGTGTTTGCATATTCGACCCGGTTCAATCGCCGGATGATAAACGCGCCGGGATCTTTCGGGCTCATGTATTTCATGTTCGACACCCAGTCGATGAACGTTTGGGCATCTTCTTCGGACGGCGTTTTTTTGGCGTCGTCTGGAGGCATTTCATGAGCTTTCACCGATGCGACGGATTGTTTCCACTGTCTGTGGAAGGCGGCTGCGCCCGGGTTTTTTAGCGCCGTGTGAAACGTCATGCCTCCTTTTTGCTTTTTAGCGCCATGACAGTCGGAGCAGTAGTTGGTGACAAACGGGACGATTTTTTCCTGAAACGTTTTTTTTGCGTCTACCTGCGCTTTTTTGAATTCCGTATCATCCGCCGGAGCGGCTCCCTGGGCCTCGCCGCCTCCAAGAATCAATCCTATCCAGGCGGTGACAAGAGCGATGCAACGCCGAGCCCGCACCCCTGCCGGTGATGATGCAGTAATGGTCCTCCGGTGACCCTGCTCGGTTGAGCGCTCTGGTGAACGGGCTGGGGCTCGCGATGGAATGCTGGAGAATGGGTTTTCTGGAGGCGGGGACACTGTCAGGACAATCGTTTCAGGCCGAAAACCGTAGCGGGTTTTTATCTTCAAGCCGCCATGGCCTCCTCTCAGCCTAGGGCGCCGCGATGGTGACCCGCACTTCTTTGGAGGTCTGCGACCCGTAAGGGTTCGTCGCAATCACCTTGTAGAGCCCGCTGGCTTGTGTCGTCTTGGCTTTCACCTCCACACTCGCAACGGTGGTGCGCGTTAGCAGCGCCCCGTTTTTGTACCAGGTATAGCTGATCGGCCCCGGCCCGGAAACCTGCACGTTCAGCCTAAGGACGTTGCCTGCCTTCAGGCCGACCGGTTCCACGGGCTGCTGCATGAAGACCGGCAGCCCCGGCAGTTGCACCAGCGCCCTCCGCGAAACCGTCGTGCCAAACGCGTTGGTGGCTTCCAGAGTGTAGGCACCCCCATCGGCGACGCGCAGCCCCTTGATTGTCAGCTCCGCGGTCTGCGATCCGCTCACCTTGCGGGAGGGGGATGTCTCGTCAAACAGCGTGACGCCATCGAGCTTCCACTCGTATTTGACCGCGCCAACCACGTTTGCGGACAGCTTCAGTTCGCCGCCGCCCTTCGGTACGTTTGTCGAAAGCGGGTGCCCGCGGAAAGCGGGAGGCGTCCGGCGGATTTGCACCCCGTACACCCAGCCCCGGTCGCTTCCGGCCCGCAGGGCGGCGTCCTTGGTGTAGACGAACTCGATGGAATGCCTGTTGCCTTCGGGGATGTTCACTTGCGCGGGCAGCCAGCCGGTTTCACCGGATATCAACAGGGGTTCGCCGCTGAGCGCATCGGTGACGATCTTCCCGTTGATGCGGCATTGCAGCGCGTCTTTCTTCGCCTCACTCGAGGCCATCCACCAGAATGTCATCAATGCAGGGCCTTTTGCGAAGAAGCGCACGGAGCTGGACATTTTGTCGGCCACTACACCGCTGACAGCGACCGGCCCCTCAATGCCGTCCGAGCGCTTGGCCATGATTCCCGTCCACGGAGCGGCTGCTGTTGTGAACATCGTGCGATTTTCGTCCAACCCCACACTCAGCGACACGTACGGCAACTCGATGCGCACGTTGAGGACGCCTTCGGCCGTCGCGCTTGAGGTCGCAACGGTTAACTTGATGTTCCACTCACCGGATTCCGTCGGGGTGCCGCGAAAGGTGTTGGTTGTGGCATCGAAGAGAATCCCGGGCGGAAGCGGCGCCGGTGTCCCGCTGACGGTGACGCCCGCCGCCAGACCCAGCGCATAGCTGAACGACTGGCCCACAATGCCGCTGGCCTTCGAGAGGCTCGGGAGCAAGGGCGTGCTGACGGTGTTGGTGATCGTGCCGGACAAGCGGTATTCGCCGACGGATCCGTAGGCCGAGTATCCTGTTGCATAGCCGCCCGCGGGGCGGGCACCGGTGGATGCCGAGCGGACCACAAGCCAGTAGGTCCCCGCAGGAAGGCTGCGGCTTAGCGAGGCACCGAGTGATTCAACTGGATTTGAAAACGCAAGCGTTGCGCCGGAACCGTCTTTTAATTCCAACTGCACGTCGACATTGGCGAAGATATTCGCCAGCGGTCGTACGGTCGCACTGATGGAGCCGCCCGTCGTGCTGAATTGGTGAAGGTCGCCTGCATCCGAGCGCCTGATCAAGCCGCCGACATCAAAGGTCCCGCTGCTGATGGGCAGTAACCGGTTTACATCGCTGATCGCGGTTCCAACCAGCGCGTCTGCTCGGTATCCAACTCCGTTCAGATCGCGTGAAATCACGTATAAATCGTCCTCGCTGTTGTTCGCGTTCGCGTACTCGTTTTTGCTCCACTGGGTGACGCTTTTCGAAAAGGGCGCCCCCATGATCGGGCCCCAGCTTGTGGGTGTGTTTAAATCGCCGCCGTGCCCTGCGTAATAGGTGCTGCCGGTGGTTGTCCCGTCGTGGCCAAGGCCGAAAGTGTGCCCAACCTCATGCGAAATCGTGTCGGTTGCAGATTTTACTCCGGCGTTAAAAACCCAGCACGGAATGGTCGATGAAAAGTTTCTGCCCGATCCACTCCACGAGTTTATATAGGCCACGCCACCCGATCCTGGCGCTGCGGTGCTGGTTGGCGTGACAATGACCCACATCCTGCGGCCTGCGGGCGCGGTGGTGTAATCTGACAAGTTCGTAGTGATGGTCACATTGAACGGTGCGTAATCCTCCGCAACCGAACGCACGATCACCTCCACCTGCTCCGTTGTGAAGTTGGACGGCAAGGCGGAGATGAGCTTCCCGCCGTTCCACGCCGGATCGGTGACTTGTGCACCGTCAAAATCCACATAAATCACACCCTTCGCTCCGGGGCGCGTATTGATGGAGGGAATGGCGGCACCTTGCGCGATGGTGGTTCCCGTAGCGCTTGTCCCAGCGAGTTCCGCCTCGCTCGTTGGCGACTCCCGATATTTGGTGCACATCAGAGCCTCTAGCGGCCGCTCGGCCATGAGCACGTCTCCGGAAGGTTCGGTGGTGATTTCGTAAGCGAGGTTCAGTGCTGGAAGCAGAATAAAACCGCTGACGGTATCGAAGTTGGTGTTGATCGCGAAGGTGCCCTCCGTGTCTTTGAGTTCGCCTCCGAGGCGCAGCCAGCCCGCATCCTCGGCGCGGAGCGCGATGCTTGCCTCCATCTCCTCTCCGTCGAATCCCGGCAGCGTGATCAACTCGCCGGCTTGAAAGCCTCGCCAATCAGCCAACCCGGGCCTGCCCAACCGCGCGACGCGCCCACGGTCCAGATGCGGGTTGATCTCGGGACGCGCTGCAGGCAACCGGTCGCCGGTGATCGCGGGTACGCCGCCTACCCGCTCAACCCGTAGAGCGGCGGACGCTGTTTTCCGGGAAGCGCTGGGCGCCATTCGACGCGTTGGTTGCGCTGCCTCCGCAGGCATGCGGGAAGCATTTGCCGGGGGAGCATTCGCGGCCAACGCCGAATCGCGGTCCGCAGTTTCGTCTAAACCGAGAGGTTCCCGACTTCGGCCCCCTTGACGAGCTGGGGACACCGTGAGGTACACCATCATGCTCGCTACCGCCACCAACCCGAGCATGAGACCGCCGCGTTTGGTCACATCGAGTTTCATATGTATTGTCGAGGGGGGTTAAATCCTCACCGGTAAGTTGAGCATCAGCCATGCCACGGGGATTTGGGTCTGCCGAATTCAAGCGGGTACACAGGAATCCTCAGCTTCATGTTCAAACGGAGAGGCGCTCAGAAGTGAGAAAGGCACTCCATTATTCTCAAAAATAAGAATTTTATAAAAAACTTCATGTATCTGCTCAACAGTAGTTAAGCGATCCGCAAAATCGATTTTGAAAGTTTAGATTTCATGCGCAGCAGCGCGCTGTTTTGACCTTTGGCTGGGCAACATGCGGATTCCTTGAGAACTTCCACGGGCCATTCCAACCCACGACTTCCACCGCATGTCGCATCCGCAACCGTCCCAAACACGCCGCAAGCCCGAATCGCGGA
>JBILKY010000012.1:0-27752 GCA_044376395.1 Chthoniobacteraceae bacterium | reverse complement strand
AAACCGGCCTAGAATCAACCGATAGGCGCGTATGCAGGGCGCCCTTTCAATCCCCAGCGATCGGCGGGAAAGCTTCCACCCTCACCCCGCGGCAAGAGTGGGCGAGCTCCGGTGCACGGTTGCCCACCTCAAAATGGTTCCATTGCAGCGGCAGGTTGCTGTACTCGGCGACAACGGCGACGCTCAATTTGTAGGGTGCATGGTGAACGTCACCTTGGATGAGCTCGCCATTCTTGAGGGCGAAAAAACGATAGCGTTCCGCAAGGTGGAACTCTAAAGATCCGGGTGCAGCAACCGCGGGCTCAGACATTGCACGCCACTCGTAGCGGGCGATCTGGCTTTGGTTTTCGCGGCGACAACTCAACGAAAGACCCGGGCCGAAGGCGATCCGCGCATGCTCGTAAGCCAGCCCGAATCCACGCCTGGCGATCCACACTGCCAGCGCTCTGTCGCAATCGAGCGAGAAAAACCAGACGCCTGGCTCACCGGATCTTGATCGGACGTAAGTCCGGACATTGAGCTCATTGAAAAACGAGATCCAAGGCAACGCCGGCAAACCAACAGGACGGATCGCATGCATGCGAAACCCAACAACTCCGAGGTAAGCCTTGCCCTCAAAACAATCGACTTCAAGGCCCCTTGGGAGTCGCGATTGGATCGCCCTAACGTCGTATTCCCAGTGCATGAAAAGCAGATCGTTCCAGTCTTGATACATCACCGGACGCCGCTGGGGCCTGACGCGTGCTTTAAGCAGTCTTTGCGTGGCCTCGTTCATTGCGGCAGCGTATCCCGCGCGCTTTTTCGGTCAAGATCGCGGGAATCCGCACACAAGGCACGCACCATCCTGTGCGCAGCGTTCAATCGCTTGCATCGCGGGTTGAAGACATGAAAGACGCGGACTCGCAAATTAACCCAGCATTCGATAAACCAATTTTCTGGCGATGTTATTTAGATGCGCTTTCAGCGCGATAACGCTTCGGTCAATCTCGCTCAAAGTCACAGATCCGCGTTTTACCTGAAGCTGTGCGCAGTATAAAAAATCCCTCACCGCGACGTCTGACAACCCAGTCGCAGCGGCATTGCCATGGATGCGATAAAAACCACAAGGCTTGGTATCGTAATACAAGTCTCCCACCGTCAGTAGACGCCACCAGAACTCAATGTCGGGACAGTAAACGACCGTTGGATCAAACATGCCAACCTGTCGCATGGAGGCACCACGCCAAGTCGACACAACGGGATCCCCGATGATGTTGGTCCCCGATAACATACTCCGGCGAATCATGGCACGCCCGTCATGCACGCCCGGCTTCGAGATGCAGCTTCTGGTAAAAAGCGGCTGGCCCTCACCGTTTATCATGGTGCGGGCACCTGCAACCAACGAAACGTTCGGGTTTTCGCGGAGAATGCTCACCTGTCGCTCCACACAATCCAGGGTTGGAATGTCGTCCGCACAAATCATTTTGATGAACTCACCTCTTGCCTCTTGCAGACCCGAGTTCCAGTTTTCGTTTGCGGGCAGAGTTCTTGCGTGTGTGATCACGCGGATCCGCGGATCATTTTCGAGGGAAACTATGCGGTCAACAATGGCTCCAGTCTGATCTTTGGAAGCATTGTTAATAATGATCAACTCCCAGTCCTCGAATGTCTGGCGTAAAACGGCATCGATGGTTTTCTGAAGAAAGGCCGCTGCATTATAAGCCGGCACCACAATCGAGATGACTGGCGGCATAAAATTTACTCACGCTCGCCGATTGCGGCGGATTTCTTGCAGATAAAAACCATCTCCTTCGAGAAGCCGCGATTTAGCACGTGGATGAAAAGCAACTGAATCCAGAAGAAGAGTTTGGCCAGGATATTTGAACCCATGGTTTTATGCACATGAATCGTCGAGGTGTCCTGCGTCAACCAGAAGAAATCCACTACATCGAGCTGATTTCTTTTCAGAAGGTGAGTCAGGTTCTTGCGCGAAAAAGTCATGGTATGGTCATCGTTGATTTTCTCCTCCCCAAAGATGAGTATCTCCATGAAAAACGCCACTCCGTAAGCATGCGGAGTTGTTAGGATTAAGATGCCGTCATCGGCGAGATGTTTTCTCGAGCAATCCAAAAAGTTTCCGGGGTTGTTAAGGTGCTCAATGATTTCTGAAGCCACAATCACTTGAAATCCTTTCGGGAATTCCTCCCTCAAGTCAAAGTTCTGCGCATCCGCGTACCGGACATTATACCCCTGCCTTGACAGTGAATCGACCGCCTCCTTTTCATAATCCAAGCCGAGAATGGACTTGGCCACCTCCGCCAGCTTGCCGTGTTGCCAGTTGGGCCGCTGCACGGCCTCAAGAGTGTGATTGACACAGCCTAAATTAAGGACGTCTTTGCCACGGCATAACCCCGACAAAAGGGTATCCTTTTCAGTGAGGGTAACAGGCTTATGCATAAGAATCTGGAGAGTCCCTATTGTTTGGCCAGCGGCTGGTTCCTTTTGCCGTGGCTCACAAGACGGACGGACTGAAAATTACAACGTGGGGATTTGAACGCAATTCTCGATTAATGAACGAGATTTTACACAGCCGGATGGCGAAATTGAGCCCACGGAACTCGGGGCACTGTTATACACCAGATGGGAATCCAACGTCAGAAATCCAACACTGTAAGCCGCTCTTTGTAGAAACACACTACGCCCGTCGATTTGCTATCGGCTATCACATCGACATTAAAGGTCGTCACATCCAGTTGTTTATCCAACCAAAGACATGAGATGCACGGTCAGGGGGCGGCGCTCACTGTTTTCCTTGCGATCAGCGTGAACGCTGCGGGGTTTTCTTCATGCTCGAAGATCTGCATCGCGAACCCCCGCGCCTGAATGAATTCAAACAGGTCGTCACCAAAGTCGTAGAATACCAGATACTGGCAGGTCTTCTGATAAGAACCCCCATGGTAAATCGGTGGGAAAAAGTGCTCCAATTCACCGTTTGGCTTGAGCGCTGCGCGCGCAGAAGTCTTGCGGCCATCTCGAACGAGGGGAACCGAACATATCATCGCGCCACCGGGCTTGAGGACACGGTGGATTTCATCTAACGCCCGGCGTAAATCTGGAACGTGCTCAAGCGTATCTGAATGAAGCACCAAATCAAACTCACCGCTCGGGTATGATAAATTCAACAAATCCTCGTGCGGCACGTTTGGGTTGTCAGATTCGTACTCTGAGAATTTAAGGCCGGGCAATCGGCCAAGCGCCTTGTGCAACGCACCGCAAGAATTCACCTCGGCGACTTTCAACTTCTTCACTTGATCATTCCGCGCCATCGAGTCCGCGTCGGCAAATCCAACGCCGATTTCTTCCGTTTCCCAAAGCAATAACGCTGATGATAGTTGGCGTGCGCGAAGCGAGGCGCCGCAGGAGACACAAATTTCGCCTTCACGCTGATTGAAGAATGCAGTCCATTCCGCGTTGAAGTTTGAGGCTTTGGCTAATGCTTCACTGAACACTGGTCGGGCTATCAGAACTAATTTTGAACCACAGACCGGACATCGTTTTTTCCCAGGCATTTTTGAAAGAAAAATGCGGGTGATCGAAAACACCACCTCCGCTATTTGCTTCACTTTTTTGCGGTCGGCAAACCCTTCAATCTTCTTCAAAAGAAAAGCAAACATGGTTGATGAAGGGGTTGGTAAGAAACAATGTTTTCCGCTTCAGAAAGAAGCCGAAGTGTCGATTTTTGCCTGCTGAAAGTAAACGTTTTTTGGGCATCCTTCTCACGGGCCTGCATTGTCTCTCCTCCAGCCAGTCCAAGGCTCACTTCAGGCGGTGCAAATATGACCAGGGAAGCGTCTGCCGCAGTGGCAATCCAAGGGCGCAATGAATCACCTCGGGGCACGCGGGTTTGAATCACCTCCGAAGCAACGAGGCGTGCATGAACAGGACGAATAAAAGCATCGGGTTGCGAGCCGCCACGCTGCACCGATGCATGTGAGTCATCCCGTTGTGGGCGCGCAGGTTTCGCGGCGACACACACTCAGGATCTTGTCAAAGTCAGGAACGTCCTTCCATCCGGGCAGACTGCTTTCAACAGAATCACGCGCCTGGCTGTTTTCCCTCAGGGTTCAATTCAACCCGAGGTTGTCGGGGATGTCGGTTAGAAAACGCATCACGGGTCCGTGCCCGGCCACGAGCTGTTTCCAGAGGCCGGACTGCAAATCCGGCTCTAGGATTGAGTGGTCGGGCTGGTGGACCACCCACGTCTTGCGTTCGAGCTCCATCTCAAGCTGGCCCTTGCTCCATCCGGAATAGCCGGCAAACACGCGCAAGATCGTGCCGTCTTCGTCGAGGACGCTTTCGGCGTTTTCAATGGTAATATCGTGGCGCCAATTCCACATGCCGATCGCCTCGTTCCAGCGGAAGGCGGCCAGCAGGATTTGGTCCTCCCCCACGGGACCGCCGAGGTAAACGGGGACCATCGAGAGCTGCCCAAGATCGCGATCGGGCATCAGCTCATTAAGGCGGCGGCCGCTGGGCCGGTTCAGCACGACGCCGAACGCGCCATCCTCCGCGTTGTGCATCGAAAGGAACACGACACCGCTGTTGAAGTTGGGATCACGCAGCCCCGGATGGGCTAGGAGGAGGGAACCTGCGAGGGATTGTGAGGTTGGATCAAATTCGCGCACAGGGACAGCCTGCGAAATTCACGGGCGGAGGCAAGGCTTCGATTCGGGAGGAAGGGTGGTGGCCTCTGGACGAGCGGGGACATTCAGCCGTGGGCGGGCTACCAACGGCAGCCGTGCAATTTCGGCAAAACTTTTTTCCTCCCGCCATCGTAGTGAGGGGTGAAAGCCCTTCCCCCAGGGCCGAACTCAGAAAGTTCGAAGCAACAAAAAACAAAAACAGAGGAACACATATGACAACACTAGTGAGATATCCGAACCCCGAAACCGCCACTTGGACGCCGTTTGACCGCCTGTCCGCTCTGCGGCAGGAGATGGAGCGTCTCTGGGACTGGAACGTGGGGGCGCGAACGGCACCGGTGAGCAGCGGATGGTCGCCGGCACTGGACTTGTTCGACACGGAGGACAAGTTGATGGCAGTGGTGGATCTGCCCGGGATCAGCAAAGATCAGATCGAAATCTCGTACCAGGACGGCGTGCTGAACGTCAGCGGCGAGCGCAAGTCCGACCTTCCGGAAGGCAAAGAGACGGAGATCTACCGGTCGGAGCGTTGCACGGGTAAGTTCCAGCGAAGCCTGACGCTGCCTTTCCCAATCCAGTCGGAAAAAATCCGGGCGACGTACAAGAACGGGGTGCTCAGCATCGAGCTTCCGAAGAGCGAAGAAGCGAAGCCGCACAAGGTGGCGGTGTCGGTGGGCTGACCCTATTGGAGCGCGGAGAGCGCGTAGAGAGCGAAGGGAAAGGGGCCTGCGCCCGCTCGGGCTCGGTTAAACCGCCGGGCGGGCGCCGAGGGTGGGGGTGAACTGGGGGGTAGAGCGCCTCGGCCCACCCGAGTGAATCACAGCGGGCCCATACCAGAGGGTGGATGCCGGAAGCGTTCGGGAGCCGGCGCCACGTGTGGTGTGGCGACTGAACCAGACATAACCGCCCCGTTTTGTGGCGCTGGATGTCTGCATTTCGCGATGCCGTGCAAAGAACACCATCCATGGACAACCCCGGGGACCGCGCAGCCTCAGCTACGCCCAGACGCGGATTGCACCAAAGAGCGGGCGCAACAGCTCACCAGCCAAGTGGTGCACCGCATGCAGTTGCAAGGGCGAGTCAGCGCAGCTCTGGCTGCCAGGTCCCGGGGGGCGGATACCGTGATATTTGTGCGGGTAGGGTTTAAGCGCTCCCTCACCGCACTCCAAACGGGCTCACAGACACCTAGGCCGTTGGCCTAGGTTCAAACTATTCCCGATCGTCGGTGCTCAAGAAACCTACGGCGTTCGACATGGACACAAGTTCCAAGCGCGCGCAACGGACCTCGAAATATTCGTCCTCGTGCCCGCTAAAAGTCCTCCGCCCATTGATCCAGCTCGCGGTTGATGCGGTTCTTCCAATCGGCGGGGATGCCTATGGAGTCGCGCGTCGAACGTTTCGACGGTCCGATTTTCCTGCTGGATATCTGCATTTCGCGATGCCTCTCAACGAACACCGTCCATCGACAACCCCTGGGACCGCGCAGCCCCAGCTGCGCTTATACGCAGATTGCACCGAAGAATTGGCGCAACAAATCAGCAGCGAAGGCGTGCAACCCATCGCTTTTTAGGGATCAAACAGCGCAGCTTTGGTTACCCTGCCCTCGGAGGGGCAGATACCCTGATTTGTGCGGGTCCGGTGCAAGCGCCCCCCCTCCAAAACTGCTTCACAGACACTTATCCCGTTGACCTACTCTCAAACTATTCCGCACCTTGGGTGCTCTGGAGACCTATGTTGTTCGACACGTAGACAAGTTCCAAGCGTGCGCCACGGACCCGAGGTGTTGGCCACGGTGCCTGCTAAAAGTCCTCGGCCATCTGATCCAGCTCGCGGTTGATGCGGTCCTTCCAGTCGGCGGGGATGCCTGACTGGAGTAGCGAGTCGAAGGCTTCGACGGCCCGGATTTTCTTGCCGGCCGCGAGCAGAGCACGGGCGTGGGCCTCGATGAGCTGGCCGCGGGAGTGCGCGTTCTCCACCTTGGAAAAATCAAGCCCCTCAAAGAGCGCCACGGCCTCCTTGGCGCGCTGGTTCTGAGCAAGCAGACGGGAGAGTGCCGTGAGGCTCGCGTTCCGCCACGCATAGAGAGCGGGCGAGATCGAGAGGGCCTTGCGGAACATTTGCTCGGCCTTCTGAAGATCGCCCTGTTTTAGGTAAAACTGTCCCGCGGCCGTCGCGGCGCTGCCCCGCACAGCAACGTCGGACCCCGTGGAGGCCACCGCGTCCAAACGGTGCTGTTGCGCGGCCGCCTCGTCCCCTCGCTGGTGATAAACCTGCGATAGAATCAAATGCGCGCCGCCACGACAGCGGACATGCCATTCGTCGATGTTCTTGCCGCGCACCTGTTCCAAGGCTTCGTCGTAGCGCTTGAAGTCCGCCAACACGCTGAGGCAAGCGTAGTCGCGCCTGCCTGGGTCGGTGATTTTCTGTGCCAGCGCAAGCGCGCGTTCTGCGTCTTTGAGGGAGGAGACGGCTATTTCCACGGCCAGATTCAAGTAGTGGAAGTTCTCGTCCGCATCCGCGGCTTTTCCTGCCATCGAATCGAGCTTTTGAATCGCCTCTTCGAAGCGCTTTTCGCCCCGCAAAAGCTTTACGGCATTCAACTGCTCGTAGTGAATCGAGAATGCGGGCCCCTGCGGGACGCAAATCGCGATGGCGATCCAGAGCGCGTATTTCTTCATCTAGTTGAATGTTGCCTTCCCGAATGACCCGTCGCCGGGAACCCGCGAGGGATTGAGTTTTCCCGTCCACACCGACAGCTCCCTTTCGTCCTTCTTTTTCTGCGCATCGACAAAGTGGACCCGGCCGACATTGAGATACCACATTTCCCCGGGCTTGGGTGCCGGAGCGCGGAGGGTTTCAAATGGGATGACCGCCATCGATTCCCACCGATTTTGATCAGGTAGCAGCCGTGTCTCGAACCTCCAGTTGCCGTTCCAACTTTCGTCGTTCCATCCATAGCGCGGATGAAGCGGATCCGTGATAAACCCGTGCTCCGCGTCGTTCAGAGAGGCTGGCTCCGGCTCATACGCAAAGTAAAAATACCGGCTGCGGTCCGCCGAAGGCGACACGTTCACGACGATGCTCTCCTGGAGCCACAGTTCTGCATCGCGGCCGCGCGCGATAAACTGCATTTTGCCCGCGGGCTGTTCCGCCTTCACGCGCACATAGAGATTGCCTTCATCGTAGAGGACTCGGAAGGTTGTGCGCGCTCGAAGAGGTGATGCGGAAGCCTCAGTAATTTCGAGTGCATGCTCTTCGGCGTCCTTCCAGCGTGGCGAATCGATCGTCAAAGCCTCGGAGACTTTTACAATTCCAAGCGCTTTTGACTGCTGCAAAAGCTGCGCCGGGTTTTCACGCATCTTGGCGGTGTCCCAGTTAAATGGGGCGCGCTCGAGGTAGCGCCCCGCGTATTTCAGACCGCGCTCGTCCATGTACAAGTAGGCGGGATTCTTCTTCTTCGGGTACTTCTCATCCCCATTCACCACTTTTGAGACAAACGCGTTCCTCGCGTCCACGGCGTCAAGCAGTTGGTTGAAAGAATGCGCGTCGTGGACAGCCTGATGATTCCTGTGTGCGTGGATGACGAGTGCGAGGTGTTTGAGAAAGTCGAATTCGTAACGCACAATATCCAGGCGTCTCCTCACCTCAGGCAGAGCCGCGGATTTTTCAGCCGCAGCAAGATCCTCTTCCAGACTGTTCACCACATCGGGCGTATAAAGCGTGCCCAAAGCGAATAGCGGATCGCGGCCCGACTGGTAGGCGTACTCCCTGATGACACACCAGAGCTCCACTCGTTTCTGGAGGTTGATGAAGAAGCGCCGCATGGAATGCGCACTCTCACGGAACGCCGACTGGATATATTCCTCGAACAGCTGTTCGGCGGTTTTGGAAAACGGATCGATGCCGAGCCGGACATACGCGTACACATTCGGGCCCTCAAGCCCCCACTGGCCGACCATGGGCCTCCCATTGACCTGGACCATGCGGACGTTGTTCGCCACGAGCAGCCTGTTTTGCTCGCCGATCCGGGTGATGGTGTTCAGCGGCGTCAGCCCGACAAGATGAAAGTTGCCCCAGTTGTAGAGGTATGCGGAATATCCTCCCGGAACCTTGATGGCGTTCCATGCCTGAAAGGACTCCGCGCTCGAGTTCATCATCTCGATGATCGTGTTTTCGGGAAACTCACTAAAAGTCTGTGGCGGGCGAACGGTGGGACCGTACGAGGTTAGCATGACTTTTTTGCCCGGCCTGTCTTTAAGAAGTCGCTGGGCGATGTCGCGGTGCATGATCCAAATCTTCTCGCACCAGGCGCGATCATTGTGAAATGCGATGCCATCGGAGGGTTTCGTCGTCACTTTCACGCCGAAGAGATCCGCGCATTCTTTGCACTGGCAGGGTTGAAAGCCGTCGGCCTGCCCCAATTCAACCACTTCAAAACCCTCGTCGCAGCGCGCCAGCACGTGCCGATAAATCAGTTCGCGCACCTCAGGGTTCGAAAAGCAAAGCTGATCCGCATCGGCGTTCACCTGAGGCTGACGCACATTTCCGGTCAGGATGAAATACTCCGGATGCGTCTTTCCATACACCGCGGCAGGAACCGCCGAAGGATGCTGATGACCGCCCCGCGACCAAATCCGCATGAAACGACGGCAATGATTCGCCGTGTAAAACAACTCTGGGGAATTGTGGCAATCGTGCTCAATAAAGTGTGGGCTGCCGGTGGAGTTCAAATCTGCCGGCACATGGATGATCGACATGGGCAGAAACGTGGTCCCGCTCTGATCGGGCGAAAGGAAACGCGCGCCGACGAAGCGGTAAACAAATTCAGATGTACCAAACAAAGTGCCTTCGAAGGGCAATGGGCTCTCCTTGGAACGGCCCCGCTTACCGGACAGAGCGTCGGGCGCATCATTGCCTGCGATGATGATGTCACGACCCACGGCCTTGTGAATGTATCCCCATCCGTTGAATTTCGCAGCATCGACACCGTTGCCCGAGGCGAACTTGGTGGCGCCCAAGTAGAATGCGGGCCGCCCACGCTCCGCTTCCGATTCTTTTTTTACTTCCAGTTTGATTCCGTTCGCGTTGAAAGCCGCCTGCAGAAGCTCCGCCGCGCGTCCAATCGATCCCGCGGCCGCCTCGTTCGGCATCAGGTCTGGAACGAGAATCTGGTATTTGGATCTTCCCCTGAACCCGAGAATCAAATCCTCGGCATCGGAATCTTCAACTTTTAAAGGCTGAACGACGGATTGCACGAGCGGCGCGCGGTTTACCTCGGCAGTCGCCTCGCTCGTGAGTGCACGGACGACCCCGACATCAAACGGATTCGCAAGCAACACGGCGAGCAGCAGAGCTTGGGTTTTCATGAGGTTTGAAAAATTAACTGCGCATCCCGTCGTATGGACACGGTTCTTGAAACACAGCGCGGGAGCCGTTTCATGGCTGTGACCTTCGAACGGCTGCGCGCACCACCTCTCACCCTACCTCTCGCGAAAGTGGGCATCATCTGCCCTCCGAGCTGCTGAGTGCATGGACAAGCGTTTGGACCGCAGCTTCAACAGCGTCTTCGGAACCGTCACGCGAGACCACCGTGGCGCGAAACAACGGGGCCTGATCCTTTTTCGATCCCGCTCGGCCCGGATACACTGTGAGCTCAAGCTGCCTCGCGCCATCCGCCCGCCCGATACTGCGCTTGGCAAATGTCGGCGCATAAAACCGGCGCTGATACCACAACCTCGAGCCGGGCGCCACGGGCGGCTGGTTTCGGGGCGGTTCAAACAGATCCCTGCAAGCAAGCAACAGTTCGTACTTTGCTTGTGAATCCGTTGCCGCAGGAATTCCAGCTGCTCGCAGATCAGCGCCGAGGATACGTTGCAGTGCCACAGGCCCGCAGCCCTGCTGATCCTTACTCGCTGAAGAAGCGCGAACAAAACATGGATCTGCAGCGCCAAGCCGCAGCCCTTGATCGGCGAGAATCCGAAATCCGGGAGGCCGGTATGCACAAGAGCAGAGCAGCAAAAGCATCAGATAGAGGCAGCCAGCGAAGTGGCCGACGGGGGCGGGGCGTTTGGGGGAGGTCATCGTTTTGGGCGACACGCGTGGCGCAGGGTACCCCAATCCACCGTGAATAATCACGGGGTAAAACTTATATTTGCGCAGGCTTGGCTCAGGCGCGAAGGTCCGAATCTGAAAACTGGAAGCGCAAACTCGAGGCTGCCGGCTCACAACCACGGGCGGGATGCAGAGGGCGAGATGCAGAATACGCACGGCAAACCCGCTCTTTCGGCGTGCGTAGGCACAGCAATTTTCCAAATCGAGGGTTGGCTTGGAATTACGGGCGGCGCAAGATTCGGGCTCGATTCTTCCGGCCGGCCAAGCCCGAATTCAACCCACCCCATCGCACGGCTGCATGCTCGTTCCTGAAACAGAAGTTCTGATCACCTGCGCAGGGCAGGAGTTGCTCAAGCGCGTCCTGCGTCCGGGGGATTACGTACTGGGCCGAAGCGCCAGCTGCGACCTTTGCGTGCAGTCGGGGATGGTGTCGCGACGGCACGCGCGGCTGACGATCAACTTCAGCAGTCTTTTCCTTGAAGATCTCGGCAGCTTCAACGGGACGACCGTCAACGGGGGCCGCATTTCCGGCAGAACGCAGATCTGGCACGGGCAGCGCATTCTTCTGGGCGATGTTTCCATCGAGCTGCGAAAGATCATTACCGATATCGATACGGAGGGTTCTCTCGCTCCGGCGCAGTCCATCGTGTTGGAGGAACTCCCGGAAAATCTGACATTTCAGGCCAGCGGTTACAAGATCGGGCACCTCATCGGACGGGGCGGGATGGGGGCGGTGCTGCAAGCCGAGGACGCGTCCATTCAGCGGCAGGTGGCGATGAAGGTGGTGCTGCACGGCGATTCGACGGGCGACGTGATGCGATTCATCCACGAGGCGCGAATCACGGGGCAGTTGGAACATCCAAACATCATCCCGGTGCACACATTCGGGGCGGACGAACACGGGCAGCCGTTTTACACGATGAAGCTCGTGCAGGGGGTCACCCTCAAGGACGTCGTCAAGGGGCTCGCCGCAGGTGACGAGGAGACCATTCGCACTTACCCGCTCTCCGCGCTGCTCTCCATTCTCGAAAAAGTGTGCGACGGCATGCGGTTTGCACACAGTCAAAACGTGATCCACCGTGACCTGAAGCCCGACAACATCATGCTCGGCAGCTACGGCGAGGTTCTGATTTTGGACTGGGGTCTCGCGAAAAAACTCGGAGCCGAAGAGGAATCGGAAGAACAGTCCTCCGAGTCGGACTTGCTCTCACGATCCAATCTTCCCTCTGGGGTGAGCCTGCAGCTCGAGAGCAACACGCTTACCGGCGCGGTTCTTGGCACCCCGCAATACATGCCACCCGAACAGGCGGAGGGGAATATCGACGGGGTCGATCAGCGGGCAGACATTTACTCGCTAGGCGCCATTCTCTACAACGTGCTGACGCTCCTCCCGCCGTTCAGCGGTACGCCCGAAGAAGTATTGGACCGAGTCATCCGCGGCGACATTGCGACGCCTAGTGAAGCGGTGCAAATGGGGTCCGTCACCGACAGCTTTTCCGACCGTGCCACGGAGAGAGTTCCGCTTCCTTCCGAACAGCGGGAGAGGAGCACCGAAGCGATCCACCTGCCGCACCTACCCGCGGGCCATATTCCAAAATCGCTCGAAGCAGTAGTGTTGAAGGCCATGGCGCGCGACCCAGCGGACCGCTATCAAACCGTCGCCGAACTCCAGCAGGATTTGCAAAAATACGAGCAGGGCTTTGCGACAAACGCTGAACATGCGAGTCTGCTGAAAATCGCGTCGCTCTGGGTGAAACGTAACCGCGGGATATCCATCGTAGCGGCGGTAGCGCTGAGCTTGGTACTCCTTTTTGCAATCGGACTCGAAAACGAAAACCGTGCGTCCGCTGCCGTCCTCAAAAGCCTGCGGGGTGTGGTTCCGATGCTTGCGGAGCGGGCCTGGCTACATCTCGAGGAAGGACGTCTTCAAGAGGCGCTTGAGATGACAACACTCATCTCGGAGGTTGAATCCAAAAATCCCGACTACCTTATCCTACGCGGCCGCCTTTTGCAGGGACTCGGCCGCCTTCATGACGCGCAGCAAACCTTTGAAGGCGTGCTCAAACTTAGGAAAGACCCTGTGGCGGAGGAAAACCGGGAGCTGTGCAAACATCTGGCTGATCTTTTTGGAGAAAAGGAGCCCCTTCCGCTTCCGGCCCAAGCGATGCTGGTCCAGTCCTTCAATCGGCAAAACAGGCTCAAAGACGCGAAGCTCATGGCCGGCGAACTTCTCTCCAAAGCCGATGAACTTGCGCCCATTCTGGAGCAGCGCCTGCGAGCCATCCAAGGCTGGGATCCAAAACGCCTGCGCAAGCTCAAAGACGGGACTTTCGCTGTTGATCTGTCGGCGCTTCACTGGACCACACTCGACCCGCTCGAGGCCATGCCCGTATCCGAATTGACGCTCGATGAATCCGGCGGGGGGCTGCCTGCTCAGGCTTTCGAAGCCCTGCAACGCATTCCTCTGCGTTCACTGACCGTCCGGGGCAGCGACCTCAAGAGCATCGCTTTTTTAAAGGAGATCCCTGTTGAACGCCTCGTGCTTGCGAACAACCCCATCACCGACATCTCGATGCTCGCAGGCCTGCCGATTCAACACATCAACCTCGCCGACACCAACGTGCGCGACCTGTCCGCACTCGAAGCCTGCCCGCTTCTTGAGAGCGTGATTCTGCCGAAGGACGCAGCCCCCTCCGACGGCCTCCGCTCCCACGGAAGCATCCGTAACATCTCCTTCCGCGAAGCCGCCGATGGTTCGCCTGCGGAATCCGCGAAGCAGTTCTGGAAAGACATTCCGGAAGCCCCGAAGAAACCGTAGCACCCAAGCCGCCGGCCACGTCATCCTTCGAGCCCAGCAGACTAAACACGCTCGAGCTTGATCGGATACGTTTGTTGCGAGGCGAATTGGGCCACATAGAGGCTTCCCTGAGAATCGACCACCAAGTCGTGCGGGTGCATGAATGTCTCACCGACATGCGTCATTGCACGCAGTTTCCCGTCCGGCCCGTACTCCGGCGGCGAGCCGCCCACATTCGAGACCACGCGCAAATCCGCATCGAGCACCGACACGAATCCTCGGCAATTCCGATCTTTCGGCCAGTTGTCCCCCAGATGCGCCACAAAATAGTTTCCTCCATGCCTGCGGATCTGCCGCGGATTGCCGCCCGGCAACTCTACCGTGCCGAGCTTTTCGCCGCTCTGCGAGAGCCTGAGCAGATGCTGCTGGTCGCTCATCGCGATGAGCAAGGTCGCATCCCGCGTTGACCCACCGTCCACCATCCCTCCATGCGGCCCCCAGTGACTGATGCCGCCCTCCGCGCCGCCGAAAATGCGTACGAATTTCCCAGCCGCGTCGTAGTGGGTAATGAAATCCCTACCATACCCGTCCAACACAAAAAATCCTCCGTCGGGAAGATGCAACGTCCAGGAAGGCTTGTACTCCGCCTCGGCGCCGTACTTGCCGCTCTGTTCAGGCCAGCGCCATTCATCAAGAATCTGGCCATCCAACGTTGACTTCACGACGCGATGCGTTTGCAGATCCGTGATGAACAGCACTTCTCGCGCACCCTCGCGCACGATCGATAAGCCGTGGGCTCCCGGGAAAGCGGACCCCCACTTGTGCACAAGTTTCCCAGCCTGATCGTAAACAATCACATTGTTCGCCGTGTGATCGGTGAGCAGCACGATGTGACCCAAGGCGTCGCACACGATCCCGTGGCAGTTCTTCACCGGCGTGCCGTCCTTCAAGTCCCCCCAATTCGGGACCACACGGTACCGGAAGTCGCCCTGTCCCAGCACCTCGGCTGCGCCGCACCGGAGCACTGGCAGCATCGCGAACGCGGACGCACTCCTAAGAATAAATTGGCGGCGATTGAGCCGCGCGGTGTTACGCAGCGAAGTGGGTTGCATGGCGCGATTTTAATGCGGACATCGGTCGGGTCAACTTCCCGAAAGTACGAGCACGGGCTGTGCACGGGCGCATTGTCTGCTTATTCTCACGAGATGAAAGTCGAACGGGTTAAATACATCATCTGGGCAAAAGACATGGACAGAGCCGTCCGTTTTTACACGACTGTTTTCGATGGCGAAGTGGTCCGCAAAAACGAGGTGATCGGCGAGGTGCGCGTGGCTGACGCGCTGATCGGCATCCACAGCGGCGGTGAATCGGAGCGGACGTGGACCGGCATGGCGTTCCAAGTTTCCGATCTCTTTGAGGGCTGCAGGCTGGTAAAAGCGCAAGGCGGCGAAGTGCTCCGTGAACCCGAGGACACGCCGGAGGAGCCCGCGCATCTGGCGATGTGCATAGACTCCGAGGGAAACGAAATCATGCTCACGAAGGCGCGTCACCACCCCGCGTAATCAGCGCCACCGCCCATGACGCGGGTGAGGCTCCATACCGTGCTCAACGCCGCAATGCTTTCCTTCTTTTAAAATGAAAACCCGCCCAACTCTGATCCTCACATTGCTATGGGGCGCGTTGCGTTTCGCTTCGGTCGCAGCGCCGTCGGAGAACAAACCGAACATCGTATTCATCCTCGCCGACGATCTCGGCCACGGTGATGTCGGATGCTATGGCGCAAAACATATCCGCACGCCAAACATCGACCGAATCGCAGCGGAAGGCATGCGTTTAACCAACTTCTACGTAGCGCAGCCGGTGTGCACGGCGTCGCGCGCGGCGTTGTTGAGCGGTTGTTATTCCAACCGCGTGGGTATGGTCGGTGCTCTCAATCACACCAGTCCGACCGGTATTCATCCGCGCGAAAAACTCATCAGCACGCTTTTAAAGGAGCAGGGCTACGCGACGGCAGCTTACGGAAAATGGCATCTCGGCCATCATCCTGCTTTCTGGCCGACGCACCGGGGTTTCGACGAGTTTTTCGGGCTTCCGTATTCAAACGACAACGGGCCTCTGCATCCCGTCACACCCGGGATTCCGCCCCTGCCGCTCTACGAGGGAGACAAGGTCGTGGAACTTGATCCGGACCAGAGTCTTTTTACACGGCGCATCACAGACCGCGCGGTCCGTTTCATCGAGGCGCATGCGAAGGAATCCTTTTTTCTGTATGTGCCACACATCATGCCGCACGTACCGATTTTCGCTTCCGAACAATGGCGCGGAAAAAGCAGCGCGGGCGTGTACGGCGACGTGGTCGAAGAGTTGGATACGTCGGTGGGTGAAATCCTCGGCGCGTTGAAGCGCACCGGGCTCGAGAGAAACACGCTCGTCATCTTCACCTCGGACAACGGCCCGTTCCTGTCTTACGGAGAACACGCCGGATCGGCAGCCCCATTCCGCGAAGGGAAACTCACCACCTTTGAAGGAGGCGTGCACATGCCGTGTGTTGTGCGCTGGCCGGGCCACGTGCCCGCCGGTGTTGTTTCAGACGCGCTGATCGCCTCGATGGATTTTTATCCCACTTTCGCAGCACTGTCCGGGGCGCGACTCCCCAAAACGAAGATCGACGGCGTAGATGTTTCCAAGGTTCTACTCGGCGGGCCCGACGCAGCCGGGCGGGACGTGTTTTGGTACTACTCCGGCGACGAGTTGCAGGCCGTCCGCCAGGGCTCGTGGAAACTCCATGTGCCGCACGAGTATCTCACCGTCGCAGCGGAACCGGGGCGCGGAGGCAAGCCCTCCAACTGGGGAAACCTCCAGCCAAAATCCATTCAGGAAAGCGGTATCAGGGGCATCGCGAGCCGGCACGGCTACCGTGTCGAATCCCTGCCGCTTTCGCTCTTTAATTTGCAATCCGATCCGGGCGAAACGCACAACTGTGCGGCGGAGTTTCCTGACATCGTCGCCCGGCTCCAAACCGAGGTCGCGAAGGCGCGTGCGGAACTTGGAGACGGACCTTCCGCCGCCACCGCGCCCGGCGTCCGCCCCGCAGGCGATGTGCGGACTCCGTGAATCCGGTCATTCACGGCATTTGACATCCAGCCTGTGGCCCTATTCCTGTTTTGCAGGCGGCGGCGTGGCAGCAGCATCTTTGCCTTTCAACTGCTGGCCCCATCCCAACACCCGGGCCTTTGCACCAGCCGCCTCCGCTTCGGGAATCTGGCTGTTGCGCACGTAAAACAGAGAAAGGCTGGACCACGCAAGCTGGTCTTTCGGCCGGAGTTCAACGGCCTTCAACCCCGCTTGAATTGCCTCCACGTATCTGCCGAGCTTCATATGGGCCATGCCCAGCGCATGCCATCCCTCGAAAAATGCGGGATCCAGTTCGACGCACCGCTGGTATTTCTCGCAAGCCGCTTCCAGTTCACCAAGCGCAAGGTCACCGCTGGCGTCATCAAACAACTCTTCAATTTCCTGACTGGATTCCGACATGGTTGGACTCTCTTTCTCGCGGGCGCAAGCGCCTTCAGTTTGGGGTTCTTCACACGGCGTTGCGGTCTTACGCCAAACGTTCAAAACCCGCGCTCTTCGTTGCCTCCGTCATGATTCTTTCATGCGCTTTTCACACTCTGCGAATCATGACAGAGCCGCCGCATGTGCAAGCGACGCGGCTATCTGCACGCGACGCGGCTATCACAACCATCGGCAGTCGACGGCTACTGCGCGGCCCCGCGGCTTTGCATGGCGATCTGCAATCCAGAAGAAGCGCGCTGGCGGTCGATCCACTCCACAAGCAACCCGTCCACGCGGGCTGTTTCGAGCATCGGCATCAGGCCCGTCTTCTGCTTCTCGAAATCCTCCTCGTTGATCGGCAGTTTCTTCGCGAGAAACACAATGACCGACCCGTCCTTCCCGTCCAGTGGCGAACTCATCTGGCCCTCCTTCAATTCGAACGCGCTGTTCTGTATCACGGGGGCATCGTCCAATTTAAGGGCCGAATCCGAACGAGCGAACGGTTCAGGCGTCTCCACCTTCAACCCAGCCGCCTCAGCCGCAACCTTGAACTCTTTGCCCGCCTTCACCGCTTCCTCGATCTTGTTGCGCGCTTCGGTCGCCTTGAGTGAAAGCGCCTCGCGCGTGCGCTCGGATTTAAGGGTTTCCTCAAGCTGCTTTTTCGCCTCTTCGAAAGTCAAAGGACGCGCCTCCTCAACCTCCAAAAGCCTCACCACGAAGTACCCCTGCTGAGTCCCGACGATGTCGGACACGGGCTTCTCCTTCGTCGCTTGGAAGGCCGCGTTTACAACACGCGGTTGGTTCGAAAACTCAGGCAAACGCTCGCCCACCGCGAACATCGGACTCGTCTTGAGTTCCACCTCGAACTTCTTCGCAAGCTCCCCAAGCTTCGATGCGTCCTCTATCGCGGCCGCCGCGAAATCCGCTGCGCGGTCGACGACTTTTTGCATTGCCTCAGCCGTCGGGCGTTCGCCTTCTTTCTCGGCCTTGGGAAGATCGAAGTGCACGTACTCCACCTTCCGCTTTTCATCGGTCTTCAACCCGTCCTTGCGCGAGTCATATGCGGCCTGCAGATCCTCGGCGGAGACCGAAACCGTCTTGGCAATTTCCTCCTTTGAGATCCTGGCAATGGCAGCCTCCACCTTCTGATACTGCTGCTTGTAGGACTGCTCGAGCTCGTCGCGGGCAGGAGCGCTGCTCGCTGCGAAAACGTTCCGCAACGCCTGCAACCGCAGGGCGTCGCGCACCAGCTCCTCCAGGTGCATGGCATTCATCCCGCGCGGAGCAAGCAGGCTTTGAAGGGCCATCAAATAGCGGGAATGATCATACTGTCCGTTCGACTTGAACGCGGACATCGCCTTGATG
Organism: Chthoniobacteraceae bacterium; assembly: GCA_044376395.1. Classification (GTDB taxonomy): domain Bacteria; phylum Verrucomicrobiota; class Verrucomicrobiia; order Chthoniobacterales; family Chthoniobacteraceae; genus Chth-196. The sequence goes on along the minus strand of JBILKY010000012.1, from coordinate 9,242 downwards.
GTGTCTGTGATCTCGTTTTCGGTCGGAATAATCCCCAGCTTGCGGGCCTGCTGCCGGAGAACCAGAGTGTTCCACACGTAGTTCTCGACCGCGTCCTGCATGGTTCGCGCATTGCCGGAGAGGGGGATGATCACATCGAACATGCCCAGCGCGCGGCAGATCTCGAACTGCCTGCCAATCGCGCCGTACTCCACCGACGGCACGTTGCGCCCGTAGATGGTTCCAACGCTGTCGGACCCGAGCCGGTCCAAGCGCGTGCCCGGCCCCCCGTACAGGATGACAAACGCGACGATCACGAACACGGTGAGCGTAATCAAAAGAGGCTGCTGAAAACGGCGGAGGGTGCTGATCATAACTAGGGGTTGAAAGCGGTGTTGGAAATGGGTGTCTGCGGAAAATGACAAACCGGCCCACCCTTGCGGGAGGACAGGCGGATTCCCTGCATAATCACGCGGGGAATCAGGGGTTTGGTGACCTTACACCCAAAGCGCGAAAATGCAAAACGCGAGAGTACGAGCCAGAACCGGACCCGCAACCTGTTTTATTGCCCCCCCTCAGCCTCCCTCAGCTATTCAACCCCGCAGCGCCGCCAGCCTTTCAGGGCCTGCGAGTCAGCCGCCACTCAGGGCCGGCCCAAAAGCACGGCGGCATTGTGTCCACCCATCCCCGACGCCACCTTCAAAATCCGGCTGCCGCCCTCCAAAGACCGCTCGCGGGTCGCGATGCTGAAGCCCGGAGGCGCGCTCAAATGCCCCGCCGCCGGAGGAATTTCGCCAGTCCGAAGCGCACCCGCCAGAAGCGCCACATCCAATAGACCGCTCGCGCCCAGCGTGTGCCCGGTCAGCGGCTTGAGCGGGAGGAGCGGAATCCCGATGCGCGCAGCAAACGCCTCGCGGATCCCGTTCAGTTCCGAAACCGCGTGCACCCGCGTTCCCGTGGTGTGCGTACAAATCAGCGCCGGCACCTCTGCTCCAGTGACAGACCGCAGAAGCCGCCCGAGCGCGCGGCCGTCCGCGGGCGTCGCCAGCGAATCGTAAGCGTCGCTGTTTGCACCGTAGCGCTCCACGCTGCAAAACGCGCGCCCGCTGTCGGGCTGCGCCTCCAGCGTCACCGCCACGCCGGCTTCCCCTGGCAAAAAACCGGTGGTTGCCTCCGAAAAGGGGTCGTTCAACCCGTCCCTGGCCAGAAGGCCCGCAGCCGCAAAATCGCGCAGTAGTTCGGGCACCAACGGCAGCTCCGACGCCACAACAAGCGCGCGCGGCGCCTGACCTGACCCCACCGCCATCGCCGCAAGACCGAGCGCGTCCAACCCGGAGGCGCATCCATTCGAGAGAAGCTGCCACGGTCCATGCACCCCCAGCTCGATACTGACCGCCGCGGCGATCTCGCTGTGGATGGAGTTGCTCGCCCGCAGTCGGCGCATCGGCCGCCGCCACGCAGTCGCGCCGAGCAGTTCACCCGCATTGCCACGGCTGCTCGCGGCGAAAATCCACGCCTCAGACAACGCCGCCTCCGACCAACCTGCTGATGCCACCGCGCGCCGCGCCACGTGCACCGCAAGATTCGACGCGGCCCCATACCGCCTGCCTTTTAAAAACCCGCGTTCCGGGATCAGCCCGACCGGGAGATGTTCAAACCCAACCAAGGCATGCTGCGTCGACAAACCTACGCCGCCCCGCGCCCATTTTCCCAAACACTGTTCGAGATCATTCCCCAATCCGCAAACGGCCTCCGCCCCCGTGATGAATACGGGCCCCGCCATCAGCCCTCCGAAGGCGCACGGTGCACCACGCGCTCGATGTGCATGGCGCGCCCGCTGATTTCATCGATGTCCACCAGCGCCCCGTGCAAAACCACCGGGCCCTTCGCGATCGGGTAAGTCACCGGACGGCTGATGAGAAACCGCTGGATGATCGATTCCGCTTCGCGCCCCAGCACCCCGTCCACGGGACCGCACATCCCAGCGTCGCACAAAAAAGCGGTGCCACCGGGGAAGATCTGTTCGTCGGCCGTCTGCGTATGCGTGTGGGTCCCGACCACGGCGGACACGCGCCCGTCAAGAAAGCGGCCCATTGCGATTTTTTCACTGGTGGTTTCAGCGTGGATATCCACGAAGATCACCGGTGTCTGCTCGCGGATGCGCGCCACCTCGGCGTCCATCGCGAGGAATGGATTTTCCAGAGGCGGCTGCATGAAGGTGCGCCCCTGCACATTGATGACGCCAACCTTCCCCTTTGCCGTATCCAAGACCACTGACCCGTATCCGACGGTCCCAGGCGGGTAATTCAATGGCCGAAGCAGGCGCGGCTCGGTGGGCATGTATGGGATGACGTCTTTCTGATCCCACACATGGTCGCCCGTGGTGATCACCGCCACGCCGGCGCGCAGGAGGTCGACGCTGATTTTGGGGCTGATACCCCGGCCGCCCGCGGAGTTCTCGCCATTGGCGACGATGAAATCCACGCCCCGCTCCTTTTTAAACCAGGGCAGGGCCTCGATCACGGCCTTCCGGCCAGGTTCCCCGACAATATCACCCAAAAAAAGAAGCCTCAGCATGCCCTCTTGTTAAAACCAACACAGTCGTCTGGCGAACCGTTTCCTAGGCAAACCGCCAAGTTTCCTTCGGGCGAAGGCGCACCCCGGCGTGACGGCGCGGCTTCCATGCGATAAAGTCCCGCATGCCACGCCCCCAGCCAGAGCAAGCCGCACGCCCGGTTCCGCGGTCCGCAGGTTCCGCGCAAAGAGCGAGGCTGCATCCGATTCTCCGGTTCTGCCTCCTCTCAACTGGCCTTTGGCTCGCCCCCGTAACAGAAATTTCCGCTCAGAAGGTCAGTCCGCTGGCGAAGGCTCCAGACTGGGAATGGCTGGACGCCTGCGCAGGCACTTTCACGCGGGCGGAATTCCTGCGGATCCTCAACGAGCACTACGCTCCCGGGGACGCAGCGGCGGCGCAGATCCGGGTGACGGACGCAGCCGCGCACATCCGCACCGGCCCGGATCAGTGGAAGGAAGTGCCATTCGCGGAAGAAGGCGCACAAACCAATCCGAGGCCGGTACGTTTCTGGCGAAAGGCGTCTGAACTCCCGGCAGCGCCCGCGTCCAAGCCGCTAAAAGACCTCCACATCGCGATCGATCCGGGGCATCTGGGCGGCGAATGGGCCCAGATGGAGGCGCGCTATTTTCAAATCGGCAAAACCCGCCCGGTCATGGAGGGAGACCTGACCCTGGAAGTCGCGCGCAAATTAAAGCCGCTGCTCGAGGCGAAAGGCGCGCGCGTTTCGCTGCTGCGCTCCAGCGACGAACCGGTCACCCACGACCGTCCCAAAAGCCTGCGCGCGGCGGCGGCGGCGGATCTCTCGGGCAATTCAAGCGCGCCAAATGCGCCAAATGCGCCAAATGCGGAGCGGGTCCGCCTGCATAGCGAACTGTTTTTCTACCGGATCAGCGAGATCCGTTCGCGCGCGACGCTGGTGAACGAGCGTCTCAAGCCCGACTTGGTGGTATGCCTGCATTTCAACGCGGAGGAATGGGGCAATCCGGAGGACCCGCAATTGATCCCGCGAAATCATCTGCACGCCCTCGTCAACGGTTGTTACGGTGCGCGCGAGTTGGAGTGGGATGACGTTCGCGCGGAGATGCTGGGGCATTTGTTCACGCGAACGGTGGAAGAGGCGCTTCCGCTGAACGAGACGCTGGCGGATGCGCTTGCGGAAGTGAGCGGCCTCCCGCCATTCACATATTTTTCCAACAACGCGAAGCGCGTGGGCGAGGGTCCGTACGTGTACGCCCGCAACCTGCTTGCGAACCGCCTTTACAAAGCGCCCGTGGTGTTTCTCGAGCCGTACGTCATGAACAGCAGCCCGGTGTGGAAGCGCGTGCAGATGGGTGATTACCGCGGACTGAAAAGCGTCGAGGGCGCGAGCGTACCGAGCTTGGTGTCTGAATACGCGTCGGGCGTGGCTGAAGGGTTAGGCCGTTATTATGGCCAGGGGAGGGAGATGACGTCTGGGCAGTAGAAAGTCTCCGATCTTGAAAACGGAGACACCGCACACGCGGGGTGGTTAAGTGGCGAAATCAAACAGCAGCGCCTCAACCCCGCCGCAGGCCCTCGCAGTGAATCCACCCGCCTGCTCGCTACTGACCGCGTCACCGGCGTCCAAGCGCCCCGCAGTGGTTTCCACCGCCCCTTGGATCAGCTGGAACCACAGCCCGTGACCCGCCGCCAACTCGTGTGCAAAATCCTTCCCGTCCTCCAACCGCACCAGGTACACCCGCACATCCTGCTCGATCCTTGCCGAACCTTTGCTTCCATCCGGTGAGATCACCAACGTCTTCCCTTCGCGCTCCGTTTCCGGCGAAGGCACCCACTCCGTGTACGCCGGGGACAGTCCCTTCTTCCTCGGCTCGATCCAGATTTGCAAAAGGTGCACCCGCTCCGCCGGCGAAGGATTAAATTCCGAATGTGTCACGCCGGTACCCGCGCGCATCAACTGGATCTGACCCGGAGTGAGCTGGCGGCGGTTGCCCATGCTGTCCCGGTGCTCCAGCACCCCCGAAACCACGTAACTGAAAATCTCCATGTCCCGGTGCGGATGCGTCGGAAAACCCGCGCCGGGCTCGATGTAATCCTCGTTGATCACGCGCAGGCTGCGGAACCCCATGTGGGCAGGATCATAGTAATCCGCGAAACTGAACGTGTGTCTGCTGTCGAGCCAACCGTGGTCGGCATGGCCGCGTTCTTGAGATTTTCGAATGGTCAACCTCATGGCCTGACTCCCAGCTTAAACACCCAATTCCCTGCGCAAAACGCCCATCGTCGACTGCTGCGCTTTTAGAACCGCCTCCCGGCCGCGGGCCGCTTTCGCTTTCGCAGCAGCGGGATCCTTCGCAATCGCCAGCACAGCCGGCGCCACCCGTTGCAGTTCATCGTCGTTATCCAAAGTGAACAGCCAGTCCTCCAATCCAATATCGCGCCACATGAAACCCTTGCTTGTCTGCTCCGCCCAACGGCACACGACGGCGGGAACACCGCTCCCAATGCACATGATCGGAGAATGCATCTCCGCGCCGAACAATCCCGCGCTGCGCACGTACACACTCAGCGCCTCGCCCGTCAACCAGTAGGTGGAGCGCCACACCACCCGCGCCTTCACGTCGTCCGGCAGTTTCTCATACAAGTTCAACCGGTTCACCTCCATCTGGCTCGAGTCCTCGGGACACAGCAGCACCTTCATCGAGGTGCCACGGACGACCTCCACAATCGCGGCCCTCAAGGGCGCCAGGTCGTGCTCTTTCATCTCTTCATTCCGCGCTTGCTTGAATGCATCAACCGCCAAACCCGGCTTCATCTTCCAGTACTCGGAATAACGCAGCCGTGCGATGCAGCACATAAACTTCCCATCCTCAAGGCCGTGCTCCTTCAGAAACGTCACGGCCCGCTGGTCGTCACGCAAATCCGTAGCAAAGGCCCCGTCCGGCGCAAACCCCATCACGGGTGATGTGCAGCCCTTCTGCTTCGCCAACTCCAAAGAGACGCCGTCGCGGAAGAAGGCAAACCGCGCGCCGCCCAACACGCCAATGGTCTTTTCAAAAACGCTATCCGGCGCGGGCTTTGTCGCAGTCGACCCCTGCTGCGGCAAAGTGATCCCATAAACCCCGTACGGTTTGCCCGTTGTTTCAGCCCACTTCACCACGTCTTTCTCCGCGACCAGCGACGGCCCGGAGCCATGCAGGAGAAAATCGCACTCGGCGAAGGCCGCTTTCAACGCATCAGGCTTTGAGACAATTGTGAGCTTTGGAAAACGCGCCATGAGCATTTCCTCAACGCCATCCGTCACTTTGCTGGGCCACAGACGCACCTCCGCCTCCGGTATGTGCTTTTCCAACAACGCCAGAACACCGGGCGTGTGCGCGATGTCGCCGATGTTCACCGTCTGCCACGAAGACCGCAAAAGAATGCGCGGCCGCTTTCCATTCGCTGAACTGGCTGAAAAACCACGCGCACCGAGCGCAGCCATTACACCGGTTCCCAAAAAAGTACGTCTATTCATAAAATTTCATCACTGAAAGTCCAAGACACGTATCACGAAACCGTGACCCCGCGTTTCATGGACTGTTTCACTTTAATCCGGAAAGATAATCCAGCAGATCCACAGCTTCCTGCGACGTGAGACTCTGCAAAAGGCCTTCCGGCATGACGGAGACTCGTGATCTGTTCGCCGCTTTCACCTCGGAAGCAGGGATCTTTAGCTCAATCCCGCCAACCATTTTGAGGCGCATCTCACGGTCGGTGTGTTCCATGATGAACCCACCCTTAGTCTCGCCGCTCTTCAGCTCAACGGTCGCCATCTGCCACTGTGGCTCCAACACTTTCGCCGGATACAAAACCTGATCGAGCAGGTCCGCGCGTTTCCATTTGGAACCGATGTGCTGCAGGTCCGGCCCGAAGTCGACTCCGGCGCCGTTGAGCTTGTGACAGGGGGAGCACAGGCCCGCGAACACCTGCTGTCCGCGCGCCGGATCGCCTTCGCCGCGGAGCAGTGCCTCTACGCTGATCTGCAGTCCAAGCACCTTCCGTCGCTCGGACTGCGGCAAAAACCGCTCGAACAAATCCCGACGCAGCGCCTCGGTCTGCACGCTTCCCAGCGCCACCACAAGCTTCCGCGCCGCGCCCTGCAAAGAGCCATCGATGATTGCAAGCGCGAGGCTTAGGGCGCCGCTATTGGATTGCAGCAGCGATTTTACCGCCGCCTCATCACCGGCCACCGCGCGTTCCAGTTCCGCTTTCTCACGGTCACGCTGCTTGAGAACAGCTTCAGGAAAATCGCCCGTGTTCGTTTTCAAACTCGCGATCCAATCCCGCACCAGCAGCACCCCGCGATCATCGACGGATTCAGCGCCAACATACGGCATGTGGCCGCGCCCAGCCGTTGTCATGCGATACAGCAAAACACTTCGTGCAGGATCGCCCTTCGCGATCACGCGACCGGCGGGAAGACCTAGGTCGCCTTGGACAGGCGCCACGTCTACAAGCCTCGCCTCTTTGAGCGGCAGGTCGATATTCATCATCGAGGGGACAACGCCCCCTCCGTTGTAACGGTGGCAACTGCTGCAGTTCGCGTGCAGATACGACCGCGCGCGCACCTCCAGACTGCCGCGGTTGCCATACGGATCCGCGAGCACGGGCTCGTCCGGTATGAGGCCGATTTGGCTCAGTAAATCCACCTGCCGACCGGCGGCCGTCTGCGTCGAGCGATCCAACTGGAGCTTGTTGAAACCAGGGGTGAAGCCGGTCCACATCGTGTGGCAACGCCCGCATTCAGAACGTGCCAAAAACTTCCACTTATGCTCAGTGATGCCACCGGGCGCCTGCGGATCCTTGATGTGGAAATCCGCCTCCTCGCCTTTTGCGGAAACGAGCACCGCATCGGTTTGTTCGTCGTTCCAGCGATACATGTACATGCCGCACAAGCTGCCGTCGAAATGCAGAATCTGCGTTTCAATCTTCCGCGCACTGCCAGCGTTGCCGCGCTCCATTTCGAGCGAGTACGTCTTTGCGAAAACAGCGCCCGCTGGCAGCTGCCACTGACCCCCGAATACCACGCCCTTCGATGCAGGAGCGACCTTCACTCCGGAACCGTTTGGAAAACCAACCCACCGCTGCGAGGTTGCGCCATCGGCCCAGCGGGTGGCGTTGACCTCGTACGGCATCACGCCCGGCGCGGGCTGCTGCGGGGCTGTTTGCTTGAAAAAACCCGTTTCGCTCAGTCTTCGCGGAAAGGCATCTTTATCTCCAGCATGCGGATTTTTTTGCAATCGCCACAAACCGCCGCCGCTATGGTCCAGCACCACGAGCTCGCCGTCCTGCCCGATGCCAAACGCAGCGGGCATGAGGGCGCTCCGGCAGAGCACCCGATGCTCCCGAACTTCACCGCCCTCGGCGCGCAAACCCCACAAAGTGCCCATCTGCCAATCACCGTAAATGTACATGTCCGCGAGTTCCGGCAGTCTTTTGCCTCTGTAAAATTCGCCGCCCGTGATGCTGGCCGCCTCCTCGTGGGGATGAGTCACCAGCGGCTTAAGGATCGGCGTGGGGCCTTGCGCACGGTCCGCGCGCACCTCCTGCTTGCCAGCCTCGGTGATGCTCCAGCCGTAATTGCCGCCCTTCTCAATGCGCACAATGCTCTCCCACAATTCCCAGCCGACTTCACCCACCAGAAGGTCTCCTGTTTTTGCGTTGAAGGTCAAACGCCACGGATTCCTAAGCCCATACGCCCAGACTTCGCCGCGCGCCTTGGGCAACGCGACAAACGGGTTGTCCTTTGGAATGGCGTACAGCTTCCCCGCTTCCTCGCGGTCCACATCAATTCGCAGAATGCTCGAGAGAACATCGCTAATATCCTGCCCTGTCACGAAGGAGTCAGGTGGGTCGGGATTGTCCGCGTCGCCGGTCGTGATGTAGAGCATCCCATCCGGGCCAAACCGCATGTTACCCCCCTCGTGTCCGCCGGAAAGCCAGGCGAACACGACCACCCCGGACTTCATATCAATCCTTGGGACTGCATCGGTTGTCATGCGGAAGCGCAGGATACGCGCGCCGTTTTCAACGTTCCGCTGGCCGCGCCCGTCGAGGGTGACCCTCACGAATATCAGACGGTTTTGGGAAAAACTCGGGTGCAGCGCCACCGCATAAACGCGGCTGATCTCGCGGTCGAACTCCTTCAAATCGGCCATCAGCTCGACATGATTCACCTCGGGACTCGGTTCGAAAGAGGATATCCGCCCTCCCTCCTCGACCACGATCAAGCGACTGCTTCCCGGCAAAGGGAGCAAATCCAGCGGCCGGACCAGCGTCAGTTCCGGATAGACGCGCTCGACCACATAGGGCAGGGGCGGTTCGGGAGAGCCATGAATGCGGGAGGTCGTCCACTGCTCCCGCTGCTGGGCAACCAAGTCGACCGTGGAAAGCAGACTGACTAGCACAAACAACCGGTTGGCAAGGGATGACGTTTTCATTCTCCAGATCAAGATTCAGAATTCAGACCACCCGAATGCACCGCCGAATGCACGCCCCTATGGTTTTGAAGCGGCGGCAAGACGCGCCTTCTTGATGGTATCCGGCACGGAAACGGCCGCGCCGCCAAGCTTCTTGCTCTCGTCGGCAGCCTCCATAAATGCGTAAAGCTCGATGGTCTCCTCCATGCTGACAGGCGCCTTTCCAGAGCGGAACATTTCAACGATCG
>JBILKY010000401.1:0-3124 GCA_044376395.1 Chthoniobacteraceae bacterium | reverse complement strand
TGGCAACCTTCGAGATCACCAAAATCCCGACAACACTTGCCACTCCAAAAAAGAGTTGGTTGATCGACGGCATTCCTTTGGAAAATTGAGAGTCAGACATAACTCAGTTGGTTAACGCCACGGATCCGGCAAGACGAGGATCCCGGTTCGGAAAGACATTTGCGGAGGCAAGCCGGCGGAAGAAAAAGCCAGCGGCAGCTCCAGCGACTGCGACCACAGAAGAAAAGTCGTAAATGCTGAAGCTAACACCAGTCTGGTGCAAAGACGGCAACACGATGATGTAATGATCAAGCAACTGCATCGCAATGATCCAGCAAGCGACGCCGCAGAGGAACTTTGGGTTCTTTTTAGTGGCCTGGAACAAGAGAATTGGAAAAGGAATAAAGAATCTTCCAAAAACCAGGATCGTCGTGAGCGTGTGCCAACCTTCCGTGTTGCGGATCTTGAAGTAGATGGTTTCCTCCGGAATGTTCGCGTACCAGATGAGCATGTACTGCGAGTAAGCGATGTAGGCCCAGAACACCGTGAAGGCCAACATGAACTTACCCATGATGTGGTAGTGTTCGAGGTTTACGGCCTTCAGATGCCCCGCTTTCTTCAAGCCGGTGACAATCAAGACGAGCAAGGCCATCGAACTGCCAGCGGCTCCCGCGAAGATATAAACACCCCACATGGTGGAAAACCAGTGGTAGTCCAGTCCCATCAGCCAGTCGACCGCCGCGAAGGTTAGGCACACAGCCATGACGGGCAGTCCCCCGATGGCGAGTTTACGGAGGCGGAACGTGTGCCTAGGTGCACCATCCTCATCCTGCGCCATCGAGGAGGCGCGGAGCGCAACCCCGAGGCCGCCCAGACCAATGAAGTAGGCTAGGTATCGAACCCAGAAAAAGTTTTGGTTCAGGAAGGCGGCCTTTGCATCGAGCAACGCATCCTGCCCGTGGGGCACATTCCACCACTTCCAAAGAATGGGAGCGCAAAACAAAATCAACGGTAGGAAAAAAACCGAGAGGTAGGGAATAACGCTCGCGACGTTTTCCATCTGGCGGCGAACCAAAACACCCCACTCGGAATCCGTGGCGTTATGAAGAATCGTCCAGAACAAACACCCAACGCAAAGGGTCAGAACAAACATGAAACCGAACAACCAAGAGAACGCAAACTGCTCTCTGGAGTTAAACAAGCCAATCGCGCTCAAAAGAAGACCGACCACCGATGCGGCAAAGCAAAGGGACGAAAATTTCTTGGCTGCGCCTGAATCAAAGCGCTCGACCGACAACTGTGGGGATTCCGTGGAATGGCTCATTACTTCGCGTTTAATTTGGCCTGCAACTCGGCAGACAATTCAGAGGCTTTCACTCCCTGGCTTTTCTGAAGGGCTCGCAGGTACGCAACGATCGCCCAGCGGTCGGAAACGGCTATGTTTGGGCCGTAGGCACCCATGGTGTTTTTACCATGAGTGATGGTGGAAAATATCTGTCCATCAGGCTGCGTACGGATCCGGTCGTCTAAAAGAGATGCCACCGTGGCCAAACCAAACGACTTCGCGACACCGTTTCCTTCACCAGTGCGGCCATGGCACACAACACAGTGGATCTGGTACCGCTCCTGCCCCCGCTCAAGGAAACGTTCGGTAACTTTTTCTGGAATTCCATCGCCGTAAAACTCGCCGATCACGCCGGTGTCGCGGTAGGTGGGTTGACTCGAAAAACCCGAGTCGCCCTGCAAATTACTTGCGCCAGACTGGTAGTATCGGCCTTTCAGGTTGTAACCCACAGGGACGGTCCCTTCTACTGGCATATGATCAGCGCGACCATCCGCGAAAAAGCGGCTGCCGTGCTGGGTGATCACCTTGGGCTGATGCTTCATGTCGGGCACCAGCTGGATAGGAGGGTTACTGAACTTGTCACCGCGGAATCCAGCCAAGGAAAGCACGCCGGCAACGCAGACGATGAAAATGATGAAGAAGGCGCGCAGCATAATCAGTCGTGGATGAGTGTGACGTTTTGGCCCCCGATTTCCTCCAACAGCGCCTTGGTGCGGGATTCCGAAAACTTGGCGTCGCGGGACTCGATCACCAGAAAGAAGCCGTCGTCCGTGGCACGTTTAAAACGCTCCCAGTTGAAGACCGGATGATACCACTTCGGCAGCTGGTTGAGCAAAAGAAGCGTGAACAGCGCAGTGAACGCGGAGAAGAGAACCGTCAGCTCAAAAATGATCGGGAAAAACGATGGAAGCGTGGGCCAGCTGTAGGGCTTACCGTGAACAATCATCGGGTAAATGAAGAAGGACGGTATGGACGTGAGGCCGATGCCCGTGAGTGCTCCGGTGAGTCCACCACAAAAAACCGCGGCGCTTAACCAAGACTTTCCTAAGCCCATGGCCTTGTCCATTCCGTGCACTGGAAAGGGAGTGTGGACATCCCACCTCGCGAATCCCGCGTCACGAACTTTCTCCGCAGCGTGCATCAGGTCAGCTGCGCTGTTAAACTCGGCCCCCAGGCCGTACACCTTACGATGTTGAGACATGGTTTGTATTAGTGTTTGGAGTGGCCGTGGTGTGGATCTGCTTCTGGAGTCACAAGTTTGACCTCAGAAATCGCGATCATGGGCAAGAACCTCATGAATAGCAGGAACAGTGAAAGGAAGATTCCGAACGTACCGATGAAGGTGAGGATTTCCGTCGTTGAGGGTGAGTAGTGTCCCCAGCTGCTCGGGAGATAATCCTGCGCGAGCGAGGTCACGATGATCACGAAGCGTTCGAACCACATCCCAATGTTCACAAACTGGCAGATCACAAAAACAACAATGTAATTGTTGCGCATCGCCTTGAACCAAAAGATTTGGGGAGAAATGACGTTGCAGAACATCATCACCCAGTAAGCCCACTGGTACCATCCTTCGCCATTGGCTGCCGCGCGAGCAGTGAAAAATGTGAACCCTTCAAATTTATTGCCGCTGTACCACGCCACAAAAAGCTCCATCAAGTAAGCGTACCCCACGATCGACCCAGTCAGCAGGATGATCTTCGCCATCTTGTCCACGTGCTGACGAGTGATGAGGTCGTTGATCTGAGGGAAGATCCGAGCGGCTGGGAGCATGATGGTCAGGACCATCGCGAACCCGCC
>JBILKY010000124.1:0-9927 GCA_044376395.1 Chthoniobacteraceae bacterium | reverse complement strand
CGCGCAAAAGGTTTCTTGATGCGAACGGGGGCGTTAGGCCTCCCGAATGTGCACCCAGGTGTGGACATGCGGAGCGCCGCGGAAGAGCCAGATCATGTTGGGACCCTCGATCTGCCAGACGTCCCAGACGCCGTCGTTGCCGGTGTCCATTGATTTGCAGAACGCCATATGGAGGGATCCGAACTGCGGCTCGATCAATTTTAAGGATTCCTCGACATCTTCCTTTCGGAACGGTGCAAGCAGGTCCCCCAAGACCTTCCGAACCATCATTCGTTGGTCGGCGCTGAGCGCTTCCATCGGGATGCCAGGCAGGCCCTTCTTTTTCCCAGTCAGGGCGACCGTTGCTGTCTCCTTTTCCTCGCGCACTCGATCCACCAAAGCGGATTCGCGTTGTTTGCCATCAAGCATTGTGAAGACCTCGTTTGCGCGCTTGGCCTGATACCAGTAGGCGTTGCCTGGATGGTCTGCTTCTTCGCGAAAACCTTTCGCAGCGTGGCCGTAGAATATTGGCCCCCCAAATGCGGCGCCTTTCACTGAGTTTCCATCACACCGGCGGGTGCAGTGGCGGCCGGTAAGTACAAACTCAAAGTCCGAGCTGCCCGGTTGACCGAAAAGTGCGACCGACGTGCCCGCTTCGAATCCTTCGCCTTCGGAATCATGAGTCACTTGGGCGAGCACTTTTGATGCGTACTCGGGTGAATGAAGGCTCAGAAAAATCTGTCTCACGAGGTCCCTCTGATCGGGGCCGAGTGTTTCCTTCTGCGATTTGTTGATCATCCAATTGTTGTTCACCTTCGAGCGCAGCGGGTGATCGAAAGCGAAGCAGACTGCCGCTTTCTGCTCGTCGGAGAGTGAGCGGAACAACTGCGTTACAAGTGTCTCGGAAGTGGGAGTGGTGTCCGCATGCAAGCTGTTCGGCAGTGAGGCGACCGCGATCGACCCAACGGTCGCTTTGAGAAAAGCGCGGCGGCTCGTATCGAGTCCGGTTGTGGCAAGCATGTTCGTGCCGGTGATGATGGGGGAGGAGTGCTTCATTCTAGGTGTGGGTTTGAGGGGGATTTGTGTTGGGGCGGGGGACCCTGGGGCTCCTTCCGCTGCCGCCTGCGGCGGGGAAGCGGCAAGTGCTATGCTTCAGAGGTTGAGGTTCTTCAGCTCCGGAATCGATAGAAATATTGCTTCCACTCAGGTTCCAGGATGTGTAATCGACAGTCTGGAAGTCGGCTCAACCTAAAACACCCCAGAAAAATGACCCTCCCCAAGACCTCGGCCGCGGTGGCTGCATTCACCGCGATTGGTACATTCGCAATGGCAGCCTCTGCGCCAAATCCCGAACCCTTTGGCAAAGCTGCGGATGGCACCCCCGTAGAGGTCTATACGCTTTCCAACAGCCATGGAGTAAAGCTCCGCGCGATGACCTATGGCGCCATTGTTTTGAGCCTTGAGGTGCCGGACAAGAAAGGCGCGTTCGCTGACGTCACACTCGGCTACAAGACGCTTGCGGAATATGAGAAGGCCACTCCCTACTTCGGCGCTATCGTTGGTCGTTTCGGCAACCGCATCGCCGGCGGTCAGTTCACTGTTGATGGTGCGACCTACAAGCTTGCGACAAACAACACTCCCAGCGGCAAGCCATGCTCGCTGCACGGGGGCAATAAGGGTTTTGACAAAGTGGTGTGGAAAGCTGAGGGCCTTCAGAAAGATGGGGCGCAGGGTGTGCGGTTTCGGTATTTGAGCAAGGATGGCGAGGAGGGGTATCCGGGAAACCTTCAGCTAAGCGTCACCTACTGGCTGGATGAAAACAACGAATGGCGGGTTGATTACGAGGCAACAACCGACAAGGCAACTCCGGTGAACGTCACTCAGCATGCGTACTTCAATCTCAAGGGAGACGGCACCGGCGACATTCTTGGCCACAGTCTTCGGATTGCTGCATCAAAGTTTACACCGGTGAATGAAGGCATGATCCCTACCGGCGAGTTGCGTTCCGTGGCGGGGACGGCCCTCGATTTCCGTAAGGCAAGAGTCATCGGCGATCGCATCAACGCGAAGGAAGAGCAGATGACGCTCGGCGGAGGATATGATCATAACTTTGTCTTGGACAGCCAGAGCGGGGCCCTCGCTTCGGCAGCATTCGTGCACGAGCCTTCGAGCGGCCGAACCATGGAGGTCAGCACGACCGAGCCCGGACTGCAGTTTTACAGCGGCAATTTTCTGGACGGAACACTCACCGGTAAATCCGGCGGCAAATACGCGCACCGAAACGGGTTCTGTCTCGAAACCCAGCATTATCCAGACTCCCCGAACCACCCCGAGTTTCCGTCCTGCATTCTCCGCCCGGGCAAGACGCTGAAGAGCACAACCGTGTTTAAATTTGGGGTCAAATAGCGCGCCAGGGATGCCGGATCCAGCGGCACGTGGCGTGGCGCAGATGCGTCCGGTTTCAACGGTATTCGCATGCTGCGCCTGTCATGTTTGAACACGTAATGGGGCCGCTTAGCATCGGGGCCCACGGCGTCGGCAGTGGCGTCGGCAGTGGCGTCGGCAGTGGCGTCGGCAGTGGCGTCGGCAGTGGCGATTGCGTTATTGCAAACGCACGGCGCGCGTTTTGTCCAAACGCATCACGTCGCCAGCGTTGTAGGCAGGCGTCGCCTTAGGGTCGGTGATTTTTTCCGAGCGGAGTTGGACGCTGCCCTGTTCGATGAGCCTCCTTGCATCGCCGCGTGATTTTGTGAGTTGGAAGCCGTTCTGATACGCAGCCACCACCGCCGATACGATGTCGGGCCCGAGTTCGCTGATTGACACTGAAGGCAGGTCCGCCTGCTGCAAGTCGCGCTTTGAGAAGCGCGTGTTGAAGTCCTCAAGTGCTGCCGCAGCGAGTTCTTCGGAGTGGTATCGCGCAACAATTTTGCGGGCGAGTTCCTTTTTCGCCTGCATGGGGTGAGTTTCCGGCATGTCTTCGCCGAGGAGCAGCAGGTAGTAACGCGCCATCAACTCGTCCGAAATACTCATCAGCTTTCCGAACATCTCGCTGGGGGCTTCGGTTACCCCCACATAATTCCCGAGGCTCTTCGACATCTTTTGAACCCCATCAAGACCCTCGAGCAGCGGCATGAGAAACACCACCTGTTCCGGCTGGCCTTCCTCGCGTTGCAGGTCTCTGCCGACAAGAATATTGAAAAGCTGGTCGGTCCCGCCCATTTCGATGTCTGCTTTCACCATCACAGAATCCCAGCCCTGAATGATCGGGTACTGTATTTCATGAAGCCTCACCGAATCACCGCGTTCGATTCGCGAACGGAAGTCTTCGCGGTGCAGCATCTGCTGCAGAGTCACACGGCTGTTGAGCCGGATGATCTGCTCAAAATTCATGATCTCAAACCATTCGCCATTGAAGACGGTTTTTGTTTTCGCAGGGTCCAAAATCTTGAACGCCTGGGACTGGAAGCTGTGGGCGTTTTCCATGATTTTGTCATGGGAGAGCTGAGGGCGCGTCTTCGAACGGCCCGAGGGATCGCCGATCATCGCAGTGAAATCGCCGATGATCAGGACAGCCTGATGCCCTAGGTCCTGGAATTGACGCAACTTTTGAAGGCACACCGTGAATCCAAGGTGGATGTCCGGGGCGGTCGGATCCACACCCAGTTTGACGTTCAAAGGCCGGCCGAGGGCGAGCTTTGCGCGGAGTTCGGGCTCGGAGAGGATTTGTGCCGACCCGCGTTTGAGGATGTTGAATTGTTCGTCCGGCGGAAGCATGTGGAGTGTCGGTTCTGAAATGGCAATGAGTTAAATTGGCTGAGCAAAGCGTGATGGGCAAGACGTGAATGCGGGCGCGGGATGAGCTCAGCAGCGGGATGCGGAAGTTCGCGGCGTGCCCTTGCAGCGCGGGTTTTCAATCGGCTTGGTGGATCGGCACCGAGCCGGAGTACGAAGAAGGCGTCCGTTGTTTGATGATGAACCAAAGCGCCACGGCGAGCACGAGCGTGCAGATTTTGGCAATCGGATGGTCAGTCAGCAGTGGTTTCATTTGCAGGCAGGGATAATAGTTCGCTGAGACGGCTTTTGAGAGTTTCTGGCTCGAAGCCGCGCTCGATTTTGCCGTCGTGACAGAGGGAGACTGCCCCCGTTTCCTCGCTCACGATGATGACAATGGCGTCAGTTTCGTCGGTGAGCCCCAGTGCAGACCGATGACGCAGTCCGAGACTGCGGTCAAGGTCCGTGCGCTCTGTGAGCGGCAGGATGCACGCGGCAGCTGCAACCCGGTCGCCGCGGATGATCAACGCACCGTCGTGCAGCGGGGTTTTGTGATGGAAAATTGAAACACCCAGTTCGGTGCTGATAAGTCCGTCGATTGCGACGCCCGAGTCTGCCCAGTTTTCCAGAGGAATGTCCCGTTCGATCGCAATGCTTCCGCCCAGTCGCCGGTTCACAAGCTCGAAAGCCATTTCGCACAGCAGCTCGGCAGTCACGGGATTCTGAAGGGTTGACGAGAAAAAGCGTGCATTGCCGAGCGACGCCGCAATCCGGCGCAGCTCCGGTTGGAAGATGACAACCAATGTAAACATCCCCAGCGCCGCGATGTTTCGAAGCAGCCATTCGAGCACCGGGAGCTGGAGGATTTCCGACGTAGCGAGCAGCGCCACAGAAGCGCTGATCACGCCGATCAGCATCCTGCTGCCTCGTGTTTCGCGCAACCGCAGCCAGAGCTGGTACAGCACGAACCAAAGCAGCCCGATCTCAAGCGCGTCTCTCCAGTGCAGGATGATGAAGTTTTGGAGAGGCAGGATGCTCATGCGCGCGCCTCCCTGTACTTAATGGACGGCGTGACGTCACGTTTGTTGGCAAATGCCCGGATGGCCTCGGTCATCCGGACGGCCTCCGCGTTTTGTTTCACGTCGTGGACGCGCAAAACCGATGCGCCATGATGCCTCGCATAAGCACTCAACGCCACGGTTGGCCAAAGGCGGTCATTCAGCTCCTCGCTGCCCGTGAGTTTAGAAAGGAAGGATTTGCGCGAAACCCCCAGTACGAGGGGCCGGCCCATGGAATGGAATCTCGGGAGTTCGCGCAGGATCTCTAAATTGTGCTCGAGTGACTTTCCGAACCCGATGCCGGGATCAAATGCAATTTGCCCGATGTCTATAGCCTCGGAACGGCAGAGTTCTACGGTGCCTTCAAAGAACGCGAGGATCTCGGCTACGACGTCTGTGTAGGAAGGGGAGTTTTGCATCGTGCGCGGGGTGCCCTTCATGTGCATGCAGACTGCGCCCGCGTTGAATTCCCCAACAACGGCCCGCATCTCAGGCAGCCGGAGTCCGCCGATGTCATTCACAATAGACGCTCCGGCCTTCAACGCGGCGCTCGCGACGGAGGGCTTCGCCGTGTCGATTGAGATTGGGACAGACGTGCGGTCCTTGAGCGCCTTGATCACCGGGATGACCCGCCGTAACTCCTCGATCTCATCTACCGGGATCGCTCCGGGCCTTGAGGACTCTCCTCCCACATCAAGAATGTCTGCGCCTTCTTGGATGAGATCCATCGCGTGTTTGACTGCGGATTCATGATCC
This sequence comes from Chthoniobacteraceae bacterium, assembly GCA_044376395.1. Taxonomy (GTDB): domain Bacteria; phylum Verrucomicrobiota; class Verrucomicrobiia; order Chthoniobacterales; family Chthoniobacteraceae; genus Chth-196. The sequence goes on along the minus strand of JBILKY010000124.1, from coordinate 4,363 downwards.
TGCCACAGGCCGCCGTCAGAAAAAGAGTCCGGCGTGACGTTGATCACGCCCATGATGACTGCTTTTTCAGCGAGGTTGATTGCGTGGTGGCGGGTTTTCCAAAGCATGAACGGTGTGAAATCGGTGCTGTATTGAACGTGACGTAGAGCTCAGGCGCAGCGTAGGGATGGAAAATTTGCGGTTTTGGTAAGAGGGGCGTTGTTGCGACCGGCGCAGTGGTCTATCTCAGACGAATGAATTCATCAACCCCGCTCGCGGTTCAACAGCCAGATTCCGCTGCCGCGCGCTCGAATCCGTACGAAACCGAGCGGATCCTACGCGAGTATTTGCTCTTTCATTACGGGGGTGCGCAAGAGGTAGTGGGGTACCCTTTCGCCCCCGTTGACGCGCTCGAGTATCCCGTGCGCTGCGTGACGCAATGCGTGGATGTATCGAAGCTTGGAGCCCATTCCCGGGGGCTAGACCTCGGATGCGCGGTGGGTCGTTCCACCTTCGAGTTGGCGCGCTGGTGCGGTGAGGTAATGGGGATTGATTACTCCGCCGCCTTCGTCTCGGCGGCCGAGTCGGTTCGTGTGTCCGGTGCTCTTGAATACCAATGCACGTTGGAGGGCGAGTTGACCAAGCCGTTGAAGGCGGTTCGTCCCGAGGCAGTCGATCCGGAGCGCGTGAGATTCGAGCAGGGTGATGCCATGGCGCTTCGCAGCGGTCTTGGGAAATTCGATGTGGTATTGATGGCTAATTTGATCGATCGTCTGCGGGAGCCGCAGAGGTGCCTCGCATCGCTCTCAGCACTCGTCTCACCCGGGGGGCAGCTTGTGATCACTTCACCCTACACGTGGATGGAGGAATACACGCCCCGTGAGAATTGGCTTGGAGGAAAACTCGAGGGTGGCCTACCTCTGCGGACACTCGACGGATTGCGCGGCTGCCTTGAGGCCGATTTTGAGCTGGCCGATTCGATGGATTTGCCGTTTTTGATTCGCGAGCACGCGCGGAAATTTCAGTGGAGCGTTGCGCAGGGGACGCGCTGGATCCGGCGTGGGTGATGCGCGGCGAAGCCATTTCGACATGGCGAGGCCCAGGTCGACTCGACGCAGCTTAAGTCGACTGCATGGGTCCTAGAGCAGGCTCGAATTGCCAGGCGGCCCGTTGAATCTGCTGAAAGGCCGCAGTCTGAACATGGAAAAACCCTGCCGATCCTATTCGACGAACATCAGCTCATTTGTGAGCAGAAGTACCTGAGTGTAGCGCTCCCAGACGTCCAGCGACTTGTTTGCCTGTGAGGTCTTGCGCACTGCTTTTGCAGCATCTGTCTCGGGTGAACCCGCTATTGGTGAGACTAATGCGTTTGTTTCGAGTGCGGCAGACGGGTCGCTGTTGATGAACTTACGTGCTGCTTCAAGTTCGTCTGTTGTCGGGGGACGTTGCATGGTGAGACGGAAAAGGAAGCGCACCTTGTCGTCAAGGGACGCCGCCTTCGGCATGTCCTCGCGCTGCAGAATCCCGCGGACCTGATCTGCAATGAACGGGCTGTTCATCATGAAGAGGGCCTGCTGCGGGACTGTGGTCAGCACGCGTTCGCCTGTTGAGATATCAGGATTCGCAAAATCGAATGTGTTGAACATTTCGGGAAGACCGGCACGGTCGACCATCGCATACACAGAGCGCTTGGTTTCGCTGGTTTTCAACGCATCCGTATTCGCGCCATAACGCTTTTTGTTCGCGACGTCGCTAGCGGTGGCACCGCTCAGCTTGAAGGGCCTCCCGCCGGCGGAGGATTGGTCGAGGTGTCCGCTGAGTGTCAGAAGCGTGTCACGCACCTCTTCAAAATCGAGCCGCTGTACGTTGTACCGCCACAACCACTGGTTTGTGGGGTCGGTTTCCATCCCCTTTTTCGTCGGCTTGCTGTCCTGCTGGTAGGTCGCGGACATGACGATGAGTTTGTTGAGCTGTTTCAGCGACCAGTTGTGGTCCATCAGCCACGCAGCCATCCAGTTCAATAGTTCCGGGTGCGAGGGGGCTTCTGATCGCGTTCCGAAGTCACTGACGCTGCGCACGATTCCCTGCCCGAAATGCCATTGCCAGATCCGGTTTACGATCACTCGGGCGGTTAGGGGATTATCCTTGCTGGCGATTGATTGCGCGAGTTCAAGGCGACCGCTGCCTTTCTGAAACGGCTTGCTGTCCTCGCCCGCAAACATGGTGAGGAACCGGCGCGGAACCACCGGCCCGCGGTTCGTTGCTTCGCCCCGGATCAGCACGGGAGAGTCTTTCGGTTTTGCTTTGTCCAAAAGCGCCATGGCACGGATCGGGGCGCCGGGATGGGACAAATCCAACGCGGCGAACTTCGCCCTGCTGATCGCCAGCGGGGTGGAGTACTGGACGCCGAAGGTTTTTGCCACCACGCGCTCCTCAGGGTGCATGCAGGAGGCTGCACCAAAAACGTCTTTGCGAAGAACCTCGAGGTTCTCGTCGTTCATTGGCTTTTGCGTGATCTCAAACGCTCCCGCCTTCGCGGTCTTTCCAGTCGCGAATGTTGGAAGCTGCAGGCTTTTGTGCAACTGCTCAAAGCATGTGGTGTAAACGGATGCCACTTCTGCAAGAGAAGTGGGGTTCTTCGCTTTCAGCGCTGCAACGATACCGGGGTTTGTATCGTTGCTGGTGGAAAGCGCGGCGATTGATTCGGGGGCTTTTTGCGCGAATTCAGCTTCCGGAATTGCGGCAAGAGTGATCCATGGACTCAGAATCGGGTCGGGTTTCTTCTTTTGCGCCGCTTCAGCAACCTTGAGTTGGTCCTGCCAGACGGCTGCCACCTCAGCCTTCAACCCTTTGTCGCGAGCTAGGTTGCGGAAGTTCGACTGGGATTTTCCCGAGGTCTGCACCGCCATGAGGTAGTCGCCAGCGCGCTCCAGCATGCCAGCGGTGAGGCGACCCGCTTGCGAGTTCTCGAAGTCGGAAATTTCCTTCTGAATCTTTGCCACCTCATCGAGATACTGTTTGTGTTGTTCTTCCGAGGCAGCTTCAGAGATCAGGGGCAGTGTCGCAGGTTCTTCGCTGCTCGCGAACACGCCGTGCAACGAGTAATAATCCTTGGTTGGCACCGGATCAAATTTGTGATCGTGGCAGCGCGCGCACGCGCCGGTCAGTCCCATGAGGCCTTTGGTCACGACATCGATTCGATCATCAATGACGTCGTTTTCATTTCCCATGAACCGCTTGCCCAGCGTGAGAAAACCAAGCGCCGCAAGCGTGGCTGGATTGTCCTTTGTTTCGGGAAGATGATCCGCGGCGATCTGCTCAACAATGAAACGGTCGTACGGCAGGTCGTTGTTGAACGCGTTGATCACATAATCCCGGTAGGTCCACGCGTACGAGTAAATCGGCGCCCGCAGCTTTCCAACCGTGCGGTCACCCGTGGTGTCTGCATAGCGTGCGATGTCGAGCCAATGGCGCGCCCAGCGTTCTCCGTACTGCGGGGAGGCGATCAGGCGGTCTACAAGCCTCTCGTAAGCGGTAGGAGAGTTGTCTGACACGAATGCTTCCACTTCAGAAGGAGAGGGTGGCAGCCCCGTCAGGTCGTACGTGACCCGCCGGATCAATGTGTGTTTGTCGGTCTTTTGAGAGAGCTGCAGTTTGTTCTTCGCAAGAGTTTCGAGTACGAAATGATCGATTGGATTTTGCGCGAGGTTCTTCTGGGTCGCGGCGTTGGGGACCTGGGGCGCCGAAACTTTCTTGAACGCCCAATGCTCCGCCGCTTTTGCTGGATCGAATGCGGTTCTCACGGTCGGACCGCCAGTCCGCGGATCCGGTGCGCCCATCGCCACCCATTGCTCGAAATCCGCGATGACTGCGTCCGAGAGCTTCTCCTTTTTTGGCGGCATCGCCATGTCGGGGTCTTTGTCCTCGTGGCGGATGCCTGTGATCAGAAGACTTTTTTTCGGGTTCCCCACCACGATCGCCGGACCGCTGTCTCCGCCCTTGAGAACGCCTTCGCGGGAATCCAGCAAAAGGCCGCCTCGTATGTTTTTGCTCGTCGCGCTGTGGCATTCGTAGCAGCTCTCGACAAGCACTGGGCGGATCTTTTTCTCAAAGAAATCGAGCTCAGCGAGGCTGGACGGGGCTGCGGCACGAAGGTCATCGGCAGCCAGCGAAGCAATTGCGAGCACGCCCAATTTCAGGCAGGGGAGGGAGCGTTGAAGCATAGTGGGTGGTGTTGGTCCGAGGCGCCCGATTCTTCGGTGATCGGAGATGGTAGAGGGCGCTTCGGGAGGAATGCGTGGTCCGCGATTTCTAGGGTCGATTGGCCCGATCAAGCGAGCAGTCCCTTAACGACGTTTCCGTAAACGTCGGTGAGACGGAAATC
>JBILKY010000123.1:0-9949 GCA_044376395.1 Chthoniobacteraceae bacterium | reverse complement strand
TGTCGAAATGCAGTCCGTGGGTGTCGGCGTAACGGGCTGCGTCGAGCCAGTAGCGCGCGCGATGCTCGCCATACGCCGGCAGCGCCATGAGTTCGTCGATGATTGCGTCCACGTTCGCGTCGGTGAGTAGTCCGCCGTTTTCAGGAAGGTGTTTGGCAACAAATGCAGGCGTGGGCGGAAGCCCGGTGAGGTCGAGCGAAAGCCTCCGGATCAGCGTGCGCGCATCCGCCTGCTGCGCGGGCTTGAGCGCGGCGTGCTCGAGGCGCGCAAGCACAAAGCGATCCACGTTGTTTTTCGGCCAGTCGGAGGTTTGGACGCCGGGCACCGCAGGGCGCGTGGGAACAATCAGCGACCAGTGGGCCTGCCACGGCGCGCCCTGTTCGATCCACGATTTCAGGAGCGCGATCTGCGCGGGCTTGAGCTCCTTGTGCGACTTCGGAGGCGGCATCAACTCGTCCTTGTCCAGGCTCACGAGCCGCTTGTAGAGGGGGCTGGCGGCGGAGTTTCCTTTCACGATTGGCGAGTCGCCGCTTTCAGCCTTTGCGAAAAATCCCGCCTCGGTGTCCAGCCGCAGGTTGGCCTTGCGCGTGCCCGGATCCGGACCGTGGCAGTGAAAGCAGTACTCCGCGAGAACGGGGCGCACGTCGCGGTTGAATTCAACGCGGCTGGGCGTCTGGGCGGAGCCATTCGAGGCTGCTCCAAAAACAGGAGTTAGAACTACTGCGATGCACTGGATTGTTTTCATAAGTGTAGGGTGCGCACTTTTGGGACGCCTTCCGGCGCGGAGGCGGGGTTCGCGATGATACGCGGCAGGGCACAGCCGCCCACGCTGAAAATGCCAAAACGGATCTTTTTTAGCCTAAGATTTCCGGGCACGCACACACGATGCGCCGCGCAACCCTGCTGCGGTCAGGTCGAGCGGTGGGAACGACTGATTTCGAAGGGCAATGCGATGGAAGCCATGGGGCCGGCCTTTACGTAGGCAGGAATTCCTGTTGAATCATACAGAGCGCGAATTCATGTGAGCAGATCCTGCTCCTTCCACGCGTTCGCTGCCCTTGTTTTTCTTACCCCCCTCCGAATCCTATGAACCGTATCCTTGCCCTTCTGCTCGCTGCCACCACCTCGTTGTACGGGGTGGATCTCACGCTGAGCACCCCGCTCGACTATCAAGTCGTGCAGCGGAGCAGTCCTGGGAAAGGCCTGCTGCGCATCGCGGGTGAACTGTCCGAGGAAGTAAACGCAGAGGCTGCGGTTCAGGTCCGCGTCGTGAATGATGCACGACAAACCCCGTGGGTGCAGGTGAACTCGGTGAAGGGCCGGAAGATCATCGCCACGTTTGAATCGCCGGCGGGCGGTTGGTGGAAGCTGGAGGTTCAGATCGTACACGGGGGCAAACAACTCGCACTGGGGACAGTGCCTCATGTGGGAATCGGCGAGGTGTTTGTGATCGCAGGGCAATCAAACTCGGCCAATCACGGCGAAGAAAAACAGACGACCCGCACGCGAAAGGTCACGACATTCGACGGGAAAGCATGGCGTATTGCAGATGATCCACAACCGGGGGCAAGCGGTGGCGGCGGAAGTTTCATTCCAGCGTTTGCGGATGCCATCGCGGAAAAGGAAAACGTGCCCGTGGGTATCATTGCGTGCGGTATCGGCGCCACGAGTGTCCGCGAATGGTTGCCCAAGGGCGCAACGTTTCCCAATCCGCCAACGATCCTGAGCCGGGTTGAACAGCTCCAAAACGGATCGTGGGCCAGCAAAGGCGCGGCCTACGATGCATTTGTCGCCCGGATGCAGTCGGCAGGACCAAACGGCTTTCGCGCGGTGCTCTGGCATCAGGGCGAAAGCGATGCGAATCAAAAGGACGCCGCGCGCACCCTGTCCGGCGCCCTCTACGGCGAGTATCTGAAAAAAATCATCGCCGACTCGCGGCGCGCCATCGGTCGGTCGGCGCCGTGGTTTGTGGCGCAGGCCAGCTACCATGTGCCGGGTGACGAGGGCAGCGAGGACATCCGCGCCGCGCAAGCCGCGCTTTGGCGCGACGGGATCGCGCTTGAAGGGCCCGATTCCGATGCGCTCAAAGGGGCGCTCCGCGAGCGCGGGGGGCAGGGCGTGCACTTTAGCGGGCCCGGCTTGCGCGAACATGGAGCTCGCTGGGCGGAAAAAGTACTCCCCTGGCTCAACACCCAGTGGACCCAGACCCGTCAGGCGCAGGGCGGCACCGAATGGAGAGACTTTGAGCAACTCCCCGAGAGCCACAGCCTGGGTTGGGTGAATGCGAACGTGAACACCAAGGACACCACGAGCTGGAACGGCGTGCTCGACGAGGCGAAATGGGGAACCCCGGATCCGCAACAGATCGTGCTGCGCAACTGGGATTGGAAAGTGGGTGACGAGCAGTGGCGTGAGGCTGTCAAACAGAAGGGCGAAGGCCAGCGGGAAGAAGTGCGTTTTGATCTCTGGCTGCCGGATGGTCTAAGGACTGCGCGCGGCATTGTCGTGATGTCCGGCCATGGCAGCGGCGAGAACCTCTTTCATCGCGGAGACCTGCGTGCGCTCGCGACTGAACTGCAGCTCGCCTTGTTCAATTTTACCGGCAATCCCATGCAGCGCGGCTTTTGGCCGAGAAGCCTCCTGTTTGATCACTTGAAGGCTTTCGGTGCAAAAAGCGGACATCCTGAATTGGAACACGCGCCGCTTTTTCTCTACGGGCACTCGAACGGCACCGGCTTCTCCGCCGTTTTCCCCTCGTATGTGCCGGATCGTGTATGGGGTTGGGTTTCGATGCGGCCGGGAATCACGTTTCAAGTGTACCAACCCGGCGCAGGGCAAGTGCCGGGACTGGTGATTTTCGGCGAAGACGATCCCTTTCTCGCGCGCCCCTCGAAAGAGGAAAACCTCGCGGTGGTGGGCGCGCTTCGGAAAAAACATCGGGCCCTGTGGAACACCGCGGTTGAGCCCAAAACCGGCCACGGCCCCGGTGAGAATACGTGGCCGCTTGTATTCAGTTTTCTGCGCCACAGCTTTGCCGCCCGCGTCCCCGCCGAAGCCGATGCCAAACGCGGCCCCGTGAAACTCCGGCCACTCGCCATCGAAAGCGGCCACCTTGGAGAGAACTGGGCAGTGCAGCCCGGTGGTTACCAAAAACTTTCCACCGCACCCTTCGCCGATTTTCACGGGGACAAACCCACCGCATCCTGGCTGATCAATGCGGCTTATGCCGCCGACTGGCGGCAGTTTCAACTCACGGGGAAAATTGAATCAACCAAGTGACGACGGCGCGTCGCCTCTCGCTGTCATTGTTTGGAATCAAATAAGAGAGTCCAGGGGACAGGCAATTGGTTAACACAGTTTGGGCATTTTGAAGACAGAGGATAAACAGCTTTAAAGCTGTAAGATCCCGAAGAGCGCGATTCCGACACAGTGATGCGCGGAGCGGTTCACTGCATCATCCGGTTAGCCGCCGTTCGTTGAATCAAGATAAAGCGTCCGGCAGGACGTAATAGAGAATCACGCACAAGACTGCGACTGCGAGTGCAAGGATAAGCGCGTGCCAGACCAACGTAGCGGTCCCGACGCCGCAAGCGACGTAGGCATACCGATGGTCCTCGCGACGAAGGTAAGACACGGCCCCGCCGATGATCGCGAGCGCGGCGAATGCAAATGAGAGAGTATGAGGTAGCTCTTGTGAAGAAAACCGCTGACTTGGAGCTTCTGGGGGTGGTGCCGTCTTTTTGATTTTTGCGGTGATATGCTGCTTGAGGCTGACGATGGTTCCTGCGAGTTGCTTCTCAGCGGGTGGTGGCGGAATGATCGCGTCGTGGATCGCTGGGCCGACAAGGACTGATAGCATGCCAAGGAATCCGACGATCACGCCGATCATGCCAAAGGTCTTCGCTTTAGGTTCGAGCGTGAGTTCTGCTGTGCTCATCTGTGTGTGCGCGTGAATTGTTGGACAAAATAGCGAGGGGCGAAAAGAAAAAGTAGCACTACGGACAGACTCAGTTTTGTGAAGGAATAACAGAGTCCAGGGGGCAAGCAATTGGTTAATACGGTTTGCTTCCAAGTAACAGACCCGCAGGGCAGCCGATCAAACGCGGATACGCCCTCGAGAATTTCCGCTCCGCTTTTCCACTCTGTCGACCAGCGGCACGCAAAACACGTACAACGGCGCGCATGATTCTGAATAGGAAGAATTCCATCGACGGTGTTCGCTCCGGTTGCTGGCTTGGGAGCCGCTGAATGCCTCTCAAAAAGCACTCTGGGGCGGTGTATGAAAACTAAATGGCACGCATCGATTGGTCGTGTCATCGAGTCCTGACTTGTCATTGCGGGGCCTATTATTGTATACAATCTGACGTGAGCCGTCCCCTCCTCCCCTCCCGCCGCGATTTCCTGCGCAGCAGCTCCGCTCTCGTCGCGCTGCCCTTTCTTGAGTCACTCGGTTTCCGCCGCTTCGCAAAGGCCACCCAAATCCCTCCTCGTCCCAAGCGCATCGTGTTTCTGGGTTTCGGCTGGGGCGTAACCCGCGAAAGCTGGTACCCCGATCCACACCAGACTGGCACCGACTACACCCTGCCTCCGGGCCTCGCCCCCCTCGGAAGGCACAAAAAGAACTTCACCGTCATCCAGGGGTGCTCAAATAAATTCAGCAACGAAGCCCACTGGGGGAGTACCTTCTGGCTCACGGGAGCGAACCGTTACGCGGAGCCCGGGCGCAGCTTTTGCAACAGTATCTCCGCTGATCAAGTGGCTGCGGGCAAACTGGGACGGGACACGCGCTTTAATTCCATCCAACTCGGCACCTCTGATGCGAGTAATCAAGGCCACGGCCCCGGCCTCTCGCTTGCCTGGAACGAACATGGCAACCCAATCGCCGGATGCGACAATCCGGTCGCGGCTTTTCACAAGATATTTTCCGCCGAGAACACGGCGATCGAGCAACGCCAGAGGATGCTTGTGGAGAAGCGCAGCGTCCTTGACGCCCTCGTCGGGGATCTCGCCCGGGTGAAGCGGGGCCTTTCCCGCGGGGATACCGAAAAGCTCGACGAATACGCCCAGAGCATCCGCGACATTGAAGCGCGGCTGAGCAAAGACGAGCAGTGGCTAAACGTGCCGAAGGCTGCGGCTCCGCTGCCGGAGCCCCGGCCAGGGCTCGCCGGACGAGAGGAAATCAAGGTCATGTACGACCTCACGGTCGCAGCACTCCAAACCGACACCACACGCGTGCTGACCTACCGCCAACCGGTGGACAGCCTGCTCAAGAGCATTGACGTTCCCTACACCGGCCACGACCTGAGCCATTACGAGCGATCGCAGGGCGATCGCATGGAGTTTTCGCAAAAGAAGGATGTTGCACAAAGCACCCTGCTCGCAGGGTTCATTGACAGCCTCAAGGCCGTGAAAGAGCCCGACGGCTCAAGCCTCCTCGACCACACCGTGCTTGTCTTCGGAAGCAACATCAGCTCCGTCCACTTTCTCAACAACTGCCCGACGATCGTCGCCGGGGGTGGCGCCGGCCTGAATCTGGGAAAACACCTCGTGCTTCCAAAGGACACCCCTCTCTGCAATGTCTGGCTCACGCTGCTCAACAGCATCGGGGTTGATCTAGCGCGCCACGGTGACAGCACCGGCCCCGTGAAGGAACTCATCGCTTAAGTCCGCGCCGCCTCAACACCAGTGATGATCGCGCGCATGTTCCCCAGTCTCTGGTTCGCTCTTTTGATGTGCGCATCTGCGGCACAGCCACCAGTCGCGAAGCTTGATGAAAAACAACGCGGCTTCCTCGAAACCCACTGCACAGAATGCCACGGCGCTGAGAAACAAAAAGGCAAGCTGCGCCTCGACGAAATCCCTTTCGTGTTGGATTCCGTGGAACTCGCGGACCGATGGCAGAAGATCCTCAACCAAGTCAACTCCGGCGAAATGCCGCCGGAAGACACCAAGCAACCGGCCCTGACTGCGAAGACGGATTTCCTCGAATCCCTGTCCCAAACGCTGGTGACCGCGCGTCACACACTTGGGGACTCGGGCGGAAAATCCGTTGTACGCAGGCTCAACCGGCGCGAGTACGCGAACACCATCCGCGATTTACTCGGCGTGGAAGTCGATACACGCGAACTGCCAGCGGACGGAGGCTCAGGCGCCTTCGACACCGTGGGCTCGTCCCTGTTCATGTCCGGCGACCAAGTGGAGCAGTATCTTGCGCTGGGCCGCCGCGCCATCGATGACGCCTTCGTTCAGCATGCAGCGAAAAACAAGCCACTGAGGCTCCACACCGAACTGGAACGCGTGGCGGACATCCAGCTTCATAGCAACTCGAAAGTACTTACGAAAAAGGTTGAGCCGTACCACCAGTGGATTGCCGCGGTTGACGCGGCGGCAGCCTCGCCTGAAAACGCGCCAAAGACAGCTGAAATACGAGCGCTTGAGGAGGTGCACAAAAACCCGAGTCGGTTCTACCGCCACTGGCCGGACATCAAAGGCGCGCCGAGTCCCGTTGACTTCGGGTTCAAGGACGCCGCAGAGGGCGCGAGCTTGAAGGAGCAGTTTGACACTGAGACGAACAACGTCGCGAATTACTTTGCGCTGCCGCACACCGACCGCGGCTCCTACCTTTTTGTATTCATCCTCCGTGCGCAGGAAAGCCTCACCGCACCGAAGGACTGGCCTCCCGGAGAGTACATCTTCCGTGTGCGCATGGCCTCCCTCGAGGACACCCCCGCGAGTCGGCACTTCATCGAAGTCGGGCACCCCACCCAACCCGGCGCGTTCGACATCCTCAGCACACACCATGTCACCGGTACCATCGCACAACCGCAGACCATCGAAGTCCCCGTCACGCTCACGAGTACGGGCAGCCGAACATTCGCTCTCCGTGAAAAACGCCTAAACTCCAGAGAGCACGAAGTCGCGATCGCCGTGCTCTACCGAAACAAACACAAAACGTGGTATCCACCCGCGATGTGGATCGACTGGATGGAACTCGAAAAGGCTCCCACCCAAGCCACCTCCGATGCGAAGGCGCCAGAGCTGTTTTCGGAAAAAAACGCATCCGCATCCGAGCAAGAATACGCAAAAGAAATCATCGCGCGCTTCACAACCCGCGCATTCCGAAACTCATTGCCGGAAAAGGCCTTTATCGAAAGCCTCTCACAACGCTTCGCACGGTTGCGAGCCGCAGGCGATTCGTTTGAAGCAGCGCTCAAGGAATCGCTCAGCGTGGTGCTCGCCTCGCCAGGATTTCTCTACCTGAGCGAACCGGGCGCGACCAACCAAGTACGGCGAATCTCGGACCGAGAGCTTGCCACCCGGCTCTCCTACTTTCTGTGGAGCGCGCCGCCCGATACGGCGCTTGACGAAGCCGCGCGAACCGGTGCTCTGCATTCACCGGCGGCACTGAAGCAACAGGTGGATCGCATGATTGCGAGCCCCAAGTCACAAGCGTTCGTGAACGGATTTGTGCACCAGTGGCTTGGCATGGACCGTCTAGACTTCTTCCGCTTCAACGCCCGTTTATATCCTGAATTTGACGACAGCATGAAGATTGCCGTACGCAACGAGGTCCTAGAGACCTTCGCGCACTTGCTCAGGAGCGGCGGCAGCCTCGCTCGCCTGCTCAAGAGCGACCAGGTTGTGATCAACGGACTACTCGCGCAATTCTACGGCATTGACGGAATTACAGGAGACGAATTCCGGCCGGTGACGCTCCCGACGGACTCTCCGCGTGGAGGTTTGCTGGGGATGTCTGCCATCATGGCCATGGGTGGCAACGGCGAACGCACGAGTCCAGTGGAACGCGGTGCGTGGGTGCTGCGCAAACTGCTGCACGACCCGCCACCTCCCGCGCCGCCGAACGTCCCGCAACTCAGCCGCCTCGGAGATCAACCGCTCAGCCCTCGGGAACGCACTCTTGCCCACCAGGAGGGAGCGCAGTGCCTCCAGTGCCACCGCAAGATCGACCCGATCGGCTTTGGATTAGAAAACTTCAACGCCATCGGCCAGTGGCGCACGACCGAGTTGTACAAAAAAGCTCACGGGGGCTTGCAGGAATGGCCAATAGACCCCAGTGGCGCCCTGCACAAGGGCCCGAAATTTGAAAACTACTTTGCGCTTCGCGAAATCCTCGCCGCAAAGAAGCACGCCTTTGCGCGCGGATTCACGAAGGCGCTTCTTGAGTACGCCCTAGGCAGGCCACCCAGTTTCACAGATGAAGATGCCATTGCCGGCATTGTGCAGGAGGCCGAAAAAAGCGACTTTTCGGTCGCGGAGTTTGCGCGGGCACTGGTGGGCAGCCCCGTGTTTAAGAACAAGTAGAAGACGGGTGGCCCGTTGGATACTTCGGTATGAAGCGAAATTTGCGTCGCACAGATGCTCTCTGTCATTTTGATACAATGGCCCTGCAAGATTACAGCACCTGCGCCAAAGCAGAGGCGGGGCCAGTCTTGGAGTCTTCCTGCGGCATAATCATGGCAGGACGGATCAAAGGAACGCTTTCTCTAGTGATGACTTGGGGCTTGCTGGGGAGCCGTCTGGTTTATATCCAAGTGCTGAATCTGTTCCGCCACGGGAACGCCTCAACAAAACAACGGATCAACCACGGATTACTCGAGGTATAGAATTTCGTTCGCGTTCAGCAAAGCGCGACAAAAAGCCTCCATTCCATGAGCGCCCACAAGCCTCGATGCAGCGGCGTATTCGCCGACAACAGGCTCTCGCTGAAAAACACGGCGGTATGCCTCTGAAATGGGATCCCCCTCTCTCACGGCCTCAGCAAGCGCCCTTGCCATGTCCAAAGTGAAACTGTGATTGAGAAGTGTCAGAGCCTGCAAGGGCGTTGTCGTGTTTGCCCGCTTGGGCGCCGCAAACGCTATGTCTGGCAAATCAAAATCATTCAGTACATCCACGACACTGGCTCTTGCATTCTGATGGTAGACCGCACGGCGGTAAGTCTCCGGGCCGTGCACATCCAACGGAAAGTAAGTCGAGACATTGTTTTGAGTAACCTTGTACAGCCTAAATCCGGGGCCGCCCATCGGCGAGAGTTGCAGCTTCCCAGCGACAGCGAGCATCGTATCCCGGATCTCTTCTGCGCTGAGGCGCCTCGGAGGAAACCTCCAAAGCAAGCGCGCATCCTTGTCCTCCTTTACAGCAGAGTCGCGAGAAGACGCACTTTGTTGGTATGTCCTAGAAAGCAGAATCTCGCGGTGGAGCGACTTGAGCCTCCACTCGCCGCCCACAAGTTTACCCGCGAGATAATCAAGCAGCTCAGGGTGGGTCGGTTTGCTTCCGAGAAACCCAAAGTCACTGGGCGTGTCAACAATACCGGTGCCGAAATGATATTGCCAAGCACGGTTCGCAAGAACTCTTGGCGTCAGAGGGTTGTCTGCACAGGTAATCCACTCAGCAAGCGCAAGACGCCGCTCGCTCCCAGGAGCATCCACCGTCAATTGGAATGGCTTGGTGACATGATCCAAAACGCTCAGACTCGCCGGCACAACGACCTCACCCGGCTTGGATGGGTCGCCACCTTTGTGGACAAACGTCAGCTCCTTTACTTGAGCGTGGTTTCCAGCCCAAATCTGGGGAAGCTTCGGGACCGCTTCGAGCGCGCGTTGCACCTTCGAGATTCTTTTCTCCAACGTCGCTAGCGCTTCCTGCTCTTCAGCAGTCACCACCTTTTCACGCAAACCCGCCACCCCATGCGCCGCCGTCCAAGGCTCTCTGCCTTTGTCGCTGGCCACCGTAGTCCACGTTTCCCCGTCGAGAGACACTTGAACTTCATACTCACACGGAGTCGCCCCGCGAACCTTCCCCTCATCCACACCCCTCTCGTCGCGCACATTCATGAACCGAATTCGATTGATCCTTTGAAGCTTTGAGAACGAAAGGGTCAGAACAGCCGGCTCCCCGATGAACCACGCCTCCCCAAGCTTTCCATCAA
>JBILKY010000399.1:0-3136 GCA_044376395.1 Chthoniobacteraceae bacterium | reverse complement strand
AAAAAAACAGGCACCCGAAATCAGCAGATGAACGATCCTGCGTGGAGAGCGAAGCCCAATTCTGCGCTCTCCATACGCTTTCACTCCAAGGAAGCCCAAAAGTTCTACGTGTCGGCCAACAACCAGTTCGACATGAACCTTGAGCTTAAACCCTCAGGCGACCCGCAAACAATTGTCATCAGCGCAAAAAACCTCCGAAACCGCACCACGAGCCAACCCATGCAAGACTGGATGAAGGCAACCGACCTTCTGCTCATGCCCGCCGCCGGCATCGACTCGGACATCACGCAGGTGGTTTTTTTGGAATTGAAGTGGGTGCCGGAGCAACCCTGATCAAATCGGCACACCAAACGCCCGCACCACAAGTAGCGTCCACACCAAGCTTTGCAGGCCGTTCCTCAACAGCGCGAACATCCTCTGGATGAGGCGGACTGCCTTTAGACGGCACATTGATTTTGATTAAACCACACCCCCGTTCTGATACATTGCCCGCATGAGATCAGCGCGGCTGCCCTTCGGCGAAACCGGAATCGAGATCCGTCTCGACCTTCCCGGCGTCCACGCAGACCTCGTGGTTCCCAAAAAGCCCCTGCCCCTGCCCGATCCGAGACAGGCGTTTCTCTCGTCAGTCCGTGCACCCTTCGGCTGCAGCGCCCTCGCGGAGACAGCCCGCTTGGCGTTCGCCGGAGCACGGGCTGAGGGACGCCCGCCCCGCGTGACAATTGTCATCGCAGACCACACGCGTCCGGTACCCGACCGGCTTCTAGTCCCATGGCTGGTCGAGGAGATCGGCGTTCCGGACTCTTGCATCACCGTGCTAGTTGGGACGGGCACCCACAGAGGCTCCACCCCGGCCGAACTCGAGAAAATGCTGGGAGCTGCGGCAACACGCTTCCGAGTCGTCAACCATCAATGCGAGGACACAGCGAGCCTCACATTCATGGGTAAATCCTCCTGCGGCGGAGAATGCTGGATGAACCGGCTCTGGGTTGAAGCTGACCTGCGCCTTGCGACAGGCTTCATCGAACCGCATTTCTACGCTGGTTTTTCCGGAGGTTCCAAAGCGGTCGTGCCGGGAATCTCAGGGCTAGAAACGGTCCGCCACTTCCATCGCGCGTCACTCATTGCGCAACCACGCGCAACTTGGACGGAGGTCTTGGGCAACCCACTACAGCAACTCACGCGCGAGATGACATTGCTCTGCCCGCCACACTTTATTGTCAACGTCACGCTAGACCCTGAAAAGCGGATCACCGGATTTTACGCAGGGCACGTCGCTAAAGCCCATGACGCAGGCTGCACCGCAGCGGAGGCGGAGACTGCTATCAAAGTGAGCCAACGTTACCCAGTGGTACTGACCACCAACTCTGGGTATCCGCTCGACCAAAATTTTTATCAAACCGTTAAAGGAATCTCCGCCGCTGCGCGGATCGTGGAGGAAGGCGGCGTGATCCTGATCGCGAGCCGCTGCAACTTGGGACTCCCTGCGGAGGGCGACTTTGCAGCCATCCTTTCCGATCCACGCGCCGATGCTGAGCTGCACGCGGCAATTCAAAGCAGCGCCGTCACGCGACACGACCAGTGGCAGGTGCAAACGCTGCTGCAATGCCTCGAGAAAGCGAGGGTGATCCTCCACTCCGAGCTTTCGCAAGCAGACCGCAATCTCACGCGAACAGGGCATTGCGACGACATCGAATATACCGTCCTTCGCCTTGCATCAGAAAGTCAGGGTCCGCTGCGCGTAGCGGTTCTCCCCCAAGGCCCGTTATCTGTGCCGACTCTCGTGTGAGTACCTCGTGTGGTTCGGATTATCTCGCCTTTGCCTTGCGCGCTCCCTTTGAAAGCGCGGCCACCATCTGATTCACCAACGGATTCGGAAACCGTCGGCTCGGCGCGACCGCGTAGAAGGTTTCAAACAGGCTCGGGATGCGATGAATCTCGCAAAGCTGACCACGCTCTATTTCATCGCGCACAACAACGGGCGGCACCAAAGTGAGCGCATCGGCTTCACGCGCCAGCAAGCGAAGCGTTGGCATGTCGTCAACTTCCGCCATGATCAGAGGCCGCACTCCGGCAGCAGCCACCAACCGGTCAAAGTCAACCCGCGTGCTGCTCTCAAGGCTGGGCAGGATCAAGGGCACTTCGGCAAGGCTTTGCGGAAAACGCTTGCAGCGCTTCTTCCATCTGGGCGCGCCCACCAGACTCACCGGCCGCCGTGCCAGCAGATGGCTGTGCCACGTACTTTCAGCGTCACGCCGCATCGCTTGATTTGAGAGAACCAAGTCCACCTGATGCGCATGCATCGAAACTACCAAATCCCTCAGCGAACCCGAACGCACCACGACCTCGACATCCGCGCGATTGAGCGATGGACGCAAAAACTCCAAGAGGAAGTTTCGCGACAAGGTCGCCACCGCACCGATTCGCAAAATCTGCCGCCCCTCGACGGGCTGGTTCTTGAGCACGTCCAGCATTTCCGTTCCAGCCCGATGAATGGTCTCGGCGTACTCAAGCACGAGTCGCCCCGCCTCCGTGAGTGACATGCCAGCCTTGCTACGGGTGAAAAGCGCGTGCTCAAGGCTCTCCTCAAGTTGCCGCAGCTGGATGCTGAGTGCGCCGGGTGATATCCGAAGCCGCTGGGCCGCGCGCGTCAGGTTTCCTGAAAGTGCGATCTCTCGAAAGTATCTCAGGTGATGAAGGTTTAAAAATACGCCGGAAGCAGCTGGTCCTGATGATGCGTTTGACATTGTTCAGTTAAATCTAACCTTGCGTTTCAAATTATACTATTTTCTAAAATACAACGTGGAGGCAGATTGAAGCAACCCTCGGAGCCAAAGATCCAGCGCTCTACTACATGATCCTTTCCAAATTCTCAGCCAACCTGCTCTCCCCTCAAATCCTATTCTTCTGCCTCGGCGCAATCGGTTCACTGCTTCGATGCGAACTTGAATTCGCTCCCGCAGTAAGCAAAACACTCTCGCTCCTGCTTTTGCTTTCCATCGGATTCAAGGGAGGAATGGCGCTGGCAGAGAGCGGCGTGAACTCGGGGGTGATGGGAGCCATGGGGGCGGCCGTGTGCGCCGCAGTCCTCATACCGGTGTGGGCGTTCTTCGCGCTCAAAAACCGATTTGGGATC
>JBILKY010000400.1:0-3136 GCA_044376395.1 Chthoniobacteraceae bacterium | reverse complement strand
CGTCAAAGCTGCCGAACTCCGCGTATCCGCCGCCAAGCTCGGCATTCAATTGCGCTCTGGACTCAGGAGAGCGTGTCACCAAGCCGACGATCTCGAACTCCGGGATCTGATGATAAGCAAGAGCATGTGAACGCCCCATGTGGCCGGCGCCCACGCAAAGGATACGAATACGCTTCGACATAAATTTAAACCGTGTTTTACGACTTTTTCTTGATACTTAACTGCGACTCTATTTTGCCAAGGGGCAAAGTGTTAATCACGTCGCGCGCGCTCAGCCATCCTTTTCTTGCGATTCCAATCCCGTTCCAAAGATATTGAAGCTGTGAGACATGGTGCGCGTCGGGATTGATGGAAGTGAGCACGCCCTTCTCCTTTGCAAGGGGCCACCAGCGCCAATCCATGTCCAGCCTGCGCGGGTTCGCATTGAGCTCAATCACTGTCTTGGTGTCGGCAGCAGCATCAATCACTGCAGCCACGTCCACCGCATACGCCTCCCGGCTCAACAAAAGACGCCCACTCATATGACCAAGCATCGTGACATAAGGGTTCGACATGGCCCGCACAAGCCGCGCCGTCATTTCCGACTGTGGCTGGGTGAAGGACGCGTGCACCGACGCAACCACATAATCCAACTGGGAAAGGACTTCATCCGGATAATCCAGGCTGCCGTCCTTCAAGATGTCACACTCCACTCCCGCGAAAACTCTGAAGTCTTTTCCAAAGCGCTTGTTTATTTCACGAATCTGCGCGACCTGTCTTAGAAGCCTCTCGGCATCGAGCCCGTGGGCTTGAAACGACGACACGGAATGGTCTGATATCCCCAAGTACTGGAGCCCGAGATCCTGCGCTGCGCTCACCATCTCCTCGAGCGACGATCGCCCGTCGCTCTCCGTGGTGTGATTGTGAAAAGTCCCCCGCAAGTTCTCCAACTCGACGAGCTGCGGCAGACTGTGTTCCGCCGCCGCAGCGATTTCACCCCTGTCCTCGCGCAACTCTGGCTCGATGTAGTCCAACCCAAGCGCCCCATAAAGATCCTTCTCCGAACGGATGGCAGGCACAGCTTCCGGGGGGGTCTTGGCCTTCTCATCGGGTCCCAGCCTGTACTCGTTCAAAGTCCAACCGCGGGCAAGAGCGCGGCTGCGCAAAGCGATGTTATGCTCTTTCGAACCCGTGAAATACAACAGCGCACTCGGGTATTCCTCTGGAGTGACCACGCGCAGATCCGCCTGAATCCCGCCTTCCAAACGCACACTCGATTTGGTCGCACCTTTCGCCAAAACCGTTTCTACGTTGGGGTGTCCCACGAAGAAGTTCGAAACCGGATCGGGATTCCGGGTCGCCACGATGAAATCCAAATCATGGATTACTTCCTTCCTGCGTCGATAAGAGCCGGCCAGGGATGCGTGCAAAACGTCCGGCAACTGCTTTAACTGATCTAGTAATGTCTCGGCGTGAGCAGCAACATCACCAAATCGAAAGGCGCCGGCGTACTGTCGCCGCGCCTGAATTGAAATCAGAATGTTCCCAGCTGTTTTCTCACCAAAACCCTTCAGTGCCGCCACTCGGCCATCCTTGCACGCCGCTTCCAGAGCATCGACGGTACTCACATCAAGCTGCTCCCAAAGCGCCTTGATTTTTTTGGGCCCAAGCCCTTGCAGCTCGAAAAGCTCGAACAACCCCGGAGGAAATTCCGCGCGCAGCTTCTCATAATACGGCAGAGACCCAGTCCTGACGAAATCCGTGATTTTTTCCTGAAGGGCGGCTCCGATGCCATCAACCTCACCCAAACGTCCTTCCGCGACAACAGCCGCAAAATCCCCTGTGAAGGTTTCCAGTGTCCGAGCGGCGTTGGTGTAAGCCCGCACTTTGAAAACATTTTCCCCCTTCAGCTCCAGAAGACGCGCAATCGATTCAAAAAGCTCAATAACCTCCTCTTTTGATTTCTGGACCATATACCAGCACCATCATGCGACGGACCGCTCGCCAAAGGCAAACCCGAGAATCGGGAAGCTGGACGTTTCCTTTATTTCCCTGTCACTCTACCGGCTCCGAACGCCCATGATGGACACCCCCACCACCCACCCCCGCGCATGAACCCTCTGCTGGTCCTAGCATGCGGCATGACAGTCGTGATCACAGGGATTCTTGTCCTACGGATGCACGCATTTCTCGCTCTCGTGATTGGTGCGTTTGCGGTGGCGTTGTTGACTCCCGCTAATGCGCTTCAGGCTTACGCGGACAACCGAATCGCAAAGGCTGAGTGGACGAAGAAGGCCGCCGATAAATTCCTGAGCAAAGCTGCGCCAGCTCGCGTGGCTGACGAGTTTGGTCGTACCTGTACAAATCTCGGGATTTTAATCGCCATGGCGACCATACTGGGAGAGGCGATGATGCTTTCAGGGGCAGCTGAAAAAATCGCCGCGCAACTGCTTTCGTTGTTCGGAGCTGCGCGTGCTCATTGGGCTTTCTTCGCCTCCTCGTTCGTACTCTGCATTCCAGTGATGCTGGATACCGTCATGTACTTACTCGCGCCGCTGTTTAAAGCGGTAGCACGCAGGACTCGGAAAGATTACCTGCTGCTGGCAATGTGCACGGTGGCGGGGGGTACCATCACACACTCGCTAGTCCCCCCCACCCCCGGCCCTCTATTTGTTGCTGGCGAACTTGGTGTTCCCCTTGGGCTAATGATTGGAATGGGCAGCCTCATCGGCCTCGGTGCAGCGATGTTCGGCGTGGCATTCGCAAAGATGTCGAATGCACGCATGGTTTTGGAAGTGCCCGATGAACCTGCCCAAGAGCATTCAGCGCGCACCGAACTCCCACCACTTTGGCTCGCGGCGCTACCCGTGGCTCTGCCCCTTTTGCTGATAGGCATTGATGCAACCTTTACATCAGCTCTGGAGCACACCTTTCCAGCCCTTTCCTGGCTCACAAAAAATCTTGGAGACAAGGACATGGCGTTGACGCTCGCAGCAATTGCGGCGCTCGTCCCCCTTGCATCCTCCCAACACAGATCGAAAGCCGCAAAGGCGGTCGGCACCGCCCTCGAATCAGGCGCAAGTATCCTGTTGATTATAGCCGCAGGCGGAGCGTTCGGTGGCGTCCTTCAGCAAACCGGCATCGCCGGACAATTGGC
>JBILKY010000398.1:0-3145 GCA_044376395.1 Chthoniobacteraceae bacterium | reverse complement strand
AAATTCTCGCCTGAGAAGAAATGTCCGCCAGGTGTTTCTGCGAGCGTGTGTAGCGTCCTCGTGATGGACTCGCTGTCCGCCGTCCTAGAGGGTGTAATCCTCACTGAGAAGAGGGCGTCCACTTCGCGTTTTTTTCGAATCGGGTCCGGTACTGGCGGGGAGTCAGGCCGACGCGCTTTTGAAACTGGCGGCAGAATGCACTCTGGTCGTAAAAGCCGTTTTCGATCGCGATGGAGCCAATGGGAAGAGCTGTGCGCTGCAGTTGTTGGCAGGCACTGTCGATCCGAAGCTGCAGCAGATATTGAATCGGTGAGGTCTGAAACAAGGCTCTGAACCGGCGCTGAAATTGACTGGCCGAGAGGTGCACCATCGCGGCCACGTGTTCTATCGCGATGCTTTCGTTAAAGTGACTGTTGAGATAATCCACCGCGGGCTTGAGGTCCTCGTACGGGCCGATGACCGCACCCGCGCTGCGGGCGTCCCTCATGACTCCGGCGATGCCTATCACACGACCTGCCCGGTCGTGAAGGGGAGCCTTGCTGCAAAGGTAGCACAACAACACACGTTTGTTATTGGGCACGAACCAAATCTTCTCCCGCACCGGGCGGTTTTTACTCACGATCCACCGGTCTTCTTCACGATAACCGTGGGCGAGAAACGGAGAAAATAGGTCAGCGTCCGTGAATCCCAGAACTTCGGTTTCATGGCGCAAGCCGATGGCCTGTAGCAACGATTGATTCATCCGCATGAAGCGGCCTTCGGTATCTTTCACGAAGAAATAAACATTCGGGAGCATATCAAACAACTGGCCCAATGAGTCTTCGGGGGTAAGACGCGAAAAGAAGGATTCCTGGAGTTTTTCACCCTCTGCGCCATGGGCGGTGTGGGAGGATTTGTTGCGCGTTTTCATGGGAGTTGGTGGCCAGTCGTATGCGCCGAAAATACAAAAAGTCGCGAGTATGTGCCAAGCAAACAGGCGACTTGTACGACAAAGTGATTGAAAGCAGCCCCAACTCCGCCTGCCGCTCATGAACATCCCCCGTTCCACACCATTCTTTTGCCTTGCGATACTTGGCGCCCTCTTGCTCGCCCAGTGGGATCTCCGTGCTGAAGCTGCCGCCTATGTTCCAGCTCCTCCAGGCGAGGCGCTGCACGCGCCTCGTTTCCTCGGCAAGTTTTGGGGCCAGCCGCTCCGCGTGCATGATGGCAACGGGGGGCTTCTCATCAGCGTGGACTTCGATGAAGCCTATTTCGTCGAATCGGTGAAGGAACCCATGAAGAAGATTCATGAAGGCCCTACGCCTGGCATGGTGGTGGCGCCGATGACCAACGACGAAATCAACGCGCTCATTGCCTATGTGAAGAGCCTGTCGAAATGAAACGTGGCCAAGCTCCTCTCGACCCAATCAAGAAACTAACATCATGAAAATACTACTCTTCACTCTCCTCTTCATCACCTCCGCAGCCTCGGCTCAGACACCGCTCTTCGATGGCAAGACCTTCACTGGTTGGGAGGGCGACACCACCACGCAATGGCGCATCGAAGAGGGCGCTTTCACTTCGGGATCACTCGAGAAGAAGCAACTCCACAACGACTATCTCGCGACGAAACAAGAGTTCGGCGACTTCGAACTCACGCTGAAATGGAAGCTGGAAGGCACCGAGGGCTTTGTGAATGGCGGTGTGCAGTTCCGCTCGAAACGTATTGCGCCACCTTCGCACGAGGTCTCCGGCTTTCAGGCTGACCTCGGCGCAGGTTACGACGGAGCGCTCTACGACCACATCCGCCGCAGCAAAGTCATCCAGAGACCCACGAAGGAAGTGCTGGAAACGGCGCGTAAACCGATCGGAGAATGGAACGACTACCGCATCCGAGCCGAAGGATCGCGCATTCAGATCTGGCTCAATGGCGTGCAGACAGTGGACTACACCGAGACCGACCCGACCGTCGAGACCACCGGCATCATCGCCGTTCAGATCCACGGCAATTCAACCGCCATCGTGCGCTACAAGGACCTCGTCCTTACAGAGCTTCCCGCCAGGCAGGCAATCGAACCGGCTGCCGAGGTGATGTTGTTCGACGGTAAATCGCTCGACGGTTGGATCCCCTTCAGTCCACGAGACGGGCAGGGGAAAGACGCCTATTCAACCGACGCAAACGTGTGGTCAGTCCGCGACGGCGTGATCCACTGTGAGGGGAAGCCTAAGGGTTACCTGCGCACGATCAAAGACTACGCGAACTATCGACTGCATTTCGAGTGGCGCTGGGACGGCAAGCCAACCAACAGCGGCGTGCTGCTGCACAAGACAGGCCCCGACCTCCTCTGGCCAACCTCCATCGAGGCCCAACTCATGCATGAGAACGCAGGTGACTTCTATTTGATCAACCTCTCGTCCATGACCGTCAATGGCAAGCAGGTCGGCCCGGTTGAAAAACCATATCTAAGAGCCAAGAAACAGGAGCTGTCGAACGAGAAACCTCCGGGCGAGTGGAACAGCTACGACATCGTCTGCGATGGCGACTCGATCCAACTGACCATCAACGGCCTGCTACAGAACAAGGGCACAGGCGCCAAACCGTCCAGCGGCTCGATCTGCCTGCAAAGCGAGGGCAGCCCGATCCAGTTCCGCAACATCTACCTAAAGCCGCTCAAGCCGCTCGAGAAGTAATGATCCAACACCCCTGCAACTGCCTTCAACGCACGCCATGAACCCCACCCTCACAATCCCTAGCGACATCACCCGTCGCGCCTTCCTCCAGCGCTCGACGGGAGCGCTCGCTGCCTCCACCGGTTTGTTGGCACACGCTCAAGCGGAACCCGAGCACACCTATGGCGTCCAGACACCGGACCTGCGCAGCCGCGCGGAAGTTGCGGCGCTCCTCGACAAAGCACCGAAGCCCCAAGTGGACGCGAGCCTACGTCCGCTCACCATTCTTCTCGCTGGAGGTGCAAAGGATCACCCGCCCAAGTCCCATTCGCACGATGTGCTGCCGAAACGCTGGAAGGTGCTGCTTGGCGGCGCAGGTCTAGGTGATGAGGCGGTGACGAACATGTATCGCCCCCAGGTGGAAGCCGACCGCGCATTGATCACCTCTGGCTCACCGCACGTCAAAGCACTCAGCACCTTGGAATGGCCTACGCAG
>JBILKY010000122.1:0-10001 GCA_044376395.1 Chthoniobacteraceae bacterium | reverse complement strand
GTTTTGCCGGCCAGCTTTGCTGCATGGCTCTCGCCTGACACATTCAGCAGGCAGGCCTTCGAGCAACGGGGCATCACGATGGATGCAACAGGCCTCGGAGATCGCCGCCCGGTAGCCGCGGCGAGCCAGCAGCCATCGGAGGGTAATACCAAACAGGATATTGCCGACAGGCCCGCTAAACCCGCGACTGCAACTGTCACAGCGGATAAATCCGCCGAGGCAGACGGGGCGGGAGCCAAAGCAATCGCCCCTGCGACCAATGCGACCAATGCGACCGCAGATAATGCGGCCAAGAGCGAGACAACCGATGCGGTGCCGGACTACCTTCAACGAACGAAGGAAGGCTATATTATCACGGAGGTACTGGACCTGCTTTATTCTGTGCAGGACTCGCAGCTTAGAAAAGATTTCGAAGGCAGAACCGTGCAACTGATCGCCCAAATCATGCCCGATAAGACGTCGGCCAATTCCGCAAACCGGTTCAAAGCGGTCCGGATGTTCATGAGTTGCTGCGCCGCTGATGCCCGACCCGTGGCAACGCTCGTCGAATCCAAAACACTACCAGAGTTTCAGGAAATGACATGGGTGAAGGTCGTCGGAACGGCAACTTTCCCAATTGAAAACGGCAAGCGTACCGCGGTGATTCAAGCCACTTCGGTGGAAGAAACCAAACCGCCCGAAGAAGCGATGCTGTTTTAGACGCCACACACCCAAACTCATGCTCCCAGAAATCGAACGCCTCCTCATTCTCCAGGACCGAGACCGCCGGACTCGGACCTTAAAAACCGAACTCAAAACCATTCCGGCGGACAGGACCGCCTTGGAACAAAAACTTGCCACGCTCAAAGGCCAAGCCAATGACGCGAGGCAAAGGCAGCGCGCTGCGGAAGTCGAGCAGGCACGCCTCGACACCGAAATCCGCGCCAAGCGCGAACAGATCGCAAAGTACGAAACCCAGAAACTTCAGACTCGGAAGAACGAGGAATATCAGGCGCTCAATCATGGCATCGATCACGTGAAGGGGGAGATCTCGGCGATTGAAGACCGGCAGCTCGAACTCATGGAGACGCTCGAGGCGCTCAAACCGGAGGTTGCCGCATCCGACAAAGCCGCGGCGGAAGCGGAGATCCAGGTAAAACAACAGATCTCAGATCTCGAATCAAAAAACTCCAATCTTCAGGGGCAAATCGCAGAGCTCGAATCCGGTCGGCCGACCTACACCGAGGGACTGGACGAGGATTTACTGGACACGTACCAGAGGCTTTTTCTCACCAAGGGAGAGGCCGTTGTGGCGGTTCGCAACGAGGTCTGCTCCGGCTGCCACATGAAGATCACCGTCTCAACTTCGGCAAAGGTGAAAGCGCAGAAATCCGTGGTGCACTGCGAACAATGCAACCGGATCTTGTTTCCGGAGATTCACTGAGCTTCTAAGAGGTCCTCAGAAAAATTCCAAGAGGCTGCATCTTTGCGCGGTTCCCGCTCAATACCGGCAACCGGAAAGACTGCCGCAGTCGGCAAAGCTTAGTAATCTGCAGCGCTTGGTTCTGGAACGGTCTCCAGCAGCTTGTTGACGATCTTGTCCGTGTTCATGCCCTCGCTGTCTGCGGTGAAGTTTGTGAAAATGCGGTGCCGCAACACGGGCCGCGCCACTGAGCGCACATCGTCGGCAGTGACCAGCAGTCGACCGGCGATGACGGCGCGCGCCTTGGCTGCCACGATGATGTTCTGAGCTGCGCGCGGCCCGGATCCGCAGCTGATCCAGCGGCTGATGAATTCCGGCGCGCGCTTGTCGCCCGGACGTGTGGCACGCACCAGACGGACCGCATACTTCAACACGTGATCGCTTACAGGCAGATTGCGCACCGTTTTCTGCAGCTCAAGAATCTGTTCGGCCTGCATGACCTTATTCAACAGCGGCTTGATCATGCTCGTGGTGAACTTGGCGATCTGCTCCTCCTCTTCTTCGGAAGGATAGTCCACAAAAATCGAGAACATGAAACGGTCCAACTGCGCCTCAGGCAGTGGATAAGTCCCCTCCTGCTCCAGCGGGTTTTGCGTTGCGAGCACAAAGAATGGCGCGGCAAGGTCGAATGTCTTGCCCGAAGCAGTCACCCGATACTCCTGCATCGCCTCCAATAGGGCAGCCTGCGTCTTAGGAGGAGTACGGTTGATTTCGTCCGCGAGAAGAATCTGGGTGAAAATCGGCCCCTTGATGAAACGGTACTCTTTCTTTCCGGTTTCCTCATCAACCTCGAGAATATCGGTGCCGGTGATATCGGAAGGCATCAAGTCCGGGGTGAATTGAATCCGCCTGAACTCGAGATCCAGCACCTCGGAGATCGTCCGCACCAGCGTTGTCTTTGCAAGACCCGGCATGCCGATGAGCAGAACGTGACCGCGCGAGATGATCGCAGTCAGCATGTCCATGACGATGTCCACCTGGCCGACAATCGCTTTTCCAATTTCATCCCGGATCACCGATGTGAGCTGGCTCATTCGGGCGACCATCTCCTGCACCTCTGCGGTCTGTAATTCAGGAGGGAGTCCCGCGCTCGGAGGGGGAGCCTGCACTGGAGCTGGGGGCGCCGGAGCCTCCGTTTGAATGGCGGGGGCGGGCAAAGGCGCGGGGGGCACATTTGCCTCTGGGGCTTCTCGGGCCTCTGGGACCTCCGGAATCGCCGACTCGGGCGCCGCGCCTGCATCTGCAGAGGCCGAGGCAGCCGCCGGCTTCTTGAAAGGCGCCGGGGGACGAGCCATGGGCGGCGCAACACCCTTCGCCTTCTTCACCAACGGTGCAGGCCGTGTCTCCGCTGAATCCATCAAAGGTTCAGGCGGCGGCGCGGAAGCGACAGGATCCGCCTGCGGCATCACACTCTGGGGAGAGGGTTCAAAAAGAAAAATCTCCGTGCCGATCCCAATCACGTCCCCCTCAGCCAGACGGCGCGGCTCCTGGATCACCACGCTATTCACTTCTGTTCCATTACTGCTCTGCAAATCTTCAATCCACCAGCCCCCATCCGACGCAAAAATCCGCGCATGGCGGCGAGATGCACCCGATTGAACCGGCAGAACCAGATCGCAGGATTCGTCGCGCCCCACGAAAAGTTCGGGACGCGGGAACGTTGAAAAATCGATGGTGGGCGTGGTGTTCCCTGTGTTTCGTAGCTGTGACATAAGAAATGCTGGTTGGCAGTTTTTTTTGGAAAGGCGCGCGGGCGGTTCAGTCGGAATGTTTCTTGGAACAGATTCGAGTTTTTATCTGCACAAAGCCGCAGCCTCCGCCGCGAGTTCATGCTTGGGGTAACGGGCTGCAATGAAACTCCAAATTTTTACTGCGGCATCCTTTTGCCCCAGTTCGGCGAGTGCGCATGCCCGGTGAAAATCCGCAGGAATTTGAAAAGGGCTGTCAGGATTGAGCGCCTTGAACGAATCGATCTCAAGGAGCGCCTCGCTGGCGCGGCCAAACATCAAATGCACCTGCGCACGCAGCAATAAGAAGTCACTCTGGAGTTTCGCCAAGGGATGCTCTTTCTCCCAAAGCGCAAGCTGTGTTTCCGCGTCAAATCGAAGCCCCCTCGAAATCAAATTAGCGACCGTTGCCGCGTAGGCTCGGTCCTGAGCCGCAAACTTTCTGCCGGCACTCTCATCCGCAACATTTTTTTGAATGATGCGATAGGCTTCTTCGGCCTCCTTCAGCTTGCCTTGGACGCGGAAGAGATCACCGATTCGCGTGCGAATCAGCTGAACCACTTCGGGTGATGACTCAAACTTCGGAATCGCTTTCTTGGCAAACGCAATCGCCGAATCGTCGCGCATCATAAACGTCCGGGTGTCCATTTCAAAGATCACAAGCTCGCTCAAAAACTTCTCTGCAGCGACTGCTCCCACTTTACCTACTTCCTCCAAGGCAGTCTTTGCATCCACCCGCGCCAGACCGCGCAGCCAACCCATCAGAGCCCCCACGTAGAGTCGATCCTCCGGATCCGGATTTTTCGTGACCCACGCCTTTGCAATCGGCAGCAACTCGGCGTCATCCCCAAACTGCTTCGCGAACCTGAAGTAGTCGCTCACCTGTTCGATCTCCATGTCGCCCATCTCCTCACGCGCCATTTTTTCGAGGTACCGGTGTATGTCCGCTTTTGAGCGGACTGAGGCGGACTTGAGAGATACAAAGGTGGAGATGGGGAACCTCAAATTGACTGCGCCCTTTTCGGAGGAAAGTTCTACATCGGCGTAGATAGGGGCCATCCCCGAAAAAATGTGGCTGAAAGACGGGCCCTGACGTTTCGCTCCGTCGCTGAGCACCCACGATGCGGACCATCCATCCGGCATTCCCTCGAGCGAGACCTGCGTGTCAAAGAGAACGGAAGTCTCCCACCCAAGGTAATCCTCATGTTTCACCGCCAACTTCGGGAGCTTTCCCAGCTTTACATGCTCGATGGAGACCACCTCCGTTTTTCCAGAGCGCATCCAATGGTTGCCCTCGAAAAGCAGCATTTTGGTCTCATCCTCAATATAACCGAAGCGCGCTCCCCCACCCGCCTGCTCTCCCTTGGCAAAAAGATAATCCACCATCACGCCTCCGTCTGGGATGCTCACCGTAGAGCGAACCAATTCGTCGGTGGGCGACTTGTCGGGGTCGGTGGCGCGGAGCTTTAACTGAAACGGATGCTCGCCCGGGGCCATTAATTCAAGCTTGCCGTTGATGGACACAAACGACGCCCCGGACGACACCGTCGCCAGCGGCTTTTGCATCGCTCCCGGCTTGAGCCATCCACGGTAGCGCGCCAGATAGTTTTTGGGTTCGCCGAATGGATTACCGTCAAAACCGATGTGCGTCGTAAATGCGGCGCCGTCGGTTCCCATCGAAATTTTCCACGCGTCATTCAATCCATCAGGCGACTCCAACGACATGTCGGCAAGAAGCCGTCTGAACTCAACGAAAAGACCGTGCTTTGGCTCCCACGTTGGCGATTTCAAAGCCTTCGTTCCGCCAAAATACAGCTTGTACTGCGAGCCCTCCTTGAGCCCCTTCGCAATCAGGAAAATATTCTGACGCGGCCCTCGGAAAAGCTTCGCGATCGGAACCGGTGTGTCGGCCGAATCCAGCAGCGCGACATCGGCGAGCTCAGGGAGTGTTGCACCCAACTCGAAAACCTCCAGCGCCCAGCCGGCGTCCGGATCAGATGGACCGTTTTTCGCAAGGATCGTCGCCCGGTACATCGAGTCGGCAAGGACCCACGAGGGATCCGCACCGGGCTTCACCGGGGCGGTCTTTCCTGCAGCCCCCCCCACCGCGGGCGCTGCCTCCAAGGCGGCCACTGCAAAAAAGAGCGCCGCCTCAAGGAAAGTGATGCAGTAGAAGATCGGTCTCATTTGCCTTCGCTGAGTGAACGGAAGTATTCCACGACCATGCTCTTGTACGCGGCCGGCGCCTCCCCTTCAACCCCGCCCATCGTCCGCCTCTGATCCGGGCGCAGGGCGCCGCTGAGGGCGCTTTGGGAGACACCGGACCTCCCGCCTCCGGCGATCATTCCACGCAGCTCGCGCATCGCCCTTTCGTGCCCGGCAGCCGCATCAGAAACCCTGCCCTCCCTAAAGGCCTGCGCCACCCCGTCCATCGCCCCTCGTGCTACACGAAGCGCATCCCCATCCAATCGCAAGGCCCGAGCAAGCAGCACCAAGCGCGACAACTTTTCAACGACGGCGCCAGCAGCCGCAGCGGCCTTTTCGTCAACGTGCGCGGCAGGATCTGCAACAATCTTCTGCTCTGCGGCGACATCGGTTGGGGCTTCGGCAGGCGCATTCGCTGCTCCATCCGCGGCTGGAGTTTCACCCGGGTTCGCCTTCGGCTGCTCAACCGGCGCCTGAGGTTTCGGGATGGCATCTCCGATCGCCTGCACCTCCATTTCCAATTTCTCCACTTGCTCGGCAAATGCGTCACTCACTTTCAAACGATGCTGCTCGGGAATCTTCGCCCGCGAGCTTCCCTCGCCCGGAGCCGTGTCCGCAAACTCCAGAAAACGCAACGCCTCCTCCGACGCGGCGTTGACCCACTTCATAAGATCGGCTGAACCCGCGCCCACCTTCTTCATTCCCTCCAAAATAATCTTTGTCCTGTCGACCGACGACTGGCTCATCCTCGGGGGATTCATCGCCAGAGCAGCCGCCTGATTAAAGGCGTCCGCCTCGAACTCGCCAAGAATCTGGGTTGCAGCCTCCGAAATCCGGTCTGCTTCAGCATGCTCAGGATACGACAGAGAATCCGATAAGGTTTGAGCCACGGCCTCAGAGAGCAGTGCACTAGTTCGGGCAACCTCCGAGATCAGCGATAGATTGTCCGCACTCAGAGACTCTTTTTGCACCAACGGTCCGATTTTCGCAGTCGCATCCTCCTGCACTTTTTCGAGCAAACGAAACTTATCACCTGTTTCGAGAAGCGGCGCCTTGAGCTGTTCCAATTGCGCCTTAGCTGACTTCAGTTGCCAGTCCGAGATTGCACTCACTGCCTTGGCGCACTCCGAAGCGAGCGCATCCAGTTCTTTCAAACCCGCATCCACTTCAGCCTTCTGGAGCGTCTGCGCGCAGGTGTGGATGCGGTCCACCAAATTCAACTGCTTCAAAGAGCTCGTCGCCTGTCCGAGGACCGTGCGCAAAGACTCATCACCAAAGTTGCCATTCGCAGCAGCACCCTCAAGTCGCGGCAATAGCACTTCGATGCGGTCTCCAAGTGTCTTGAGCTTTCCAGCAACGCCAGTCGATGCGCTTTCCCCCTTCGCTTTCAAATCCTGGCACCAATCCCTTTGGTTTCTCACCAACTCCTGAATATCCCCCGCCAATTTGACGACTGCAAAATGCCTGCTTTCGCGGGCGGCGAGAGCAGAGAGCCCCTCGGCCTGCGCCATGATGGACCTTTGAACAACCGCCGCTTTCACCAAAACACCGGACCGGACATCGCCAAAAACACTCGCTGCGTCGCGAAACAAGACGATCCCATCTTTAATCTCGCGGTGTAAAAACGTGGCCATTGCCTCTGCCACCAGCAGCCCAGCTTCACCCGCGAACTGAGAAAGCTCGACTGCCGCTTCCTCAATTTTCATCTGTCGCTCAAGCAAAGGCTCAATCACACCCTGATCCCCCGCCGCGAAGGCCTCCTTGGTGGCAGTCAGGTTCTTCATCTGCAGTTCAATGAGTGCGCGCAAACCAGACCCGACTTTCTCCTCCGCGAGCTTTTTGTTGTTCGCAGCATCCCCCGCTCCGGCAATCTTCACGACGATGGGTTCAGACATCCCGATTCCCGGACCACTTGCAGTGTTTTGATCCTTTGCAATCACCCGGTACACCGCCTTCGGCTGCCCCTCCATCGGCTTGATAGTGACAACCGCACTTTCGGAAAACTTTTTGACTCCCTGCAAGTCCGCCCACTCCGCGACAAGCATCGCGTCGGGCTTCTCATCCGAGCTTTGATAGACGCCGACATGTGCAAGCCCGAGCGCGTCTTCGGCGGAAAAACTAATACGCAATGGCTCGCCAACATCACCGACCAACTCCCGCCCATCCGCCGGTTCTGACACCGCAACCAACGGCGGCTCATCTACAACCACAGTCAAAGGGATTGACGCGAAACCTTGCGTGTCGATTTCATCACGGAAGGACACTCGAATCGTGTGAGGTGAATCAGTGGGCACATTAACCACCCACTCCATGGATCCTTCGGCGGAATCCTTTGCGTCCCCCGCGTTGGAGTTAAGCGCAGGCTTCCGTGCTTCAACCGGGACGTCTTCGTTCGACTCCGTAACCGCCTTGAGCTCGGTAACCGCATTGTTGAATCCAAGAGCAAGCCGGACCTTTGAACCCAGCAAGATGTCCTGCAGAAAACCGGCGTTGTGAATCGTCTCAACCTTCGCCCCGAGATATTCCGGCGCGGTGATCTCCGCCGTGCGTTCACGGATCACCGTACGCGGCCGCACGGTGATTTTGTAGGTCTCCGACACGGCGTCCCCCGCCTGGATCTGATACTCGAGCGGCTGCTTCACATCGCTCCAATCAAAAGTGAAAACCGGTTGCCCCGCCTCGTGCTCCATCAGCGCGCGTTCCCAAGCACCTCCGACATCGCGATACCTCACCCAAGCGCTGGCTGGGATGGATCTGGCAAGAATTACGCGGAGCTGAACGGAACTTCCATGCGCGATGACCTGGTTTCCGGGAACCACTGTTTCCACAACGGTACGCGTGATGGGCCTGATCGGGCGGCCCGGCATTAGAATGCGCGAGGCGGAATTCACAAAGAGCGCCGGAGCGAGAACCGCCCAAAGAAACAACACGCCAAGCGCGCCCCCAAATCCAATGCCCAGCTTACGCAGACGATCCCAATCAAAAACGCGCTCCCAACGGATAGAAGGAAACGGATCATGCATTTCCTCATAAATGGCAGCCCTAAGGGGGGAATCTTCGGGTAGAGAATCCTCAAATTGCACGGCACTGATGAGGACGTTTCCGCATCCGCCCGAGGTCTCCTCAATCCGGCGGGCGACGCTCGCAAGTGTGATGACCGGACGCCATGCGCGCCATGCGCCCCAGAATGCAGCTGCGAAACTGGCGAAAAGCAATGCGAACGCCGACCATCTGCCTGTGGTGCCAAGGTGCAACCACTGGTCCACCGCCAATAGCACAACGAGCAAAACGCTTGCGAGGATGCACCCCAGCAAAATCAAACGAGAGGCCCTTGAGAGCCGCCATTTCTGGGCGGCCTCTTGAAGCCTGCGTCTCACGCTGTTCGGGTTAAGCGGCATTGAAGGGTGGTTTGAGAGTTAATTTCCTCGAGAGGGTCAGGGCAAGTTCCAGCGCTTTCGCATGAACCAGTCGGTCGAAAGCAGCAGCAGCAGCATTGAAAGCAAAACAGGGTGGTTCCAGAGATCAAGCAGCCTCGCACGCGCCACCTGCTGCTCCTTGCCGCTCACGCGCTCACGCCATGAGTCGGCTTGCTCAAAGCTGAAAAACTGGCCTCCTGTCTGCTCCGCAACCTTTCCGAGAAACACGCGGTCGATCGGTTTACCCGCCTTTTCCGGCAGCGGCTCACTCACGGAAAAGCGGCTCTCGGCGGACAGCTTCTCCTTGCCCGAACCCCAACTCGACTGCGCAAGGAATATCCCCGCCACATTCGGCTCCACTTTCACAGTGTAGCCGGAGACAGATTTCCCCGAAGACGCGGTGAACTGCCCGGGCTTCATGGCGTAATCAAACTCCTTCCCGTCGGGCGTCTTCACTTTCAACGGAAGGGTCGCCGGCAATTTGCCGCCCGCAGAGCCCGGATCAAAGATCGCCCGCACCTCCGGTCGCTCACCCATCAGATAGGAGGAGCGTTCGGTGAAAATCTCCAGCTTTGCAGAACCGACTTTCTCATCCGCTTTGGGAATCACCCATTCGATGAGCTGCCCCCAAAACACGTCGTAGTAGGATTTCCCCGGTGTGCCTGTGAGGACTCCCATGCGCCACCTCCACAACGAATCGCTCATGAACGCGACGACACGCCCTCCGCCTGAGCGTGCGCTCACCAGCAAAGGCGTGCGTTGTCCGGCGATCTCCGCTTCCATGAGCACCTCCGCGCCAGCTGCGACAGACCGGCTTACATTCGCACTTAAAACCGCGGGAAACTGCTTCACCTCTGTAAACAACGCGCCGAGCACCGGGTGACGCAAACCGGCCTCAGTCATCCGCGACGGAAAACGACCCTCCCGATAATCCGCAGGCAGGATCGCAGGACTGATCTCCGACAACGGAGACTCGGCGATTTTTTTCGAACTGAACCCGTTCATGCCGCCCAACAGGATCAAGCTGCCTCCCCGATTCACGTATTCCTTTAACGCTGCCCCCTGTTCGGGGCTGAGCGAATCCGGCGGCAAATCACCAATAATGACGAGAGCGTACGGCGCCAATCCAGCCTGCGTGAGCTCAAGCTTTTGGCCGCTCCCGCCGCCAATGGAAACAAGTTTGCCCTCGCC
>JBILKY010000397.1:0-3159 GCA_044376395.1 Chthoniobacteraceae bacterium | reverse complement strand
CGATCGCCAACGGAGGCGCGCAAAAGTACGGCAGCGCCTTCCTTCCAGCGGTCTTCCAAGGCACACCAATTGGAAACCTGGGACCTTTTGGAAAAGTAATCGGCGAACTCAAAATCGAGAACGCAAGAAACTCTCGCCTCTCAGCGGACCAGCAGCGTCTTCAGATTGATTTCATTCAATCCTTAAACCAACAGCGACTGCGTGCGGATGCAGTCAACCCGCACATCGAAGGTATGATTGAGTCACTGGAACTGGGATTCCGGATGCAGGGTGAAATCCCGCGCTTACTCGATCTTAGGGAGGAGAAGCCGGCGCTGCTTGAGCGTTATGGAGTCGGCATTGAACCGACCGATTACATGGGCAGGCAATGTCTTCTGGCGCGGCGTTTCGCAGAGGCAGGCGTGCGTTTCATTGAGGTCAACCATGGAGACTGGGATGACCACCGCGGAATTTCCCAGGAACTGCCGAGGCATTGCAGCGAGATCGACAAACCGGTGTCAGCGCTTCTCACGGACCTCCAAGAGCGCGGGCTTCTGCAGGAAACTCTGGTGATCTGGGGTGGTGAATTCGGACGCACGCCCCACGCGCAGGGAAACGGAAGGGACCACAACGCAAAGGGTTTTTCGTTGTGGATGGCAGGCGGTGGCATCAAGGGCGGCATCACCCACGGCGCCACCGATGAACTCGGATACGAGGCTGTTGAGAACCCGGTACATATCCACGACTGGCACGCGACAATCCTGCATCTGCTCGGTTTGGATCATGAAAAACTGACCTATCGACACGCGGGACGCGACTTTCGCCTCACGGATGTCAAAGGGCGAGTCATCCACGACATCATCACTTAAATCCACCGAACGCGACAGGATCCGCATAGGGGAAAAGACAGGGAACCCCTACCCTACCTTGGGCAGCAACGCACCAAGCACCTCCCAATACCAACGCAAGCATGCGGGCCCAGCGGCGAGCCACAGCATCGCACCAAGCGCGAGGTACGGGCCGAAGGGAATCCGCGCCGACCACTCTCGTCGCGCCATCAAAGCGCCAACCACACCGACAACAGAACCAATTGTTGCGCCCGCGAACAATGCAAACAAAACGCCGCGCCAGCCCAGAAAAGCGCCGATCGCAGCAAGCAACTTTACGTCTCCGAATCCCATCACCTCCCGTGGAATCACCAACTCGACAATTCGCCCTGAAATTCTAGAGATCAAATTCAAATCAAATTTTTGCGCGCCAGCCTGCAGAGAGTTCAAAGACCACTTCCACAATCCCTCGCCCAACTCGACCCCGTCGCAATCGCCGTCAACAGCTCGCATTTGAAGCGATTCAGTTCCTCGAAAGAAAAACTCACCCCACTCCATCGATTCGCCGTCAACCTTGAGGCAGGCTTCTTCACCACTTCTCACCCACTCCACCTGCGCGGGAATCACAAACCGAAGTCTCCGCCGACCAAACGCCATTCTCCCCCCCTCCACCACCAACCAGAGAATCCCATACCCCGATACAGCGCCAATCAGACCTGCGATACCACCACCCAGCACGCTCGCCTCCGCGTGCATCGACGGCACAACCGTGGACCATATCAACCCCAAGGCGACACCCCCGAGACTCACCTCATCCGGAATGATGAAGTGCTCCAGATCCACAAAAGTTGCCACCAGCAGCAGGCTCGCCAGCGTGGAGTACGCACTCACAAGCAGAAGAGACGCTTGATCCAACCCTGCTCCGAAGCCCCA
Source organism: Chthoniobacteraceae bacterium (assembly GCA_044376395.1). Classification (GTDB taxonomy): domain Bacteria; phylum Verrucomicrobiota; class Verrucomicrobiia; order Chthoniobacterales; family Chthoniobacteraceae; genus Chth-196. Next base: position 1,420 of record JBILKY010000397.1, on the reverse strand, counting down.
AGCAATCCACCCGAAGAGTACTGCTGTGAGCACTTCCACCACCAGGTAACGAGGCGCGATCGCACATCCGCAATCGGGGCATCGCGCCCGCAGGATCAGCCACGAAAAGACCGGGATGTTCCTCCACCATGGAATCCCCTTCCTGCACCCGGGACAAAACGAGCGACTCGGCTTCCATACGGACAAACCCCTTGGCAGCCGATAAATGCACACATTCAGAAACGATCCAACCATTCCGCCAAGCAACGCGGCCAGGCCGATCCAGAACGAGAATGGGATCACAAAATGCACCGCTTGGACTCCACAACACCTTCCGCCCACCGGTCAACCTCGGAGAACACGATTCAAGCCTGCCCGCGTGAACGGGTGGGGCCTTTCTGACATGCAGCCAAATGCGTCCCTGCAGTCCCATGCGGCCGGAAAGCACGAAATGCGACGTGATAAACACAAATAACTACCCGCCAATTACTTAAATTTCCTTCCATAAAAATATCACCTGAAAGCGAAGAAAAGCTGACAGCACAAAAGTATCAAAATTAGACACCACAAAGCACGCGGTTCCGTGTTTTATCAGCAGCGTTGGCTTCACTCCCAAAACCCCACCACGCTCCTCACATGAAAAAGTTTAACGTCGGCATCATCGGCTACGGCTGGGTCGCGACCGCCCACATCCCCGCAATCAACGACACAACCCAGGGAACTGTTAGCGCCGTCTGCTCGTCGCGTCCGCAAGATGCTGCGGCGCTTAGCGCAAAATACGGCTCTCCAATCAGCACCTACACCTCGTTGGATGAAATGCTTGAGGACCCCTCGGTGAACGTGGTGTCGATCTGCAGTTTTCCTCAGGACCACGCGAACCAAGCGGTAAAAGCTGCGAAGGCCGGGAAGCATCTGATCATCGAAAAGCCCCTCGCGCTTTCGTGGGAAGATTGCCAGAGAATTGAAACAGCAGTCCACGACGCCGGCGTGCAGGCCTGCATCTGTTTTGAGGGGCGTTATTCCGGACAGTTTCAATCAACTCGCGCGGTGATCGACTCAGGACTGCTCGGAAAAATCCACTATGGAGAAGTGGATTACTACCACGGGATCGGACCCTGGTACGGGCAGTTCCGGTGGAACATCCGTGAGGATGCGGGTGGAAGCGCGCTGCTAACCGCTGGATGCCATGCCCTCGACGCACTTCTGCTTTGCATGGACGGAGAGGTTGAGACCGTCACGAGTCTCTCGACAAAATCGTCCAGTGACATTTTCGAACCCTATGAGTACGAAACCACCAGCGTCACGCTGCTGCGGTTCAAAGACGGACGCATCGGAAAATGCGCCGCGGTAGTCGACTGCTTGCAGCCTTATTACTTCCACACGCACTTGTGCGGAAGCGAAGGGAGCCTTTTAGACAACAAGTTTCACTCCAACAAACTGC
>JBILKY010000396.1:0-3165 GCA_044376395.1 Chthoniobacteraceae bacterium | reverse complement strand
GGATCGCAGAAATCAAGAGCGGCGACATTGTCGGTGAGATGGCCCTTCTTGGGACCGGCGTCCGCAACGCGACGGTGCTAGCTGAAGCGCCTGTGGACGCGATGCGGATCGAGAAGGAGGATTTTGATCATCTGCTTCAGGTGTCACCGCAGATGAAGGCGGCTGTAAAGGACCTTGCTGAACACCGCACCATGGACAGCATCAAGCAACAGGCAGGCATGCTCGATAGCGCCACTTGGGCGAAGATGGCAACCGCGAGCATCCGCCAGTTGAGCGCCGGTGAAGTCGAGGCGGCCCTCGCCGAGCACGGTGGCGGCAACCCGATGGCGATCTGGATCGGAAACATTCTCGATGCGATCCCCGGTTCGCTTGTGATCGGTGCGACCTTCGTGGGGTTCGCGAAATTTAATCCGACGCTCTTGATCGCGATTTTCCTCGCCAACCTTCCTGAAGCCATGGCGAGTGCGCACACCATGCGCCAGGCTGGTTACAGCAACCTGAAAATTTACACGCTCTGGGGATCACTCCTGTTCATCGCGGCGGGTTGTGCTGCAGCAGGAAACCTCCTGCTCCCGGTAATGCCGGTGCAAGTGCTGGGATTGTTTGAAGCGATTGCCGGCGGCGCGATTCTGGCGCTCGTTGCGCAAGTGATGTTACCGCACGCCTACGAGGAGGGCGGCGACGTGGTGTCTATTTCGACAATCGCGGGTTTCATCGCGGCGTTTTTCCTCACTGCGATGGAGTTGAAGCACTAGGATTTCCTCGAACTTAAAAAGCAAAGGACCCCGCGTTGGAGTGCAGCACGCCCTTCACGGGAAACACTGCGATAGCGTAAAAGCGAAATCAGGGCTGCGCCAAGACACTACAACGGCCTGTAATCTTGCGGAGTTACGATGCTCGGAAAGTCTCCGGGCGAAAGAACGTTGAGTTTATACGCGGATGACTACTTTGCGACTTTGATCAGGAAGTCCACCAATTCCTGGCACTCGAAGAAAGAGGGGCCGACTTTGTGTCCTTCGCCGGGGATAATCTTTACCGTGAAATGCCCGCCCAACGACTCGTAGCGTTCCTTGAGAAGCATCGTGTTTTCTTTGTGTGGGACAACCAAGTCATTATCCCCATGGACAGAGAAAAACGGAACCTTGGCTGCAACTAGTCCGTCAAGGTTATCGGGCGGGTTAAATTCCTTGAGGCGTGCAGTGAGCTCGGCTTCGGTGAGTCCAAAGTCAGCGAGCGTCTCGCGCTTGGAGTTTTTTAAGGGCCAGCTTGTCAGGTTGCAGACTGGGTAGATGCCGATCCATGCCTTCACCTTTTCCGGATTCCTGAACGCCCACGCAAGGGTCATCATGCCGCCTCGGCTCTGACCCAAAAGGATCGGCTTGGGAGAATAGCCACGCTTGACCATTTCCTCATAAAAGTGGGTGAATTTTGCCGTGCTGCCCGGAGCGCCCCGAACTTCGCCGAGGTCGCAGCCCGCGATAGCAATGCCCGCCTTCTGGCAGGCCTCGACGTAGAGTTTATGTTGGGTGATGGATACTCCGCCCTTGAGTGCGGGCGCGTACCACAGCCATGGCTTGTCTTTTGCGGGAGCAGCAGCGGGGTGAATGACCGCCGTGGATCCGTCAACATCGAAGGTTTCCACGGCAAGGATCGACGTTGTCGCCAGCATTAAGACGGAAAGCGCTAGGCAGAGTTTTCGTAACATGAGGGTATGCGGGTGTTGGAGAATCCTTGGTCAGCAGGGCGCGAACCGACCCGCCAATCCAGAGCACGAATTCCCGGGTTGAATCAGAGAAACAGTAAGAAATCCGTGCCGGCGGGGATAGGTTTTTTGTTTTTCAAAAAGGGCATCGAGGAAGAAGTTGGGTGCAGAGCGGCCGAGGGAGGTGTGGCCCGTTCGAAACTATTCAAAGAGCATTGCCTTGCGGTGGCGTGGCGTTGATTGTGCTCATGTACTGTTTATTGACGTAAATGAGGCGGATTCGACTATTCGGGGTTCAAAGCAATGCTGGGATTGGTGTGCACAGCCAGTCGCTTTACCACTGCCTGCGCCGCTATGAGGGCGGTTTGTTCAGCGTCGAATTTTTCAACCATGCGTCCCCCACGGAGGTGGAATCGGCAGTTGCGAGCACCCATGAAATGGATGTGAACATCTGCTTTTTCCCTGAGTCCTTTGCAGCACGTCTCAGCGGGATTTGCATCTACTACGCCGTTTTTGAATCCAACCGACCTTCTCCGGGATACGAGAAGTGGTTGGAGGATTTTGATTTCATTTTTACCCCCAGCGCCTGGGGCAAAAACTGCATGGTGCGATATGGACTTCCTGAGGAGCGCATTTTTGTCGCACCCGAGGGGGTCGACCCGTTTGCGTTCCACCCTTTCGGCCGTTCTTTGGTGAAAAAGGACGGGCCGGTTCGCATCCTGATGGTCGGGAAATATGAAAGCCGGAAAGGTTACGCAGAGGCGCTGGAGGCCTTCCGGATTGCCTCCGCGCACGAGCAGAACATGGAACTGTGGATGAAGCCTGACTGGGTGAACCCGCAGGGTTCGGGAATGCATCCCGAATTTTTGGCGCTTGCGCAGCCATACGCGAACCTCCCCGTGAAGCTCGTATCGGGTCTTCTGAGCCAGGCTCAAATGGTTGATTTGTACCGGCAATCCGACGTCTTTCTATTTCCTTCCCGATGCGAGGGGTGGGGCTTGCCTCTGATTGAGGCGATCGCGTGCGGACTTCCTGCGGTGTGCTGCGATTTTGGCGGACAATCCGAGTTTCTTGCAGCCATCCCGAAGCTTCATCTTTCCGTGCCGTACGAGCTGGCTCCGATTGAATGCCCGGTCTGGCACAACTGGTATCAGCACGCCGACGGCAATTATGGAGAGTGGGCCAAAGTGGACCCTGCAGTGCTTGCGGGGAAAATCATCGAAGCCGTTCGCTCCCCAAACCTCAGGGCTCACGGAATGGCGGCTGCGCGTGTCATCCGGACCCGATTTTCCTGGGAACGTTCGGCGGACACTTGTGTGAGCCACTTAAACCAGCTTGGGTTGATTTAGACCCTCGGAACTTTACTCACAGTGTTCACTCTGGGCTCCTTTGAATTACGATTATGAAAAATGAAATGTTCTGGGAATGGTTTAATTCCACCGCCGCTCCGCAGCTCGCAAAGC
>JBILKY010000395.1:0-3171 GCA_044376395.1 Chthoniobacteraceae bacterium | reverse complement strand
TGCTGCTCGCGGGATTCCTTTACGACCCCATCGGAAGACTTCATTCCCTCAACCAAATCCTACAGGCAGGCCGCGCGGCGGGCGAACGCGTTTTTGAAATCCTAGACGAACACGCTGAAACCGAATCCTCGAGCGAGGAGCAGCCTGGACTGAAAATTCTCGGCGAAGTCGAGTTTAAGAAAGTCAGCTTTTCTTATCGCAGCGAGGTGCCGGTGCTGCACGACGTGACAATCCACGCCCGACCATCGCAGACCATCGCGCTGGTCGGAAAAACAGGTGCGGGCAAATCCACAATCGTGCAGATGCTCACGCGCTTTTATGAATACGAGACGGGCGAGATCCTGCTCGATGGTGTCTCCATCCGCGATATCCCGAGAAGCGTTCTCAGACAAAGCATCGGTCTGGTGACGCAGGAGAGTTTCCTCTTCAACGGGACGTTGCGCGAAAACCTTGTGCTGGGAAAGCCGCATGCAAATGACGCCGAGCTCTGGGAGGTGCTCAAACACGCCAACGCAGAGGCGTTCGTGCGACAGCTGCCCGAGGGCCTTGACTCCGTTGTCGGCGAGCGCGGCGTGAAATTGTCGGTCGGTGAAAAACAACGCGTCTCCATCGCACGCGTGCTGTTGAAAGACCCGCCAATCCTCATTCTGGACGAGGCCACCGCAAGCGTCGACACCGACACCGAGAGGCAGATCCAAGGCGCACTGGAAAACCTCATGCGCAACCGCACCAGTTTTGTGATCGCGCACAGGCTTTCCACCGTGCGCAATGCCGACCAAATCCTCGTCCTAGACCATGGACGCATCGTGGGGCGGGGCGTCCACTCCGAACTCCTCGCGCTCGGAGGTCTGTACGCCAGCCTCTGTCGCAACAGCGATCTGACCTAGTCCGACTCCGCGCCAACTCCATGGAAAGCATCGACCTTCTCGTGATCGGCGGCGGCGCCGCAGGGTTTTTCGGCGCCATCACCGCGGCGGAGGCCCATCCCGGCCTTCGCATCGTCATCCTTGAACGGGGCTCGCAACCGCTCACCAAAGTACGCGTATCCGGCGGAGGCCGCTGCAACGTCACGCACTCCTGTTTCGAACCGCGGCCCCTCTCAACCCGTTACCCGCGCGGTGAACGCGCGCTCCTTTCGGCTTTCTCAAAATTCCAACCCTCCGACACGGTCGCGTGGTTCAATGCGAAAGGCGTCACTCTCAAAACAGAAGCAGACGGCCGCATGTTCCCCATCACCGACAGCTCCGACACCATCGTGAACTGCTTGATGAAAGCCGCAGCCGAGGCAGGCGTCGAATTGCGAACAAGGTGCGGCCTCGAGGAGCTCGCGCAGAACGCGGCAGGAAAATGGATTGCCACCCTCTCGGACCGACAGCAGATCAGCGCCACCCACGTTCTCGTGGCCACGGGCGGATGCCGCTCGGGGAACCTTCCGGCGGTACTCGAGGCCATCGGACACAAGATTGAGCCGCCGGTGCCATCGCTCTTCACGTTTCACGTGAACGTACCCTGGGTGCAGGAACTTGCAGGCCTCTCGGTGCCGCTTGCAGAGGCGGCGGTTCCGGGCACCCGCTTGAAAGAAAAAGGCCCCCTGCTCTTCACCCACTGGGGTGTCAGCGGCCCGTGCGTGCTGCGCCTCTCGGCTTGGGGTGCTCGCGAACTCGCAGTGCTCGACTACGAATTCCCACTCACAGTGAAATGGGCGCCGGACGCCAATCCCGAGTCGGTTGCGCAAGCATTCCAAAAGGCGCGTGAAATGCATCCGGGAAAAACTGTGACCAACCTGCCACTTCTTGGTATCCCCGCGCGCCTTTGGTCCGCATTGGCTGCATGCGCCGGCGTTGGACCAGACGAGCGCTGGGCGCAAATGCGCAAAGCCGAATCCACGGCTCTCTCGGATCAAATCCTGCGCACAGAAATTCCCGTGACTGGAAAAAGTCTGCACAAGGATGAATTCGTAACCTGCGGCGGCGTTTCCATCAAAGAAGTCGATTTCCGTACGCTGGAGAGCCGGTTGAAAAAGGGTCTGCACTTCGCGGGCGAGGTTCTCGACGTGGACGGCATCACCGGGGGATTTAATTTCCAAGCCGCTTGGACTACGGGCTGGCTGGCGGGCAAGGCCATCGCTGCGGCGGAAGCCGCGCCTGCATAGCCGCACCCTCAGCCTCCGCGCGCGCTACTGTGCCTGCTTCCCGTGGTCCGCCACGGGGCCGCCTTTCTGCGCGAGTCGCCGATGAAGTGTCCGCCGGCTCATTCCAAGACGCTTAGCGGCCTGCGTGACATTGCCGCGCGTCTCGGCGAGCGCCTGGTCGATCAGCAGATCCTCCGTGAGGTGTACATTCAACCGCTCCTCCTTCGGAACATTGGAAAGCGGCGCGCCAACCGCCACTGCCGGCGTATTGCCGCCACCGTTGCGGACCGTTTGCGGAAGATCGCGCAGCGTGATCTTTGCGCCGCTCGCCATGACCACCCCATGTTCCACCGCCGTGCGCAATTCGCGCACATTGCCGGGCCAGTCGTATCGCAGAACCGCCTGCATCGCGTCCGCAGTCAGTTCCCGAAATGGCTTTCCATTCTCCTCCGAGAGCCCCGTGAGCATGGACTGCACCAAGAGCGGTAGATCCTCTTTCCGCGCCCGAAGCGGCGGCAGCGTGATAGGAACCACGCTCAGGCGGAAAAACAAATCCTCACGAAACTTGCCCTCGGAAACCATCTTGGCGAGGTCTCTGTTGGTGGCCGCCACCAGCCGCACGTCGACTTTGATGGGCGTATTTCCGCCAACACGCTCAAAGCTGCGCTCCTCGCCCAAGACCCGCAGCAGCTTCACTTGCGTGGCGTGATCAATCTCGCCGATTTCATCCAAAAACATCGTCCCCCCGTTCGCCTGCTCAAACCTTCCGATGCGTTTTTCCGAAGCGCCGGTGAAGGCCCCTTTCTCATGCCCGAACAGTTCGCTCTCGAGCAATTGCGCAGAAAGCGCCGCACAATGCACCGCGACGAACTTCGGCTTCGGACGCTCGCTCAATGCGTGAAGCGCCTGCGCAACGAGCTCCTTGCCGGTGCCGCTCTCTCCTTGAATCAGCACCGTTGCGCGCGTCGGCGCCACTTGCTTGATCGTTTCATAAACCTCCTGCATCACCTGCGACTCGCCGATCAACCTCTCCAGTCCAT
>JBILKY010000468.1:0-3177 GCA_044376395.1 Chthoniobacteraceae bacterium | reverse complement strand
TGTTGAAACACTCGACAAGCTCAAGAGCCTTGGATTCACCTGGGCGATGAGGGCGGGCGTTTCCATCGGGATCAAGGACATGATCATCCCGAAGGAAAAGCACATTGAGCTCGATCAGGCTTACAAACAGGTTGCCACCGTAGAGCAGCAGTACCGCCGCGGGATCATCACCAATGGTGAGCGATACAACAAGGTGGTGGACATCTGGACGCATGCGGGCGAGGAGATCGCTAACGTCATGTTCAGGACTCTCGAGCACAACGAGGGGCGTAAGGAGCTTAATCCGGTGTATCTCATGGTGGACTCCGGTGCCCGAGGGAACCGCCAGCAGGTCAAGCAGCTTGCAGGTATGCGTGGGCTCATGGCTAAGCCCGACGGCTCAATCATCGAGCAGCCCATTACTGCAAATTTCCGCGAGGGATTGACTGTTCTTGAGTATTTCATTTCCACGCACGGCGCCCGCAAGGGGCTGGCGGATACGGCGCTTAAGACGGCGGACTCCGGATATCTCACGCGGAAGTTGGTGGATTGTGCTCAGGATGTGATCATTTCATTGGATGATTGCGGGACGTCGGCGGGGATTCTGCTCCGGTCGATTTACGAGGGTGATGAAGAAGTTGTTGATTTGCGGACGCGTCTCATTGGACGAACCAGTTGCGAAACCATCAAGGATCCTGTCACTCAAAAAGTGATTGTGCGCAATGGCGACATTATCGACGAGTCTACCGCATCGTCTGTTGAATCGATCGGTGTTGAGCAGCTCAGGATCCGTTCCGTGCTGACGTGCGAAAGCAAGCGTGGTGTTTGTGTGAAGTGCTATGGACGGAACCTGGCCACTGGACGCCCGGTCCGACTGGGTGAAGCCGTGGGGATCATTGCTGCCCAGTCGATTGGCGAGCCCGGAACACAGCTGACCATGCGTACCTTCCACATCGGTGGTGTTGCGTCGCAGACCTTCAAACAGCCGGTTGTTAAAGCCAAAAATGATGGCGCTGTTCGATTCAACGACCTACGCACCGTCAAGAGCATTGAGGGCGATTACATCGCTCTCAATAAAAACGGGAGTGTGACGATTCATGCCGAAGACGGCCGTGAATTGGAGCGATACAACATTGTGATCGGAACCGTCATCTCCGTTGCGGATGGCAGCAATGTGAAGAAAGGTCAGACCTTCGCGCAGTGGGATCCGCACAACGTGCCGATTCTGACCGAGCGCACCGGTAAAGTGAGGTTTGTCGACATGGTGCAGGGTGTGACTGTGAAGAGGGAAGTCGACGAGGCGACTGGTGTGATGGGAACTGTTGTGATTGAGCACAAGGAAGACCAGCATCCTCAGATTGTCGTCTTAAACGAATCGACGGACGAGGTGATCGCCAGCTATTCGATTCCTGCAGGAGCAGTCGTCGTTGTTCCCGAAGGCAAGAAGGTTCAGGCCGGCCAGTTGCTTGCAAAGACGCCGCGTAAGGTTGCCAAGACGAAAGACATCACTGGAGGCTTGCCCCGTGTGGCGGAGCTATTTGAAGCCCGTCGTCCGAAGGATGCAGCTGAGATCGCGAAGATTGATGGTGTGGTCGAGATCGGCGGCACCGTGCGCGGTAAGCGCAAGGTGGTTGTGGTTGATCAGGAGACGGGCGCCGAAGAGGAGCACTTGGTTCCGCTCAACAAGCACCTCATTGTTCTGAAGGGGGACAGTGTCAAGAAGGGACAGCAGCTGACCGAAGGGCCAGTGCCTCCCCATGACATCTTGGATGTTCTCGGGCCTCAGGCTCTGCAGGAACATCTGGTGAATGAAGTTCAGGAAGTTTACCGTTTGCAAGGCGTTGAGATCGCGGACAAGCACATTGAAATCATCATTCGCCAGATGCTTCGCAAGGTGAAGGTGACCGAGCCGGGCGATTCGAAGCTGCTATGGGGCGATCAGGTGGACAGGCTTACCTTTGAGGAAGAAAACCGCCAGGTGGTTGAGAAGGGTGGTATGCCTGCTGAGGGTGTTCCAGTTCTTCTGGGGATCACAAAAGCTTCTTTGGAAACGGAGTCGTTCATTTCGGCGGCCTCGTTCCAAGATACAACACGCGTGCTGACAGAAGCCGCGACACTTGGCCGGGTGGACCTGCTTCGCGGTTTCAAGGAGAACGTGATTATGGGGCATCTCATTCCTGCAGGAACAGGTTTCCCGACCCACAGGGATGTTCAGGTGGTCGCCAAGGGCGGAGGCGACGAGTCTTTAGACACCGAGCTTGCTGAAGCGTAGGCCAGGCATCAGGCAATTACACAAAAAGACCGGATCCAGAGATGGATCCGGTCTTTTTTTGCGCCAACGCTGAGCGAAAAGTGGGGTAAACGGTTCAGCACTCCGTTATAAAGTGCAGGAATACACCCCGTGAAGACATCCCTCCTTCTCCTGTTGCTTCCGATCGCCTGTTCCTTTCAGTTGCTGGCTCAAGAGGCGCCTCCCGCCAAGGTGGAGCCGAAAGCGGAGGATTCAAAGGTTTTGATTGAAAGAAAAGACGCACCGTTGAGCGTTGCTCCAAATAATCACATCGCGATTTCAAAGCGTTCAATCGGAAAGGAGTTTTTAATCTCTGCGTCGGTCATTCCCCAGATTGTTTCCCCAACAAGCACGTCACTGGCGGGGAAGTTGGTGAGATTTGAGATCTTTCATGATGGCGTTGATTTGTACGAGTCAACCGATGGGCTGGTGGTGACTCAGGATCTACCTGCTCGGCGTTTGCTCACCACTTTTCCAATCGTCTCTCAGAATGATGAAGAAATTGTGATCGATTTCAATGCAGGCATGCGGCGGGTTTTCAACGACATTTGGTACGCTTCCGGTGGTGGATCCGGGCGTCGTTCAGCCGTGAGTGAAACGCGCGCGCTAGAGATTCCCCAGGCGCGGGTTTTTGAAGTGCGTCCCGAGGGCGATCTTCTAATCGTGCGTCAAAGTGCTCAAGTCAGAGACCGGCAGGCGGATCAAAACCGCGAAGATCGCTATGAAATCCGCTACTTTATTTCCCCGTATGAGGCTGGGGACTTTAAGACAAAAGAGCATCCGCCCGCGGTATCCAGATATGTGCGGTTCTTTGAATCGCACACCCAGTTGGAAAGCACTTCTGGTCGGGAGACGCGAAAAATCGCGCTTTTTGACATCAGCAAACCTGTCGTGATTCACTACAGTGC
>JBILKY010000394.1:0-3184 GCA_044376395.1 Chthoniobacteraceae bacterium | reverse complement strand
GAAGTACTTAAAACCCCGGTCCAGATTGGATTGCCGTATTTCTCCTTCCAGATCACCTCTGAGGCTTTTACGTCGATGAGGTAAACACTCATCCCAGCGTGGGAAAAATTGAACACACCTGGAATCACAACGCTCGACCCCACGAGCATGTACTCCACGCCCGTCTCGGTCTTTAATCTGTTCAGGTCCTGTGAGTTAATCCGCGTCGGGTTGATTCCGAGCCGGTGAACAACCTGGTTGAAGTTTCCCGTATCGACCGTGTTAAACCCGGCATTGATAAGCTCCCGTGTGACCGTAGCGGCCGCCTGATCGCCATTGAGCCCAGAAAACCAGAAGACACCCATTTTAGCGCCTTTCGTTGGCGCAACCTTGATTTCTGGCGTTGAAACGCAAGCCGGTAGAACCAAGAGTATAAAAAAAAAGCCTGCCCACCGGTTCAGAAAAAGACCCAGTTGGGCACGTGAAATTGCGCACATCATTTTAGCCACAAGATTTTTCAGAATACCTTTTACAAATTATACCTAAAGTCACAATGTCTCAACAGAGCCCAGTTTCAAACTATATTCGAGTCCGTAAAATGAAAATTCCCAACATCCTGTCTGTTTTTTTTGTCGGCTTTGTATCTTTTAATGTATCTGGGTGCGTTGAAGGGACAGGGAGGTTTAATCAAAGCAACGAAACTCGGGTTGGCCTCGATGGAAACAATTATAAGATGGTTAAAGCTGGGGTCCGCGGGGAAAGCACGGGTTTTACGCTCCTAGGGATCCTTCCTCTTGTGGCGCCCAGCTATGCAGACGCAAAGGCGAATCTCTATGCGAACACCGGTGAAAATCTGACAGGACGATCGATTGCACTCGCCAATCAAACTGAGGATAAGTCTGGAATAAATCTGCTGATTTTCCAGGTACCCAAAGTAACGATCACTGCGGATGTAGTCGAGTTTACGGAGAAGAGTCAGAGGCGGCCTTCCAGTTCGGACGAAAGGTCTCAGAAACCCTAATGCAGATCGGTTAAAAATTGTGTGGCTCCTAGCTTCACACTTGAGCGGTACGTTTTCATTTCAAGGCGCCGAGCAGTCCCAAATCAGCCGAGGAGCAGAGGCGTTGCGCTAGTTTAGTCCCAGCCCGTTTTGTTTTCGGGATTCGTCTGTTGATCGCGACGCTGGCGATGATGCCTGTGCGCAGTGGCCTCGCGGCTTTGTCGTTTCTGCATACGCTTCACCGCTTTGAAGCTGGTACGGGCCAAGCCAAGTGCTGGTGCAAGAATTCAAAAGTGCCCTCGCCGCGAATCGTATGCGGTCCATTGAAGTGTTCAATTGCCGTCCGTTGTTGGAGGGAGAGTCGGTCAAAGAGGCGTCGTACTTTTGCGAACTCGTAATTCACCCATTCGTCGCGTGCAACACCGTCCTCGTGTCCGCGCTCAACCATGAACGGGCGCGGAGCAATGAGCGCCGCCATTTCGGCGTAGTTAAAATGGCGCGCGAGGTTCCATTCCCAGATCTCGTTTTCTGCGGTGAACACATAGCTCATTGGAAGATCCGTGCTGACGCATTTGCGGATCCATTCGTTGAAATCCCCGCTGCAGATGCTCAACGCGTACCCAGGGAGGACCGCGGGCACCCGCATCGCCGTCTTGCCTCCGTAACTCAGACCGTAGAATCCAATCCGCGAGGAGTCGACAAACGGGAGTCCGCCGAGCCATTCAAGAATCCGTTGGTGCTGTCCGGTGATGACGCTGAATAGAGTCAAGCCCATCGGGTTGAGTTTGCGCTGGAGCACACGGAAGGCTTCTTTGCCGCGGTAGGGATTATGCGGCGCGAAAGTGACAAACCCGCGTTCTGCCAGCGCAAGCGCGAAGCCCTTGTAGTAAGACCACGCCTTCTGCGTCGGATCGGTCTCGATGACATCGGCCGGGAGGCCTTCAAGGCCGTGCTGGCAGACCACCACCGGTCTGCGCTCGCCTGAGGCGATGCCTTTCGGCACACACAAAAAGCCCCAGGCAAAGACGTCCTCCCACACGTTGAGCCGCACCTCATGTACCGAAACCTTGTCGTTTTCGAGGACCAAGCGCGTCTTTGCTTGAGCGGGAAGGTCCGGGTCTGGAAGACGACCGATGAGCTCCTGCCAAAAGCGTTCACGCTCCTTCCCAATATGCGCCTCAAAAGCCTCCGCAGATTTGAGAGGAAGTGCTTTCCAAAATGTCGAGTCGCGCTCTGCTTCTGCATCGAGGACTACCTGTTTGCAGAAGTGCTCCAATTCAAGCAACTGCCTGCGCGTGCGCGCGGAATCTACAGGCAATCCTATGGGTTTGTCGTTGGTGGAAGCCTTCGAAAGGATCGAGGATGCTGTGGCCTGCGGGAACACGGAGCGCACGACTTCTTTGATGCCCTGGCGTTGTGTGTAGAAGCGGATCCAGTCGCCGCCGGCCATTGCCCGTGCGCGCTCAACCTCAGCCTCGGAGGACTTGGCCGGGGGCGCCTCAAGCCGGCCCGGCGCAGCAATCGGGCGGCTCCCGGGCACGGGGTTAGTTTGCTGGGTTTGGGGAAAACCGAGGTGCTGGATGACAAGGGGCCGCGGAGCGATGAGCGAGGCGACCTCGGCATCGCCAAAGTCGCGGAGCAGGCCGAACACATTCCTGTAAAGCGGTTCCTGCCAGACGTTCTCCCTCGGCGCAAAGTATCCCGCGACATAGGCCGCATCGACGCGGGCGTCAATGGCGGCGGTGTGTAGAGCGATTAATCCGCCTTCGCCGAGGCCCGCGACGAGTATGGGCAGCTGGACGGGGCGTGTCTTGAACCAGTCCACAAGCGCGAGTGCTTTTTGGATTTCGATGCCGATGATGTGTCTTCCGCACTCGAAGGATTGCCGGTGGATCCACTCGCGGTGGGAGAGATCTGTGCGGATGCCGAGCCGTTCGTTGCCGCTGTGCGTGCTGGCGCGGCTGGTGAGAGCGGGAATGATGATCTCGCACTGCGCGCTCAGAAGCATTTCGTCCACGAGTTTTTCCGGCGGAACATCCGCGTCGGGCAAATAGATGATGCGCGCGAGCGGCTCTCCCTTTGGCTGGATGAAAATGCCCTCGCCGTGGACACATTCAAAAACAGGCCATCGGACACGCGAGACTTTCACTGTTTCTGTTTCAAGCAGCACTGCGGGATTTAATGTATCGCCGACCCATTCAAGCG
>JBILKY010000121.1:0-10096 GCA_044376395.1 Chthoniobacteraceae bacterium | reverse complement strand
GGCCAACGTCCTCTGAAAGCCGTTTGGTCCGGGAATAAGAACCAACCCGCTGGCGTGTTCCTCAATCAAGGATCGGATCATCCTGCAGTTTTCAACACTCAGCCCCTTGTCTGCGCGCTCCGTCGCCTGTGACAAACCGGACTGCAAGCCCACGTCTCCGATGAAAATCACGTCATAGGACTGGAGCTCCTCTGATTTAGCGGGGAAATCCTGCAGATACCCTAGACCGTCGCCCATCCCGAGCTTTGGGTGGTAAAGCAAGACGTGCATGTCGACGCCTGCATCGCGTGCCAGCGCGTTTCGCAAGTATCGAAACTCCCACCTCGGTTCTGATTCAACCACCAGAACCTTCAACAACTCGCGCCGTACACTCATTCGCGTCGATTTAGAATTGTTGAAGTGATTGCGTTCGCCAGACAGCAGAGGCGTTTCAGCGCTGATATTCAGCAGGCCTTCAACTGTCGGAGTGAAGGGGATGTTCTCAGTAGTGGTGCCACCTTGCGGGATGACAACATCCTTCTCACCGAGTGCGTTGTCTCCTGCGTTCAATCGGATCGTGGTGCGCACTTCATGGGACAAGTGGTTTGTCAGGGTGATTGACGCGCTGACCCTTTCGTTCACCAAACAGTATGCTGGCAGTGATAGCGACTGCATCTCAATGTCAGGCAAAAACGTCTCCATTCCAACACCGATCGAGTACACAGGGACCCCGCGTACTCCCAGCTTGGTTGCAGCGGTGACGGGGGATTTTCCAGTGTTCCAATCACCGTCACTCAGTAGCAGTACGGCGCGTAAGTTTGAAACGTTCTCAATCGTATCCGACAATGCTGCGTGTACATCGGTGCCGTCTTCTGGTGAAGGAGCGTTCAGCGCTTTGGAAAAAGGGGTGATAGAGACGCTGTACCGCTCCTCAAGCTTTGACCAAAACCGCTGTTCCAATTGGGTTTGAATCCAGTCGGTCCGTTTGAATGGCGCTGCCGTTGGATTGAGATGATCGCGGACGTCCTGTGTCTGCATGCTCTGCGTGTCATCCCATAGAATGGATATCTGCGGGCGGGAATCGTGAGCGATCGTCGTGACAAACTCGGGTTTTGAAAGTGTGAAGGCCAGGAGAAGGATGGTTGCGAAGCGAACAACGGCGAGGGCCCTGCGTTTGTTTCCTGTCGTGGATTGCCTGAGTTCATACCAGAGCATGTACGCGCCGCCAGCAACAAGAAGTAGTGCTGCTAAGCGGAGGCCTAACCCGCTGTTCAGTTCCAACGCAACATTCATGACGATGTTTTGCCGATGGATGAAACCCCGAATGTATCTGGCTGATACTGCACAAAAGGAGTCTTGCGGTGTTTCGTTGTGAAGTTTGTGGAGAGCATCGCCTCCAGGATAGCGAGCGCCAGAACCGCCCCCATGAGCATGGGCCAGAGCTCGCTTGCTTCGGCGGATGACTGTGAATGGAGTGTGTCTTTAAAAACATGAGTCTGAGATCCCGGCAGCAAAGTCTGAACCTCGCTTGGCTGGATGACCTCTGGAATGTCCTCAATCGGCGGGCGGTTTAACGCCATGATCCGATTTCCGGAACGGAATACGCCTGAGTTCCAGCGGGGATCCAACAACTTGGCTTTTGCCCGTCGCTCGCCTTGGACGGACTCTGGGTCGACACTCCAGCTTTCGTGGCTGTCCGGCGACCATTCTCCAGCGAGGGCATTTGTTGGCGGCTCGCGCAGAGATCGCCCCTCCATCAGCACGCGCTGCACGAGCGGCACGAGGATCGCTCCTTCGTGAAGCGAACTCCAGTCTTCGGAGGGGCGTGTTGCAGCAAGGTAGATCTGCCCTTTGCCGTAGCCAACGCGTGTCAGAAAACTTTGACCGTCAGAAAACGTCGCGACGACATGACTCGTGCCGGACGACACAGGTGTCTGCCGCGTGGTGACTGAAAGCAGATGGAGCGGGAGGTTTGCGCCGCTTTCGGTTTTCGAAAGTGGGCCATCATGCTCATCCCACGAGGTGACGGGGAACGGTTGCGCCCCAGTTTCGATTCGGTTCCATGCGATTCCCTCGAGTCCAGACGCGCCTTCGTTTGACGGTGGAAATGCCAAAAGCGCGCCGCCTGATCTTAACCATTGGTTGATCAAACTTCCTTGGTTCACCGACGGTGCACCGTCGGCCCAAATCAAGAGATCGGTGCGTTCAAGAACCAATGCGTCCAGTGATTGGGCTGGAATGATCCGCGCCGTCCTTTGTTTTGAATCGACCTCAGGAGCGCATGCAAGTTGGAGGCGACGGGCGGCAAGTGAATCGCCGATGATGGTCGCGTCTGCGGGCTTTGTTTCAGGCCACACAAAGTATGCAGAATTGTCGCCTTGATTGAGGTCAGCTGGGATTTCACATTTGCCCCAGCCCGCCTGGTTAGATTGATAGGGTATGCGGAGCAGGTGGGTCTGACGCTGAGTTTCAAACGGAACCTGGGTTTGCGATCGTGCGCCGTTGACAGTAATCGCCAGAGGAAGCGCCATTTGCGGGGCGTGAGTCGTTGTGAATGCAAGTTTCACGGCGAGGTGACCCGCAGAATCCGGGGCAGCTTGTGCATCGCCTTTTCTGTCCGTCAAATATACATCGACTTCACGCAGTTCAGCGCTGATCGCAGAGACCGTGGTATTTTCAGGAGCCGAGCTCGAAAGATCCATCACGTAAACGCCGGTTGCAAAACCCAGACCGGATATGGCGTCTGCTGTAGATTTCCAGGACGAATCTTCGGGGCGCCAGTTGGAGGCTTGGAGGTCGCTGAATACCCACACTTCGGATTTGCCGATCTTGTTCTGAACAAGATATTCGACGGCTGATTGAAACATTGCAGGGATGTTTGCTGCCGTCTCAGTTTGAGTGGTGAAATCGAGTGAATCGAGGGCCTTTAGGTCCGCAAGCTCGAGTGGCTGCCTGAGGACATTCTCCAGGAGAACATAGCGGTTTGCAGGCCGTTGTTCGGCCGAGTATTTGATAACCTTTAACGCGCGCTCGAGTTTCGAGATTCCACCTATGGAAACTCTCTCCCCCATGCTAAGAGAGCGATCGAGCAGAATAAGCACACATTCCGGATCGTTGGATATGGCCTTTGAAAGCCATCCTCCAGACAATGGGCGGCTGAAGGCGAGTACGATGGCAAGGACGAGCAGAATCCGGGTTGCCAGAAGAAGCATTTCCATAAGCTTGGCCCTACGCGCCGACGCTTTTTGGAGTTTCAAAAGGAAATGCATCGCCGCCCAGTCCACTGTCTTGTAGCGCATCTTGTTGAGAAGATGCACTGCAACAGGAATCAGAAGCGCGGGCAGCGCCCACAGCATGGCTGGCTGGAGAAAGTGCATCGTTGGGGCAATGAAGATTCAGTTTTGCTCAGCGGGTGTTGCGTCTGCGACGGAGTCTTCCGAGAAGAAAATTGGTCAACATCGGCTCGTAGTCTTCATCCAGGCGGTGCAGATGGTAGTCCACTCTGAAGTTGGAGCACCCGAGTTTGAGTTCTTCCAAGTAACGCGTGAGTGACTGCAGATAAGCATCCCTCATGAGGGCGGGATCCGTTGCGAGTGCTGTCCCCGTCTCGATATCCACAAGGTTGACCGGGGATTCAAAGTCGAAGGTGACTTCCTCCTTTGCTAGCAAATGAAACAAAGCAACGTCGTGTTTTTTAAATCGAAGATGCTTGAAGCAACCGAGGAGCAGCGGGACTTCCTCGAAAAAATCACTGATGATTACAACCATGCTCCGAGGTTTGATGCGCTCCGCAAGCTCGTGCAGGCCCGTGACGAGTGAGGTGCCTTGTGATGCGTTCAGGCTGGCAAGCCGGTCGTAAAGCAATCGGAGATGCCTTGCGGCCCGGCGCGGCGGAATGTCCGCGGGCGCTGATTCGCTCAGTTCGTTGAGCCCGACTGCGTCCCCTTGGTTGATCAGTACGTGGGCGATTGCGGCAGCAATGGATTTTGCGCGGTCGATGCGGGTGGTTGTTTTGTTGCCGAACCGCATCGACCCGCTGGTGTCGATCACGATGTAGCAGCGCAGGTTTGTGTCTGCCTCAAACTCGCGAACGTAGAATCGGTCGGTTTTTGCAAAAATACGCCAGTCGAGAAAGCGCGGGTCGTCCCCAGGGGAATACTTGCGGTACTCGGCGAACTCAACTGAAGAGCCTCTCGCGGAGCTGCGGTGCATGCCGCTCACCGAGCCCTGCATTGGCAGGCGCGCGTTGAGTGGCAGCCTGGAGAGGCGGGCGATAATGCCGGCGTCCAGAAAGGGCCATGGGGCGGGGGACGAAGCCAAGTTTATCGTGAGGTTTCCGCAAGCAGTCGGCGGATGATTTGCGCGCTGGAGATCGACTCGCTCTCAGCTTGGAAGTTCACCAGAATTCGATGGGAAAGGACTGGTTCTGCGACCGCATCGAGGTCCTCGTTCCGAACCATGTAACTTCCCTTAAGAATCGCCCGAGCCTTGGCCCCGAGGATCAGGTATTGGACGGCTCGCGGGCCTGGGCCCCATTCAACCCATTTTCGTATCCAGTCTGGCGATTCGTCGCCCCCAGGCCTGCATTTGCGGGTCAGACGCACGGCTCGTTCATAAATGTGCTCCGGAACAGGAACACGGCGGGCCAGTTCTTGGAATTGCAACAATTGTTCGGCATGAACCACGGTGTGCAGCTTGGCGATAGAATTGCCGGTCGTGGTTTTGGCGATCTGCAACTCCTCTTCAGCGCTGGGATATCCGACGTTGATCAGGAACATGAATCGGTCGAGTTGCGCTTCGGGGAGCGGATATGTGCCCTCCTGCTCGATGGGGTTTTGCGTGGCCAGAACGAAGAAAGGCGCCTCCAAATTGAACTGGTGTTTGCCCGCGCTAACCTTGCGCTCCTGCATTGCTTGGAGCAGCGCTGCCTGAGTCTTCGGCGGAGTTCTGTTGATCTCGTCGGCAAGCACAAGGTTTGCAAACAGCGGGCCTTTCACAAACTCGAATGCGCGCCGTCCGGGTACTTCTGTCTCCTGAAGAATCTCCGTTCCCGTGATGTCACTCGGCATCAGGTCCGGTGTGAATTGGATCCGGCTAAAGCGAAGATCCATGAGTTCGGCGAGGGATTGAACTAATAGTGTTTTGGCCAACCCGGGGACTCCCATCAGGAGCGCATGACCGCGGGCTAGAATGCAGGTCAGCAACTGCTCGATCACTGCTTGTTGACCGATGATGACCTTCGCGAGTTCACCCGTGAGGTTCGAAACGGTTGAGGCGAGCGAGTCAATGGCCCGCACGTCGTAGGGTGCGGCTTCCGGGTCCGGTAGGGGGGGCATGGGCGGTGGGCTCGTGGTGGAAATGCGGTAGCCCATCAGTATCTTCAATGATGGCTGGCGTGAGGAAGAGAAAAGCGAGGGAACTACGGCTGAGGGCCGCGAAGTCCGCCGGCCTCCGTGGGTCGAACAGCGAATGTCGCGTGACCCAGATACCGCGGTTCATTGGTTCAGGGTGGCTCAGGATGAATCCACGGTGCGCTCATTGCGGTTCCAGTACACTGGGCTTTTTTGAAGTGGTGATATCAACCATAGCCGGCACGAATGCTTGGGCGGGCGCAATTTACTGGCACTGGGTGTCGGATATGGGAATATCATGCGGACATGAGATTGGGCGCGCTCACCTTGAGTTTGCTACTTGCCGGGACCTTGCTTGTTTGTTCGCAGGATGAGATGCGGCGGGATATCCGATTGATCCGCCGTGCTTTCTTGGATGTCACCGGGCTTCTCCCAACCGAATCTGAGATCGACTGGTTTGTGGTCTACGAGCGAAAGGGGTACCCTGCCGCGGTTGATTACCTCACAAAGGGTGCGAAGAACCCCGCATTTCCTCGCGAGTTGTTGCTTTCGGAGGGCTATATGAACCAGGCGGAACGCCCCTTGGAGCGGGCCGATTTACAACGGAACATTCTGTATCTCGCCGGAATGTGGAAGCGCGACGCCGCCGAGTTGTCCGAGGAGTTGTTCCAAGAGGGAGTGAAGAAGTTTATCGCAGACTGCCTCGAGTGGACTGATGGCCGAAGTGGCGAAACCATCAGTCTGATGGTGCTGTCCTTGACATGCCGACCCTGTACCGCAGAGGAAGAAACATCTCTGACTCGCATTTTTAATCAGGTCAGCTTGAAGGCCGAGGACCTTGCCGCGTACACCACAGTGCTCATGCACGTTTTTGAAATGCACGATTGTAAGTTTAAGTGAACTACCCTCTTGCTTGCCGGACAATGTTCCGCCGGAGCCTAGCCCGCGAATGCCCCGCCTCCAGCGTGTTGTTCCGCCAATTCAGCCTCCCTTTTTGCGCTGCTGAACACGAACAAGCCCAGCAGAATGAGCATCGGCATCGGAACGGCGATCCCCAGCCCCGCAATGACAAGGGCGATCATCTTGCCGATCGCCGCCGCAACACGCGTTGCCGCGAGGTGCGAGACCTTCATTCCGATGAGAGCCCTTAAAATCCGCCCGCCATCCATCGGAAAGGCCGGAATAAGGTTGAAAAAAAACAACCCGCCGTTCACCGCGGCGAGGCTCGCGATGAGCTCCATGAAGTTGCCGGGCTGCCTTTGAAGATTGACCGGCTCAAAGTCGCACGCAGACCAGAATATCAACGCAAGTAGGGCGCTCACCAGTGGGCCCGCAACCGACACGATAATTTCCTCTTTGGGGGCATCCGGAATGCGCTCCAAGTGTGCCACTCCGCCGATGGGCAACAGGGTGATGTCCGGCGTTCTGATACCGAACCCCCGAGCTGCCAGCACATGCCCGAACTCATGCATGACCACGCAAGCGAACACGAGGCACACAAATCCCACCCCCCAAGAAGCTGTCTTCCAGCCCCCCTGCGAAAACTGCTCTACAGCAATCCATGCCAGAAATAGCACGAAAGTCCCGTGCATCCGCAATTGCGTCTGGTAAAGGCGGCAAATTGGAAAGGAGAAGCGCAGTGGTTTGATTTGTTGAATATCCATTTGGTTACCCCCGCTCTGTTGCCACATTCCAAGCCGTCGGTCGGCTAGTTCCGTGGGTGCAAATCGGAAGCCGCTTACCGCATTGATCCTGCGCATGCTGTCCCGCGGACAAAGCCAGCGCGTTAAGCGGTATCCCCCCAACCCGCTTCCGTTTCTTAATCGACCTGTGCCGCTCTCAAATCTCGGCCTTTTCCCGGGTAGACTCGCCCTCCGCACCCAACCAGCATGAATCACTCGTAAATTCTTCCCGTCACCACCCCCAGCACCGCAGGCTTAGCAGCGCAAACGTAAAGCCCTTTCCTTCGCTTCCTCAACCCTGCGGTTTCGTGAGAGGCAGGACCGGCGCAATCATCTTGAGTTTGGCCGCCGCGGCCGCCTGGCGAAGTTTCCGCTCCGCGCGGCTCCATCTCGGGGATTCCGTGAACGCCCGGCGCACTTTCACGAGCGCCAGCTCCGCAATCCGTCGCACCCACTCGTGGCTCAAGTTCAGCCGGCGTCCCAGTTCCCGAAGCGAAACCTGGCTGGCGGATTGGAATCCGAATTTATGGGACAACACCTGCAGTTCGCGGTCGTCGAGGTCCGCAAGGCAGGCCAGCAGCTCGTCTTGCATTTCCTCAGAACCCATTTTCTGCGCGGGGTGCATCGCCGACTCGTCCGGCAGTGTTTCCGCGAGGCCCGGGCTCTCCGAATCCAAGCTCGGTGCGTCCATGGAGAACACCTCGACGCGGTCCCCTTGGAGTTCAGCCAGCTCCTCCGCTGAAATCCCGAGCCTGTCCGCCAGGTCCTCCTCGCTGGCGGAACGTCCGAGCTGCGAGGAGATGTCCTCCTGGATCCGTGAGAGCTTGCGCAGCCTCTGGGAGCGCCACACCGGTATGCGAACCGCCTTGGACTGCGAGGTGATGGCTCGGTGGATCCGCTGCTTGATCCACACCGAGGCGTAGGTCAGAAAACGCGTCCCGAACTTCGGATTGTAAAGTTCGGACGCGCGGAAAAGGCCGAGGTTGCCCTCCGCGATAAGGTCTGCCAGCGGCAGCCCGAACCCCGCGTACTGGTGCGCGATCTTCACCACCAGCCGCAGATGGCTTCGCACGAGCGCCTCGCGGGCGTCCAGATCCCCTGCGAAGGCTTTGGCTCCCAAGGCTTGCGCCTCCTCGTGTGTGAGCGGAGCGTAGGCGGCTCCGTCCCCGGAAATATCCTTCAAGTAAGCATTGAGCGCACTCCAATCTCCGTTGCGGGCTTTAGCGATGCGTTTCATGGCGGGATGTCGGTGTTGAGGGGTTGCGCCGTGGAGGCGTGGCGGTGAGCGTGAGGAGATTGAAGGGTCGGAAAATCGTTCTGTCTGGCTGATTTGGGATTCACGGACACGCCTGCGACTCTCGAGACGACAAACGAATCTTTACTGGTTATAATCCTTTTGACAGGTGGGGGGTTAGGAAAGTTCAAAAAAATAAAGCAGCAAGGCGCCGCTTTACAGGGGGGCTCTCAAATTTCGTTCGTTTCGGCAAATCCGCGCAGCATGGGGTTGTCTGCACTCTGAATCCGTGGCATCTTTTCACCCATGCAGGCGGTATCCAATTCGCATCGGCGGAATTCGAGCTCAATCAGTGGATGGTACGCGTTCGCCCTCGTCGCATCGTTGGGCGCCCACGGATGGCTTTTCAACTGGTCGAAATCCTTCGTGGTTCAGGGTTTTTCTGAAAACGCAGCGCCTTCCCTGCTTCCGCCGCGATTCGTGATCAAGCAGGTCAAGTTTGACCCGAAGGTCCTCGACAGCGTGCCCGAGCCTCCAAAGCCCGCGGAGAAGGCGCCCGTGGTCCCCGACAAGTTGGTGTTTTCTGACGCAAAGCCGAAGGCTGCCGACGTGGACATGCAGGTGAAGCCTGTGGACGTGCAAAAGCAGCTTGTCGAGGAGCGTCCAGAGGCCAAGGCGGAGCTGATACCGGCGAGCCCGCTGCCCGCGTCCGCTGGCAGTTCACTCGACGGCGAGTTGCGATCCCTCGCGGGCGCCATGATCCAGGCTTCGCCGAGTTCGCTTGCGCAACCGGTCCTCGCCATGGCCTCCGAATCGGCGAAGGCTGGCGGCAGGGGGTCAGCGGGAATGGTGATCCCCGGCCGGCAGTCCATCGAGGACGCGCTGAATGCGATCGGGCAGGTGGCCACCCGTGAGAGTCCCGTGGCGATCCCCGGCAATGCCCTTTTTGGCTACGACAGCGCAGATCTCGGTGAGGAATCCAATCCGATCCTCGAAAAAATAGCGGACCTGCGTCGCCGGTTTCCGGATTACATCATGGTGATCATCGGGCACACCGATGCGATGGGGAGTTCCGACTACAATCTGCGGCTCAGTCAGAGGCGCGCGGATGCGGTGCGCGAATGGCTGATTAACCGCCACGGGATGGATCCTGCCAAATTGGAAACCATCGGTCTCGGTGCGCAGGAGTTGATGGTCCTGAACGGTTCGGTTGATGAGCAGGCTCCGAACCGGAGGGTGGAAGTGATCTTGCGTCCCGCCAGCGTGCCCGGGAAGGGGGCGAAGAAATAGTCCCGGCGCGACTTTTCAGTCGATCGCGTTGGTCGCGTCAATGCACGCGGTCTTGCGGCTTTCTGCAGAACTCCATTCTCACGGATTTTCTTCCCTCAGGATTTCCATGGAGAAATCGATGGCCCGCACCGAATGGGTGAGGGCGCCGATAGAAATATAATCCACCCCTGTGGATGCGATCGACTCAACGGTTTCGAGGTTGACGCCCCCCGAAGCCTCGAGCGTGACCCGCTGTCGCACGAGTGCAACGGCTTCGCGCATCACTTCCGGGCTCATGTTATCGAGCAGGATCACATCAACCCCAGTGAGCTCAAGAAAGCTGCGCACTTGTTCTAAAGTATCCGCTTCGAGCTCGACCCGCACGTTGGAATGGGCCGCCTTGAGCTTGAGGATTGCGCTTTGGAGGTCGGACGGAGTGCTGTTTGCCGCGAGATGGTTGTCCTTGACCATCACCATGTCGTAGAGGCCCATCCGATGGTTGGTCCCACCCCCGTCGAGAACCGCTTTTTTCTGCAAGGCACGGAGGCCGGGGGCCGTTTTGCGAGTATCCAAAATCCGCG